>DASVXQ010000611.1:0-67294 GCA_036392615.1 Actinomycetes bacterium | reverse complement strand
CGGCCGGCCGCACCAGCTGCCCCCGCAGGTTGCCTTCCAGTTCGCCGAGGGTGGCCTCGCCGATGACGTCGCGAGCGCCGACCGTGACGGCCATGGCTGTCTCCTCCTGCTCGATGTGATGGATCGCCGCGACGGTAGCCGGAGCCGCTCAGCATCCTCTTAGCAGTGACTCAGCGTGGTCGCTCAGGTAGGCGAGGCCCGGCTGGTCGCCGAGCGCGACGAGCCGCGCCCGCGCCTCGTCGAGGCAGCGCGCGGCCGCGTCCGGGTCGCCCGCGCGCTCCTCCAGCGCGGCCAGGGCCAGCAGCGACCACGCCCTGGTCCGGAAGGTCCAGGGGATGGGCTGGAGCTCACGCCACTGCCGCAGCACCCGGCGCGCCCGCTCGTCCTCACCGGCGTCGAGCAGCACCAGACCGAGGTTGAGCGTCGCGCCCCAGCATCCCGGACCATCCTCCATCTCCTCGAACAGCAGGTAGGCCTCGCGCAGCAGCCGGTCGGCCCGACCCAGGTCGCCCGATGCCGCCGCGACCAGCCCCTGGTTGACCACCGTGAGGCCGACACCGCGCCGGTCGCCCAACTGGCGCCGGATGTCCAGGCTCCGGTCCAGCAACTCGGCGGCCTCGGACAGCTCGCCAGCCTGGCGGTGCAGGTTGGCGGAGTGGCACAAGGCGAGACCCTCTCCGTGCAGGTCGCCCAGCCGGTGGAATGCGGTGACGCTCTGCTCGACCAGCGTCCGCGCCCGCGCCCGGTCGCCGCCCTGGCGGGCGGCGTGCGCCAGGTTGGAGAGGGTATAGGCGGCTGCCTGTGGCGCGCCGACCCGCCGGTAGACCAGCACCGTCTCGGTGAAGGGCATGCGGGGCTGCCCGTTACGCCCCGGCTCCCAGAACCACCCGGGCGTCACCACCGAGTAGAAGGGGGGCAGATCAACCGGAAGCGGTTCGAGCAGGTCGAGCGCCTCGGTGAAGCAGCGCTCGGCGTCCTCGACGGCGCCCCGCAGCAGCGTGATCACGCCGAGCACGTCGGCGGCGTTGGCGACCAGGCCGGTGGCTCGCAGGCTCGCCGCCAGGGCGCGGCCCTCCTCGACGAGCCGCACGGAGCGCTCCCAGTCGCTGTCCTCGATCCAGGCAAATAGACCGATCATCGGCAGGGACTGCGCCAGCGCGTGGTCGTCGCCCGCGTCGCGGAGAATCGCGGCCCCCTCGAGGCCCAGGTCCAGCTCCCGGTCGCTGAGGGCGCCGCGCCGGACCTGCAGCGCCGCCGTGGCCAACAGCCCGCTGGCCCGCAGCGGCGTCCGCTCTGGCGCGGCCGCGAGGGCGGCCTCCAGCCAGCGGCTGCCCTCCGCGAAATGGCCGCGCGCCAGCCAGAAGCGCCACAGGCTGACCGCCAGCCGCAGCGCCTCCGGTGGGTCGTCGGCCAGTCCGCTGGACAGCGCGGCCCGCAGGTTGTCGTGCTCGACGTCCAGCGCCTGCGGCGTGTCGTTGACCACGCCGACGGCCCGCTCCGGGTCGTGCGCCGCGGCGAACGCGACATACCAGTCGCGATGGGCACGGACCAGCGCCGCGCGCTCGCCCGCGTCCCGCAGGCGCTGGTCGGCCAGCTGCCGGATCGTCTCCAGCAGGCGGTAGCGGGCCGTCCCATCGGCGTGCTCGGCCTGCACCAGCGACTTGTCGACCAGCCGGCTGAGCAGGTCGACGACGTCCAGACCGTCACCGCCGCAGACCTGCTCCACCGCCTCCAGCGACATCGAGCCAGCGAACACCGCCAGGCGGCGGAACAGCACCCGCTCGTCCTCCTCGAGCAGGTCGTGGCTCCAGGCCAGCGTGGCGTGCAGGGTCTGCTGGCGGGTGACGGCGGCGCGGCTGCCGCGGCCGAGGACGCGCAGGGCGTCGTCGAGGCGGGCGGCGATCTGCGCCGGCGCCAGCGCCGAGGTCCGCGCCGCGGCCAGCTCCAGCGCCAGCGGCATGCCGTCGAGGCGCACGCAGATCTCCGCCACCGCCGGCGCGGTGGTCTCGTCCAGCTCGAACCGGGGCGCGGCGTCCCTGGCGCGCTCGACGAACAGCCGGACCGACTCCAGCTCGCCCAGCTCGGCGACCGGCGGCAGGTGCCGCAGGTCCGGCAGGGCCAGCGACGGCGTGCGCCAGGTCACCTCGCCCCCCACCCGCAGCGGCTCCCGGCTGGTCGCCAGCACCACCACGTCCGGGCAGCCGCGCAGCAGCGCGGCCGCGAGCCGGGCGCAGGCGTCCAGCAGGTGCTCGCAGTTGTCCAGCACCAGCAGCAGCCGCCGCTCGGCGAGCTGCCGGGCGATGATCACCTCGGCCGCGCCGGTCTCGGGCAGCGGCAGGTCCAGCACCGAGGCGACCGCCTGCGGCACCAGCTCGGGCCGCGACAGCGACGCCAGCTCGACCACGTGGACGCCGTCGGGGTAGGCGCCGCCCAGCCTGCCGGCCGCCTCGTAGGCCAGCCGGGTCTTGCCGGCGCCGCCCGGGCCGGTCAGGGTCAGCAGCCTGGTGCGGCCGAGCGTCTGGACGATCTCGGCCAGCTCGCGCCGGCGGCCGACGAAGGAGGTCTGCTCCAGCCACGGCCCGTCCGTGGCGCGGGCCGCCGGGCGTGGCGCCATCCGGGTGACGTCCGCCCGCCGCGGCGCGCCGCCGTCCGCCGCCGCGGCGGCCGGCCGCGGGTCGCCGGCGGTGAGCAGCTCGCGGTAGAGCCGCCGGGTGGCGGGCTCGGGATCGGCGGCGTACTCCTCGGTCAGCGCCTCGCGCAGCCTGTCGAACACCGCCAGCGCGTCGTAGCGGCGACCGCTCGCCGCCAGGGCCGCCATCAGCAGGCGGTGGGCGCCCTCGTGGAAGGGGTCGGCCGCGGTCACGGCGCCCGTCAGGTCGACCACCCGGATGTGCTCGCCGCGCTCCGACAGCACCTCGGCGTACTCCATCAGCATGCCGAGCCGCCGCTCGCGCAACGCCTCGCGCGGCCCCTCCGCCCAGTCCTCGAAGCGGTCCTCTGGCAGCAGGTCGCCGCGGTACAGCTCGACCGCGGCCTGGTAGTCCCGCGGGTCGCGGGTCTGCCGGGCGAGCTGGCAGGCGGCGTCGAAGGCCTCGGTGTCCAGCCACGGCGGCTCGCCCTCGGACAGCAGCACGATGTCGTCCCGCAGCGTGAACAGGCCGCTGGACGCGCCGCCCAGCGCGCGCCGCGCGACGTACAGCGCCTGGTGCAGGTTGTTGGCCGCCGACGTGCCGTCGCGGTCGGGCCACAGGACCGCCACCAGCGCCTCGCGGTGCATCCGGTGGCCGCTGGCCAGCGCCAGCAGCTTCACCAGGGTCTTGGCCTTGCGGAGCCGCCACGCGTCCGACGCCACCGGGCGGTCTCCCACGGTGACCTCGAACCCCCCGAGCAGGCGGATCCGTACACCTGCGCTTTCAGCCACGCTGTCCTCCCCGGCGGAGACGCTACCCGTCACCGAAACGGCCCGCCACCTCGGAAGAAGTGCGCAGCCCGCCGGTCATGGCCGGCGCCGGACAGCGCTTCGAGCTGCCGACGGAATGGATGGCGGTGGCCATGGGAGGGCGCCGCCTCAACCAGCGGCTCCTTGGAACCGAAGAACTACCTGTGGGCATTCGCCTGCGCGTCCGCTTGTGGCGGCGGCGCCTCGGCGGCCCGTCCGCCGGCGAACCGCGATGCGGTTCGCAGCGAACGCGGCAAGCCTGCCGCGAGGAGGCCCGGTTTCTCGCACCGGGGTCGGGCAGCCCGGCATGGCAACGACCTGGGCGTGCCGTGGACCGCCGCCGGGTGAGGATCCGCCTCATTCGACTTGATAGGCGCCGGCAGGCGGTCAAGAAGTACCGCCGACGCGCCCTGACTCCAGAGATGAACCCGCCAGCTCATCACGCGAAGGAGGCGTGATGACAACACTGACCAGGGAACCAACGACCCTCGGGATGCCGTGGGAGGAGCGGTACGGCTACGCCCAGGCAGACACCGTCGGGAGGCCCGGGAGGCCCGCAAGGCCGCGGCTGCTCCCCGATCGCCTAGCACCTGGGAGTCCCGGCGACCCCGGTTGGTTCGGGCCGGGCTCCCAGGTCTGGCATGTCTGGCGGGAGAAGCTTCTCCTGCTCGGCGGGCCGGCCGCCCTGCTGCTCCAGCTTGCCCACCCGCTGATCGCGGCGGGTGTGGCCGCCCACAGCAGCTTCCGGGACGACCCGCTGCGCCGCCTCCGCGCGACCTTGGACGCCACCCTCACGGTCGTCTTCGGCGACCGGCAGCAAGCCCGTACGGCCGCGGCCCGGGTCGGCAAGCTCCACCAGCGCGTCCAGGGTCGGCTGCCGACGGCGTCCGGTTGCTTTCCCGCCGGTACCGTCTACCGCGCTGGCGACCCGCAGCTTGCGCTATGGGTGCACGCCACCCTGGTCATGGTCGCCTTGGACGTGATGGACCAGTTCGTCGGCTCGCTCAGCCTCGGGCAGCGCGCCGACTACTACCAGCAAAGCAAGCCCTTCGCGAGGTTGTTCGGCGTCACCGACCAGGTCCTGCCCGACAGCTATGTCGCCTTCGAGGCCTATCTGCAGCGCATGGTCCACGGACCGGAGCTTGCCGTCGACCAGACCTCGCAGGAGCTTGCCGCCGCCGTCCTCGATGGCTGGCTGCCTGGCCTGCCGCGCCCACCGGTTGCCACCACGAGGTTGCTGACGGCCGGACTGCTGCCCGCGCGGTTCCAGGAGGGCTTCGGGCTGGCGTGGGACCGGCGAGAGCAGCACCGCTACGCGCTGCTCCGCAGCGTGCTCCGAACGGTGGCACCGTTGCTTCCGCCGACCCTGCGCTTCTGGCCTCACTATGGGGTCGCGCTGCGACGGGTGGCGGCTACACCCAGTCCCGCGGACACGGCATAGAGCGCCAATCGAAGCGTCTGGCGCCGCGGGGAGGCTCGGCCGATGTTGGCGGATTGTCCCATCCACGCGGCGCTGCCGGCAACGGACCTGCAGCGCGCCAGGCGCCTGGGCTGCCGTCGTGGAGTGTGGCGGCCAACTATGACTTGGATGGGTTGTACCGTGGTGGCGGCCCAGGGCCGCCGCGTCCAGACACGCGACGGTGGGTTGATGCCATGCCAGGTCGAATCGTCCTGTACGGGGCGACGGGCTATATCGGGGCGCGCACCGCGCGGGCGATGGTCGCCAGCGGCGCCCGCCCGGTCCTTGCGGGCCGTGACCGGGGCCGGCTGAACGCGCTCGCCGCCCGTCTCGCGCGGACAGGCGAGGGGATCGAGCTGGAGACGGCCGTCGCGGGCATCGAACGACCTGAGCCACTGCGGCAGCTGCTCGAGCCTGGCGACGTGCTGGTGTCGACCGCGGGACCATTCTTGAAGGTCGGCCGGTCCGCCGTGGCGGCGGCCGTGGAAGCGGGCGCGATCTACCTGGACTCCAGCGGTGAACCGCCGTTCATCCGCCAGGTGTTCGAGGAATTCGGCCCGCGGGCGGAACGCACCGGTGCGGTGCTGCTGACCGCGTTCGGCTACGACTACGTGCCAGGAAACCTCGCGGGGGCTCTCGCGCTCGAGGCCGCCGGGCCCGCCGCGGCCCGGGTGCGGGTCGGCTACTTCGTGCGCGGGAACATCCGGAAGGGGACAAGCGCGGGCACGCGCGCGTCGGTGGCCGGCGTGCTGCTCGAGCCCGGCTACGCGTTCCGCGGCGGCCGCGTCGTGAGCGAGCGGACCGCCGCGCGCGTCATGTCGTTCGAGATCGACGGCAAGGCACGGCAGGCCTTCTCGATCGGCTCATCGGAGCATTTCGCGCTGCCCAGGCTGCGGCCGCGGGCAGCGGGAGCAGGCGGCATCGTGGCGCAGGCGCCGCTCACCGAGGTGGGTGTCTACCTCGGCTGGTTCGGCGCCGCCACCAGGCTCGTGTCCTACGCCTCCGCGCTCGCCACGCCGTTGGGCCGCCTGCCAGGTGTGCGCCGGGCTCTGGATCAGCAGGCCCGCCGGGTTCAGCGCAGCAGGGCCGCGCCCGGCACGGGGGAAGCCATCCGCTCAGACGTGGTGGCGGTGGCGGGCGACGCCAGCGGCGGGAAGCTGGCCGGGGTGCACCTGACCGGCGGGGATCCCTATTCGTTCACCGCGCCGATGCTTGCCTGGGCGGCGGGCAGGGCGGCCACGGAGGGCGTGCGGCCCGCGGGCGCGCTCGGCCCGGTTGAAGCCTTCGGGCTTGGCAGCCTGGAGAGTGCCTGCGCCGACGCGGGATTTTCACGCGAGCGTCGCTCCTAGTACATCGATGCCGTGGTCAACGATGGGCCGCCGAACGTCTACCAGCATGAGACGCTGCTCCATCCCCGCTGGTGGTGGCGCGCTCAGGCACCCGTCGTTACCGTGCCGGGATGAAGGCCTGGGCGCTTCACGGCGTTGCGCTCCCCTTCGGCGACGAGCCGGCGTCGTGGTGGATCGACGGCTCGGGCGCCGTCCATGACCGGCCGGTGGCCGGCGCCGACCCGCTCCCGGGTGGGTTCGTCCTGCCCGGGCTGGTCGACGCGCACGCGCACCCGGCCGTTGGCTCCGGGCCGGCGGGCCTGGTGCCGTTGGCCGCCAGCGCCGCCCGGGCGAACCTGGTCGCCTGGGCGCAGGCGGGGATCACCCTGGTCCGCGATGTCGGCTCTGCGGGCGGCCTGACCCTGCAGCTCGGGTCCGGGCCGGGCACGCCGGCGCTGCAGGCGGCCGGCCGGTTCCTGGCTCCGGCCGGCCGCTACTTCCCGGACCTGCTCGACGCGCCGGTGGATGAGACCGGCCTGGTCGACGCCGCGATGGCGGAGATCGGCCGGGGAGCGGCCTGGGTCAAGGTGATCGCCGACTTCCCCGACCTGGCCGCCGGGACCGACGCCGAGGCCACGTACCGGATCGACGCCATCGCGCGGCTGGTGGCCGCGGCGCACGAGGCCGGTGCCCGGGTGGCGGTGCACTCGACGGTGCCGGGCGCGGGCCAGCTGGTCGCCGCGGGTGTGGATTCCGTTGAGCACGGGTTCGGGCTGGACGAGCACGCCGTCAGGGACATGGCGGACCGTGGAACCGCCTGGACGCCGACGGTGGGCGCGCTGCTCACCATGCTGGACGCCCCGGACATGACGCCGGAGCGCCGGCACCGGTTCCAGGAGGGCCGCGCGCGGATCGCCGAGCTGCTGCCGTTGGCCGTCCGGCTCGGCGTGCCGGTGCTGGCCGGCACGGACGTGACCGGGTCGATCCCCCGGGAGGTGGCGCTGCTGGCCCAGATGGGACTGGAGCCGCAGGATGCGCTGGCCGCGGCGAGCACCTGGCCTCGCCGCTTCCTCGGCGCCAGCAAGGCCGCCGACATCGTCACCTACCATCACGACCCCCGCCAGAACCCGGACCAGCTGGCCCGCCCGGCGGCCGTCGTCGCCGGCGGAGTCCGCCTGCGATAAACCGCCTGGTCTCACCCTGTCACATCTTGGCGACGCACCTGATCTCGACCAGGAGCTCCGGGAAGGCCAGACGCTCGATCTGGACGATGGTGCTCGCGACGACCGGGTTTCCGGCGAAGACCTCGTCCTTCATCTTCACCCGGGCCTGGAACGCGGCGTCCATGTCCCGGACGTAGAGCGTCTCCTCGACCAGGTTGTCGATCGTCGCGCCGTACTGTGCGAGCACCTTCCCGATGTTCGCATAGGCCGTACGCATCTGGACTTCCATGTCGCCGACCCCGAGGACGTTGGCCCGGTCGTCGTGGCTCACCTGCCCGGAAAGGTAGACGGTGTCTCCGACCTTCACTGCCTGGGCGTAGCCGTACTGCTCCTCCCACGGCATCCCGAGGGTCGTTGGTTCCTTGGTCAGTGTTGTCATCACGCCTCCCTCATGTGATGAGCCAGCGCGCTGATCCCGTGGTGCTTCGAGACGTCCATGCCCCATGCCGACGCTGGCGCGGCCTTGATCGATGGGGAACAACCAGGCGTAGCCGGGCAGGTACCTCGTGCCGAAGAGGCTGCCGGCGGCCCCAGAGTCACCGGTCCGGCGTGATACCGCGGTCTCCTCGAGGCCTCCGCCGCGACCGGGCCGCCGGCGCGGCGGCACCACAGGGAACCGCGCGAGCGGGTGCCCACAGGTAGTTCTTCGGCCCAACCCGTTTGCTGGTTGAGCGGGGTCACGCCTGCCAGGAATCAGCGGGTATCAAGGTCGATGCGCACCGTCAGCGGATCGGTGTCCATCGCCGCCGACGCGGACACGCACAGGCGGCGCGCCAGGTTGCCCCGGCCGATCCGCCGCTGCCGCTCGCGCGGGTCGTCATCGTCCAGAATGTGCGCCGTTCCGGCCCTCCAGACGACGCCAGACCCGCTGCGGACCTTGACCCGGACGCGCGGGTTGGCCTGGATGTTCTTGACCCAGTCGGCGCGTCGCCCGCGCTGGGCCACCAGCCAGAAGGTCTCCCCGTCCAGGCCATCGCACACTGGCGTTCGCCGCGGCTGTCCCGTCCGCCGCCCGGTCGTCTCCAGCAGGGCGTCGCCCGGAGGCGGGATGCCGAGCTCCCATGCGAGCAGGACGATCGGGTTGATCACCCGCTTCTCCAGCGGGTAGACGACATGATCCTTGGCAGCCGACCCAGCCATCTCAGGCTCTGTCCTCCCTAGCCGCGGGGCGATCACCGGCCGCTGACCCCTGGCACGACCAGCTCGTGCACACGATCTACGTCGGCTCCGGTTAAGCCGTGGCTAAGCGCCGGCTGAGGAGCCGCTGAGCGGCCCGCCATACGGTCCCCGCCGCTGGTCGCGTCGGCGACCGGCACCTCGTTCCCGGCACCGCAGAAAGGGGCTTGCATGCGCCTTCCCGTTCCCAGCCGTCGAGCCGTTCTGGTCAGCTCGGCGGCGCTGACCGCCGCCGCCGTCGGCGCGGCCCTGCTCTTCTCCGTCGGCGGCATCGCCAGCGCCGCCGGTAGCGCGGCCGAGGGCGCGCAGACCGCGCCGCCGCCCGGCCCGGTCGTCACCCCGGTCGCGGCGGCGCTGGTTCCCGGCCCGCTCAAGGTCGTCCGACACCGCGAGTCGAACGTGCTGACCGCCCGCCTCGACTTCCAGCCGGGCGCGTCGACCGGCTGGCACGACCACCCGGGTCCCGTCTTCGTGCAGGTCGTCGCCGGAGCCGTGACCCTCAGCCACGCCGCCCACGGGCGCTGCGTGTCCCAGGTCGTACCGGCGGGCCAGGGATTCTTCGAGTTCCCGGGCGCCGTCCACGTCGCCGAGAACCGCGGGAAGGAGCCGGCGGCGGTCTATGCCAGCTTCGTCCTCCCGCCGGGGGCGCCACCGTCCGTGGCCACCCCGACGCCCGCGCCCTGCCGCTGAGCGCACCCCTCCGGACCCCGATGGACCCCTGCTCCCGCAAGGGTCCATCGGCGTTCGCGTCAGCCCTCGCCTGGCCGGTCGGCCCGCGCGCGCACCTGCCGTTCGACGACCTCGGCCACGTGCAGCCACCGGGCCGAGTCGCCCAGCGGGACCGCGGGTGTGGCCGCTCCGAGGACCACGTCGCCGAAATGCTCGATCTCGCGGCGGAAGCAGTCGTCGCCTGGGAACTCGATCCACCGGGCCCCGTCGCCGGTGTCGAGCCACGCTCCGGAAGGGCCGTCCGAGCGGAAGGGAGCGTCGAGCTCCAGCGTGCCGAGCTCGCCGACCAGCGAGAGCCGCTGCGACAGCGGCCCGGCAAAGCTCCACCAGGCGCTCGCCAGCACCCCGGAGGGGAACCGGAGCTGCACCGCGGAGGTCCATTCCACCCCACGCCGCAGGTCGCCCGTGGCGTGGACCTCGACCGGCGCGCCGCAGAGCCGGGTCACCAGGTCGAGGCAGTAGCAGCCGATGTCCCAGATCGCGCCGCCGCCGAGTGCGGCGTCCTCGCGGTAGTCGCCGGGGTGGTCCTGGGTGAAGCTGCGGCGCACGTGCGCCGCCCGCAACCGCCCGATCCGCTCGACCAGCGGCTCCCAGACGGCCGGCTCGTACTGCGGATGGAGCCGGTACATGAAGCCCTCCATGACCACCCTGCCGGCCGCGGCCGCCATGATCGCGATCTCCTCCGCCTCCGCGGCGCGCAGGACCAGCGGCTTCTCGCACAGCACGTGCTTGCCGGCGGCGAGCGCCCTGCGGACCCACTCGGCGTGCAGGCCGTTGGGCAGCGGGATGTAGACGGCGTCGACCGCCGGGTCCGCGAGCACGTCCTCGTAGGAGCCGACCGCGCCGCCCGGGGCGAGCGCCGCGGCCCGGTCAAGGCTGCGGGACCCGAGCGCCACCAGGTGGCCGTTGCGCGCCTGCTCCAGCGCGGGCAGGAACCGCCGCCGCGCGATCCCTGCGGCCCCGAGCACGCCCCACCCGATCCGCGGTCCGGTCACATCCACCTCACCCATCGTCCTTCCTCCCGTCACGATTCCCAGTGCGCTCCGCGAGCGGTAGGCTCGTCAGTCCATGACCAGATTCGTCGTCGACTGTGGCGCCCTCCTCCACTTGGCCAGCGAGGGGATCGAGGTCTCCGCCGAGCACGAGCTGCTCGCGCCGACGCTGTTGCGCTCCCAGATGCTCTCGGTCCTGCACGAGGCCGTGTACCGAGGCGAGATCCCACGCGACGTGGCCCTCGACCGGCTCGCCCGCATCCGGACCATCCCGATCCGCCTCCTCGGCGACGCGGTGCTCCGGCGGCGGGCCTGGGAGGTCGCCGACCAGCTGGGGCTGGCAGAGACCTACGACGCCGAGTACGTCGCACTCACGCAGCTGCAGGCGGATGCGTTCGTCACTCTGGACAGCGAGCTGGCCCGCCTGGTGGAAGGGATCGTCCCCACGGCGACGGTCGAGGCGCTGCGCACCTGAGCACGTGCGGCTGGAGCCGCTACCCGTGGCGACGGCGGGAGCCGAGGCGCAGCAGCCAGATGGCCCACTCGGCGGCGAAGACCAGCGGCCAGAGCACCACAGCGGCAGCGAGTGTCCCGGCCTGGTGCAGCAGGCTGCCGTAGGGCCAGCGGAGCAGCTCCATGATCCAGCTGTCCTCTGGGAGCGGCAGCCGCCCGCCGTTCACGACCCACTCGAAGAGGAACACCGTCGGCCAGGTGGCCACGCCCACGGCCACGCGCAGCGTCTGCCACACGATGGTCCGGTAGGGCCGGCTGACCCGACGCGCGATCCAGCCGTGCCTGGGCAGCGTGTGCACCACCACGACGCCGAACAGCAGGTACTCCGCCGCTGGCAGGGCGTCGCGCGCCGCCGCGTCGCTCACCACCGCCCGCTCACGGCTGGTTGGGGACGATGATCCACATCGCCAGGTAGATGATCGGGCCGGCGCCGCCGAGCACCGTCAGCAGCACGAACAGCACCCGGATCAGGGTCACGTCGGTGTTGAGGAACTCGGCCAGGCCGCCACAGACGCCGCCCAGCATGCGATTGGTTTGGCTGCGGTACAGCTTGCGGGTCTGGCTCATGGATCCCGCCTCTCACGAGGGCCGCCTGCCGCGCAGGTCAGCCGGTATCCGTGAAACTGCGTTGCCGCCGACGGGTCCATCCTTCCACGGATCGGGCCCCGGCGGCAGGACCCGCGTCAGCCGCTCCTCAGGCGGCGGCCGCGCCGCTCAGTGCGATCACCCGGCCCAGAACGGTCCGGACCGTCCGCGCGTCGCGCACCCTCCCGTCAGGTCGCCACGGCAGTGTCGCCGGCCAGGCTGGGAGGCGACCTCGAGCGGGTCTTGAACGGATTGCACCGCTGGCCCGGCCATCTGGGTGACGAAGCGGGTCGGGGTGGTGCCGGTGAACTCGCGGAAGTCGCGGATCAGATGGGCCTGGTCCGGCCGCGCCCAGCCGGGGCCACCTGGCCCGCTCAGGCCGGGGCGGGGACGGCTCGCTGCGCATCGATCGCCCGGCTCCCTGCTCGTGGATCCCTTGACGCTGCCAGGGGACCATAGCAGCAGGCTGCAACGCGACGGCCGCGACCGGCGTTCCGTCGCTCCCCAGACGCGGAGGTGCGCGCATGATGCGGGTGGCACTGCACACACGGCTCAAGCCTGGCGCCGAGGCGGCCTACGAGGCGGCGCACCGCGAGGTCCCGGCGGAGCTGACCGCGGCCATCAGGGCCGCGGGCGTGCGCTCGTGGACCATCTGGCGCAGCGGCCTCGACCTGTTCCACCTGGTCGAGTGCGAGCACTACCGCGGCATGCTGGCCGACCTGGAGCACCTGCCGGTGAACGTCGCCTGGCAGGCGCGCATGGCCGAGCTGCTCGAGGTGGTCCACGACTACTCCGGTGCGGCGGACGCCGAGCTGCCGGTCGTCTGGCAGCTCTGAGCGGCCGCGCCGGTCAGCGTGCCGCCCAGGCGGGCCCGTCCGGGAAGCGGTACTCGGCGAGCGACTCCCGGGTCATCGCCGCGTAACCGGGCAGGCGCGGGAGCAGGTAGCGGCCGCCCACCACCCGGACCGGCTCGACGAAGTGCTCGTGGAGATGGTCGATGTACTCGATCATCCGCTCGTCCAGCGAGCCGCTGACCGCGATGTAGTCGAACGCCGAGAGGTGCACCACCAGCTCGCAGAGGCCGACGCCGCCGGCGTGCGGGCAGACCGGCACGCCGAACTTGGCCGCCAGCAGCAGCACCGCCACGACCTCGTTGACCCCGGCCAGCCGGCAGGCGTCCACCTGGCAGGCGGCGATCGCGCCGGCCTGCAGGAGCTGCTTGAACATCACCCGGTTGTGGGCGTGCTCGCCGGTCGCCACCCGGATCGGCGCCACCGCCCGGGCGATGGCGGCGTGGCCCAGCACGTCGTCGGGGCTGGTCGGCTCCTCGATCCACCAGGGCTCGAAGGCGGCCAGCTCGCCCATCCAGGCGATCGCCTGGGGGACGTTCCACACCTGGTTGGCGTCGAGCATCAGTCCGCGGTCCGGGCCGAGGACCTCGCGGGCGATGCGCAGCCGCCGCAGGTCGTCCTCGAGGCTGGCGCCGACCTTCACCTTGACGTGGCTGAAGCCGGCGGCGACGGCCTCTCCGCAGCGGCGCCGGAGCTTGTCGTCGCTGTAGCCGAGCCAGCCCGCCGAGGTGTCGTAGGCCGGATAGCCGCCGGCGGCCAGCCGCACCGCGCGCTCTGCCCTGCCAGGCTGCTGGCGGCGCAGCAGCTCCAGCGCCTCCTCGGGCGTGAGCGCGTCGGTCAGGTAACGGAAGTCCACCAGCGAGACGATCTCCTCCGGGGTGAGCTCGACCAGCAGCTGCCACAACGGCTTGCCGCGCGTCCTGGCGTACAGGTCCCACACCGCGTTGACCAGCGCCGCGGTCGCCAGGTGGATGACGCCCTTCTCCGGCCCGAGCCAGCGCAGCTGGCTGTCGCCGACCAGCCGGCGCCAGAGGCCGCCCATGTCGGCGAACAGGTCCTCGCATTTCTCCCCGACGACCATCGGCGCCAGCGCCCGGATCGCCTGCACGCACAGCTCGGTGCCGCGGCCGATGGTGAAGCAGAAGCCGTGCCCCTCGAGGTTCGGGTCGCCGGTGCGGAGGATCACGTAGGCGGCCGAGTAGTCGGGCGCCTGGTTCATCGCGTCGGAGCCGTCGAGCCGCAGCGACGTGGGGAAGCGCACGTCGAGGGTGTCGAACCCGGTGACGACCTCGGTCATGGCACGCACCATCGCCGTGCTCAGCCCTTGACCGCCCCGACGAGCAGGCCGCGCGAGATGACCCGCTCGAGCCCGATCGCCAGCGCGATGACCGGCAGGATCATGATCTGGATCAGCACCGACATGTACCACCACTGCGGCCCGCGGGTGGCGTTCTGCGCGGCCACGGTGAGCGGCATGGTCTGCGCGTTCGCGCTCGACAGGAACAGCGCCAGCAGGTACTCGTTCCAGGCGAAGACGAACACGATCAGGAAGGTCGCCACCAGGCCGGGGGCCGCCAGCGGCAGGGTGATCGAGCGGAACACCCGGACGGTGGACGCGCCGTCGACCAGCGCCGCCTCCTCCAGCTCCCAGGGCAGCCGGTTGAAGTAGTCGCGCATCAGCCACACCACGATCGGCAGGTTGGTGGCCGCGTAGGTGATGATCAGCGCGGTGCGGGTGTCGAGCATGCCGAGATGCTGGAACAGCACGTAGATCGGGATGACCACCGCGACCGGCGGCAGGATCCGCTGCGAGATCATCCAGAAGGCGATGTCGCGGTTGGACAGCGTCCGCCTGAAGCGGCTGCCGATCGTGCCCGCGAGCAGCGCGAAGCAGGCCGCCGCCGCGACGACCGCCAGCAGCGGCGCCGCGCCGAAGCCGATCAGCACGGCGGCCAGCACCAGGCTGCCGGCGAACAGCGCGATCACGCCGACGCGCGGCCGGTAGCGGAAGCGGATCAGCGCGTACGCGGCCGCCGAGCCGAGCAGCATCGCCAGCGCCGAGCTGCCCACCGCGACAACCACCGAGTTGACGTACGGCCGTAGGGTGTCGTCCCGCAGGTCCACGAAGATGTAGTGCCAGGCGTCCAGCGACGGGTGGAAGTCCACGAACGGCAGGTAGACCGGCCCGGCGTTGACCTGGATCGGCAGCTTGAACGAGGTGATCGCCAGCCAGTAGAGCGGGAACAGCACCACCAGCGCCCAGCCCCCGAGGATCAGGTAGGCGACCAGCTTGCCGAGCGGCGAGAGGTCCCGCACCGACCGGCGCCCGAGCGGATGCCGGACGCGGGTCCTCGGCCGTTGCGCTGCCCGGGTGCTCATCGGCTCATTCCTCCGCGAAACGCCGCCGCAGCAGGCTGACGTAGGCCATCGCGACCACCGTCACGATGAACAGCAACGAGTAGGCGACCGCGGCGGACTCGCCCAGGTCGAGCGTCCGCCAGCGGACGTAGGCGTGCAGGCTGAGCGACTCGGTGGCGGTGCCGGGGCCGCCGTTGGTCAGCACGTTGGGCAGGTCGATGATCTTGAAGGCCTCGATCAGCCGGATGAGGATGACGGTGGTGCACACCGGCAGGATCCCCGGCAGGGTGACGTGGCGGAAGGTCTGCCAGCGGTTGGCCCCGTCGACCATGGCGGCCTCGACGGTCTCGACGTCCTGGCTCTCCAGCGCGGCCAGCAGCACGATGAACATGAACGGCGTCCACTGCCAGATGTCCCCCACCATCACCGCGACCCGGGCGCCCCACGGGCTGTTCACCCACGAGAAGTCGGTCAGCCCGAAGGCCGCCCAGAGCGGCTCGAGCGGTCCTTTGCCGGTGTCGGTGAGCATGCGGAACATGTAGGCGACGCCCACCGGCGTGATCATCATCGGCAGCAGGAACACCACCCGAAAGAACCGCTGCCCGGGAAGTCCCTGGGTCAGCAGGTGCGCCAGCCCCAGGCCGAGCAGGAACTGCACCGCGATGCCCACCGCCACGTAGACCAGCGTCACCACCACGGTCCCCGGCCGGCCGGCGTGGGACAGCATCGTGTGGGTCGCCAGCCACAGCACGGCCGTCGCGATCAGCGCGCCGACCAGTCGGAGGGCCATGCCCACCAGCGAGACGCCGCCCCGCCACGCGCGCGCCAGCCCCCAGCACAGCAGCGCCACGCCGGCCGCCAGCACCGCCCAGCCCAACGGCGTCAGCGGCCGGCTCAGCCCGAGGAAGTGCGTCCGCTCGCTGCCGAACAGCAGGTCGCGGAAGTTGCCCAGCCCGATGAAGTGGAAGCTGAACCCCCCGCGCGCCAGCTCCAGGCGGGACAGGCTGATGTACAGCGAGGCGAACAGCGGGAAGATCGACACGAACAGGATCACCAGCAGCGCCGGCCAGATGAACGCGGCGCGGACCGCGAACTTCGGGCCCAGCGCCGACCGCGCCGGCAATGGGGCGGCCTCGAGGGCGCCCCGCGCGGCGACGGGGCGGCCTCGAGTCAGCCTGCTGGCGTCCATCGGCTAGCGCTGGACGGCCAGGCTCGCGCCGTACGACTGCTTCTGCTTGTCACGCCCCTGCTCGTCGGTGAGCTTGTTCCAGCCCGACTCGATCTGTTGCATGGTCTGCTGGGTGTTGAGCTCCCCCGCCAGGAACTGCGCCAGCGCCGTGTCGAGCACCACGCCCTCGTAGTCGGCGGACTTCGGCACCCGCAGGTCGAGGATCATGTTGGGGCTCTGGAGGCTGTCGCGGATGGCGCCGAGATAGTTCTTGGCCATCGCCTCGCTCATGCCGGCCTTGACCCAGAGGTCGATGTTCTCGAACTGCGAGACCCGGTACGGGTTGAAGCCGGTCTTGCCGAGGGTCACGTCGACGTTCGACTGCGCCGGCGCGCTCATATACGACAGGAAGTCGTAGGCGGCGTCCTTGACGTCCTTCTTGGCCGAGGCGTTGATCGCCCCCGTCCAGCCCCCGTACGCGGCGAAGGGCGCGTGGTTGACGCCGTTGACCGCGCGCGGGCAGAGGGTGGGGTTGCAGTCGACCAGCTGCCCGGAGGCGCGGTCGAGCACCTTCCGCGACCCGGGGGCGATCGTGGTGCCGACCTTGTCCTGCACCGTCGAGGTCTTGGGGTCGATGGCGAGCGTGCCGATGTCGCCCCAGTCGATCGAGAGGGCGCAGCGCCCCGAGGTGAACAGCCCGCGCGTGTCGCCGACGTCGAGGTTCAGCTCGCCCGGCGGCCCGTACTGCGTGGTCTGCTTGTAGACGTCCAGCGCCGCCGCGTACGCCGGGTTGTTGACCAGCGGCTTCATGGTCGCGTTGTCGAAGAACGCGCCCTGGCTGGTGCCCTGCGTCTGCAGGTAGGAGCCGGCGATCGCCAGGAACATCCAGTAGGACTGCGCCGAGCGCTTCTTGGCGATGCAGGAGCCGTAGTCGCCCTTGCCGTCGCCGTTCAGGTCCTTGCCGTTGTACCGCTTGGCGATCGAGAGGTAGTCCTCCCAGGTGGCCGGCGGCTGCACCCCATCCTTCTTCAGCAGGTCGCTGCGGTAGTAGACCATCATGAAGTCGCCGTCCAGCGGGATGGTGTAGGTCTTCCCCTGGTAGGACGCGCTGAAGTCGCGGAAGAACGGCGCGATGTCGTCCCACTTCAGGTTCGCGTCGCCCTGCACGCGGCTGCTGATGTCCTCCAGGAAGCCCGGCGGCACGAAGTCGCCCATCCACTGCGGGTCGAAGACGAAGGCGTCGTAGCTGTTGGTCCGCGTGGCCATGTCGGTCAGGATCTTGTCGTACAGGTCACTGAAGGGCACCGTCACGACCTTGATCTTGGCGCCGGTGAGCCGCTGGAAGTCCGGGGCGCGCCGCTGGAGCGGCTCGGCGATCTGCGGCCCGGTGAAGGTCAGCACGTTCACCGAGACGCCCTCGTGCGCCTTGCCGCCGGTCTTCTTGCTCGACTGGGACTTGCTGCCACTACAGCCGGCGACCACCAGCGCCAGCACCGCGATGCACACGACCCATGCCCGGGATCGACGGTTTGCCATCCCGTCCTCCTCTCACACTCCGCTGCGCACACACGTGGGTTGAGCTGGAAATCACGCGGGTCTCGGCTGGTCGCCGGCATCGCTGCCTGGCTCCGGCCGCGAGGCTTCTTCCATCGGAGGGCCTAACCGTAGGACAACAAACATCCAATGTCTATACGATAATTTGTCGTGAAATCCACGAACCTCCCCAGCGGAGGCCGCGGATCGTCGGATGAGGGGCCGGGGGTTCCGCTACCGGAGCGGGCCGGTCAGCGGACCGGCTGCGCGGCGGCCCGGTCAGCGCGCCGACCGGCGGCCCGGCTGACGCGGAGCTTCCTGCTCGGCCCTGGAGGCGAGCACCCGGCGGAACCAGGTCTCGGTGGTGAGCACGTGCACCACCGCGGCGGCCTGGGCCAGGTTCGGGTCGCCGGCGCGCAGCGCGGTGTAGATGTCGGTGTGCTGGGCGACGGTCTGCTCGGCCGCCTCCCCGTCGATGATCCCGCGCCACACCCGCGCACGGAGGGTCTTGCTGGAGAGGCCGTCGAGCATCGCCGCGAGCGTCTGATTGCCGGCGGCATCGGCAACCCGTCCATGGAACTCCGCGTCGTGGAGCACCAGCTGCTCCAGGCCCTCCGCCGCGCGCATCCGCCCGAGGCACGCCTCCAGCGCCTCCAGCGCCGGCTGGTCGATGCGCGTGGCGGCCAGTGCGACGGCCGCCGGCTCGAGGTAGCGGCGCACCTCCAGCACCTCGAGCCAGGTGTCGTCCTGCATCAGGTCGACCGCGAAGCCGATCCCCTCCAGCAGCAGGTCGGGCTTGAGGCTGGTGACGTAGGTGCCATCGCCGCGGCGCACGTCGAGCACGCGCGCGGTGACCAGCGCCCGCACCGCCTCCCGCGCGGTGTTGCGCGACAGCTTGAGCTGCGCGGCCAGCTCGTGCTCGGGTGGCAGGCGAGAGCCGGGGCCCAGCTCCCCCGCGATGATGAGGTCGCGGATCTTGGCGATCCCGCGCTCGGTGACCGGTGCGGCCACGCACGCTCCTCGTGGTCGAGACATCCGATGTCTGCAGCATACCCGCTCGGCCGCCGGCGCATGGCCACCGGTATTCCCGCGTGGGAGAAACATCGCGATAAATTCCATCGAAGTAATTCAATACGGCCCTAGCTGGGCATATGCGCCTGAGCAGCAGAAACGCGGACTTGACTGGCACCTTCCGGCCTCTTACGCTCCCAATCTGCCCCGAGGGGCAACCTGGCTGGACCGGGAAATCCGGGTTGGAGTTCCTGCTAGAAGGGCCGACGGGCCTGGACGGCGAACCGCTGGACGGCGGGATATGCGCAATCCTCCGTCGTGGTGGTGAGGTTCAAGCGGCTCAGGTCGCGAGACGAGACCCTCTCGATCGAGGCTCGGGAAGGCCACGGAAGTTCCTCAGGGCACTGACGACCCCCAAGGGTCCAATCGCCCGGGAGCAGGCGGGTTCGCCCGCCGGTCAACCGGACGGGACCTTTGGGGGTCGTCGCCGTTCGGGCCGAGCTCGGGATCCGCCGCTCGGCGAGGATCACGGCCCGGTGATCCGCGGTGTGCGGCGGCTGGCGGGTCGCAGCGCCCAGGAGACCACCGTCAGCGTGGTCAGCACGGCCAGCAGCCCCACCTCGCCAAGGTCGTAGCCTGTGCTCAGGTGGGAGACGATCGCCCCGGTGTAGGTGAAGAAGGCGCCGGCATAGGCCCACTCCTTGAGCAGCGCGCGGCCCGGGACGAGCAGCGCGACCGCGCCCAACACCTTCCAGACTCCCAGCAGCACCAGGAAATACGACGGATACCCCAGGTGGCTCACGAGCTCGCGGACGTATGGAATGCGGGCGATGTCCCAGACGCCCCCAAGCCCCAGTTCACCCGCGACCAGCACGGTGGCAACCCAGTACACGCCCGACCGGGCGTTCGCGGTTCCGCCGCGGTTGGCGATCGCCGGCGGCTCGGTCGTCGAGGTGTCCATGTCGGTGTCCTCTCTCCTCGGGCCGGCTCGGGGCCGTCCCGCATCGTCGTAGGCACACTACATGTAGTGACGCTATCTATGGTCCATAGAGTAGCATGGCTACCTATGAGAGCGGAAACGCTGAAGGGCCACCTGGACGGCATCCTGCTCGCGGTGCTGGAGCCAGGACCGCGCCACGGGTACGCCATCATGGAGGCGTTGCGGGTCCGCAGCGGCGGCCAGGTCGACCTGCCGACCGGCACCGTGTATCCGGCCTTGCACCGCCTGGAGCGCGCCGGCCTGGTGCGTGCGACCTGGTCGGCGGCTGGCGGGCGCCGCCGCCGCGTCTACCAGCTCACCCCGGCGGGCAGGCGCGCCCTGGACAGCGAGCGCACCACCTGGCGGGACTTCTCCGCCGCCGTCACGGCCGTCCTGCAACCAGCGCCACCGGTGGTGAGCTCCCCATGAACCGGCAGGGCGGGACGGGACCAGGCGCGGGGCCGGCGGTCGAGCGATATCTCGCCGAGATCGCCAGGCTGCTGCCCGGGCCGCCCCGAGCCCATGCCGACGTCGTGGCCGAGCTGCGCTCCGGGCTCCTGGACGCCACGGACGCGCACCGGTCCGCCGGGCTCCCACCGGCCCAGGCCGCCCTTGCGGCGATCCGCGAGTTCGGTGACCCGGCCCGGGTCGCCGCCGGCTTCAGGGCCGAGATCGCCGCGGGCCTGGCACGCCGGGTGGTGATCGCCCTGTTGGCGACCGGCCCGCTGGTCGGCCTCCTGTGGGTTGCCACGGCCGCGTCCAGCCACCTCGGCACCCGCGCCGGTGGCCCCTGGCCGTGGGCAAGCCAGTCCCCCGGGCTTCGCGTGGGCATCTGCCTCGTCGCCGTCGCCGTCGGGATCACCGCCTGGGCCGCCGTGCTCGGGATCGCCACCACCGGCCGGCTCAGCCGCTGGCTCCCGGCCAGGCCGCGCCGCGCGCCCACCGCCGCGGCGGTCGCCGGGTTCGGCGCGGTGAGCGCCGACGGGCTGGGCCTTCTGCTGCTCGCCACCCAGCTGGCCACCACCTCGGGGAAGCTCTCCCCGATCCCGGCCGCCGCGGCGGCGGCGGCCAGCCTCACCCGCCTGACGCTGGCCCGGCGCGCCGCACGCCGTTGCCTCGCCATCCGCGCCAGCCTGACCTGACCGCGCCCCAGCCAGGATCCACCGCGGCCTCCTGGTCGAAGCCTCCCGCCACGCCCGCGCCACCTCCCCAGCCTTGACCCGGGTTATCGTGGATCTTTAATATCCATGATTATGCGACTGCCTGAAGGAGTGGAGTGGGCGCTGCACTGCACCTGGCTGCTGGCGATGCCGCGCGACGACGCGGCCCTACCGGCCCGGCGCCTGGCCGAGTTCTACGGGCTGCCGGAGGCGTACCTGGCCAAGCTGCTCAAGGCGCTGGTGCGAGCCGGGGTGCTGCGGGCCAGCAGCGGCCCGCGCGGCGGGTACCGGCTCGCCCGCCCGCCCGAGTCGATCACCGTCGCCGAGGTCGTCGAAGCGGTGGTGGGGCAATCCCCGCTGTTCCACTGCACCGAGATCCGCCAGCGCGGCCCGGTCCCGCTCACCGGCGCGGCCTGCCGCACGCCCTGCGGCATCGCCAGGGTGATGGACCGGGCCGAACGGGCGTGGCGGAAGGAGCTGGCGGCAACGACCATCGCCGACCTCGTCGCGACCGCCGGCGTCGGGGCCGCCACGCGGACGAGCACGTGGCTGGCGACGCTGCCGGGAGCGTCATGAGCACGCCAGCCGCAGGGAGGCCATCAAGCATGGAGCTCGACCACAGGATCCGGGAGGCCGAAACGGGGCTCTTCGCCCGCCACGGCTTGCGGCCCGAGGAGTCGTTCCTCGACCTCCCTCGGCCAAGGTGCGCCTGCGGGTGCTGAGCGTGGGCGCCGGCCCAGCGCTGGTGCTGCTGCACGGCGTGAGTCTCGCCGCCGGCGTGTGGGCGCCGTGGCTCCCCCATCTCGCCGGCTACCGCGCCCTGCTCGTCGAGCTGCCGGGCCACGGCCTGTCCGGGCCGGTGACCTACCGGCGCGGGGCAGTGCGCGACCACAGCCTGGCCCTGCTGGACGACCTCTTCGACGCCCTCGACCTGCCCGACGCCCCGGTGGTGGCCCACTCGCTGGGCGGGATGTTCGCGCTCTGGTACGCGGCCGCCCGCCCGGGACGGATCGCGTCGCTGGCCGCGATCGGCGACCCGGCGGTCGCGCTGCCGGGCGCGACGGTCCGGATGCCGCTGTCGCTGCTGACCGTCCCGGCGCTCGGCGAGGCCATGCTGCGCTCCCCCTCGACGCGGCCGGTGTTCCGCACGCTGTTCGCCCAGGGCATGAGCCCCGCCGCCGCGGCGGCCGCGCCGGACGAGCTGCTCGACCTGCTGCGCTTCGCGGCCCGCCGCAAGGGCAACGCCAGGACGGTGAACTCGCTGATGCACGCCATCGACGGCTTCCGCCGGCCTCGGCCGGAGAGCGTCCTGACCGACGCCGAGCTGCGCCGGATACGCACGCCCACCATGTTCTGCTGGGGCACCGAGGACCCCTTCCTCAGCCCCTCCCAGGCACGTCCCTCCATCGCCAAGATCCCCGGCGCGGTCCTGCACGAGGTCCCGGGCGGCCACGGGCCCTGGCTCGAAGGCCCCGCCCGCTGCGCCAGGCTGGTGACCGACCACTTCACCACGACGGGCTTCGTGCCGGCCACCTGAACCGCGCCGGGGCCGTGGGAGCGGCCCAGCGACGGCGAGTGATCGGACCGGCGTGGGCGGCGGCTACCGGCGCGGGAACTCCTCGAAGGCGTCCGCCACCGCCGTGTCGCGCTGGCTGGCCGGCCGCCGCGGGCCGCTCGTCTGCCTGACCGCCTCCCGCTCGATCTCCGCGTCCAGCTCGGCGCCGATGAGGGCAGCCAGCGCGGTCAGCCACAGCCACAGCAGCAGGACGATCACCGCGCCGAGCGAGCCGTACGTCTGGTTGTACTTGCCGAAGTTGCTGACGTACCAGGAGAACCCGGCCGAGATCACCACCCAGAGCACCACCGCGGCCAGCGCGCCCCAGCTCACCCAGTGCCACCGTGGCGTGGCCCGGTCGGGACCGAGGCGGTAGAGCACCGCGAGCCCGACCGCGACCAGCAGGATGAGCGCCGGCCAGCGCCCGACGGAGACGGCCAGCTCGCCGGCGCGCCCGAGGCCGATCTTGTTCAGCACCCCCGGAAGCACGGCGATGAGGCCGAGCGCGCCGAGCACCACCACGATCGCCCCGAACGTCAGCAGCAGCGCCAGCCCCCGGAGCTTGACGAAGCCGCGTTTCTCCTGCTCGTCATAGACGACATTGAGGCCCTTGATGAGCGCCTGGACCCCGGCCGAAGCGCTCCAGAGGGCGCCCGCGATGCTGATCACCAGTGCGATCGACAGGCTGCCCCGGCCGGTGCTGACAATCTTCTGGAGCTGGTTGGTGAGCAGGTCCCCCGCGCCCGGCGGCAGGCTCTTCGCGAACGAGTCGACCTGCCGCGCCACGTCGGCGGGGTTGGCGACCAGGCCGTAGATCGTCACCACCGCGATGAGCGCGGGGAAGATGGCCAGCATGGAGTAGAAGGCCACTCCGGCCGCGATCAGGGTCACGTTGTCGGTCTTGATCTCCTTCTGCGTCCGCTTGACGACGTTCAGCCACCCACGGGCAGGAATGTCGCTCGGCTGCGCTGCGCGCTCCATCGGTCCCCCCGGTCTCCTCGCGTCCCACGCTGGAGTGCTGCCTTCCATGTTCCCGATCACGGCAGCGAGGCACCGCCTCGCGCAGCGGCGATCCATGCCTTCGGTGCTGACGGATCCGGATTAGGGCGGCGGCGCTCGGGAACCTGAATCCGACCACGTGGTGCCAGTGCGAGCGACGCCGCCCGCATCGCTCATGAGGAGGTCGCATCGCGCATGCGTCTGGTAACGATCCCCGAGATCACCCGCCCGGGGCGGCGGTGGCTCGCCGTGCTCGCGCTGCTGGCCGTCGGCGCACTGGTCGCCGCGGGATGCGGCGGCTCCAGCAACAACAATCCGTCCGGTTCCCCCACCACGACGGCAGCCGCGACCACGACCGCCGGCGGCAGCTCGGGCGGTTCCGCGGCGGCGACGATCCAGAACTTCGCCTTCCATCCGGCAACGGTCAACGCGAAGACGGGCCAAAAGGTCACCTGGAGCAACGACGACAGCACCACCCATACGGTCACCGCCGACGACGGGTCGTTCGACAGCGGGAACCTGAGCCCCGGCAAGAGCTTCTCGACCACCTTGGCCAAGTCCGGGACGATCAAGTACCACTGCTCGATCCATTCGTTCATGCACGGAACCGTCAGCGTGTCCTAGGCGGCCCACGCACGGACGAGCCGGCGGGGCTTCCTCGGCAACCAGGCGATCAGTTCTAATGGTGGCCGTTCCCTCGCCGAAGGGCCGCCGCTGTGAGCCTGATCGACGTCCAGGACCTCACCAAGACCTTCAAGGTGCGCCAGCGCAGCGCTGGGACGGGCACCGGCGCCGCCCTCCGACGGCTGCTCCGGCCCGGCTGGGAGCTGCGCCAGGCCGTCAGCCAGGTCAGCTTCTCCATCAACGAAGGCGAGATCGTCGGCTACCTCGGCCCCAACGGCGCCGGCAAGTCGACCACGATCAAGTGCCTGTGCGGGATCCTGGTGCCCACCTCGGGAGTCGTCCGCGTCGCCGGCCTCGACCCCTTTCGCCAGCGGGTGGCGCTCGCCGGCCGGCTCGGCGCCGTGTTCGGCCAGAAGACCACGCTGTGGTGGGACGTGCCCGTGGTCGAGACCTACCAGCTGCTGCGCGAGATCTACGAGGTGCCGCGGCCGCGCTACGAGGAGACGCTGGCGCTGCTGACTGAGACGCTTGGCCTCGGCGAGTTCCTCCACCTGCCGGTGCGCCAGCTCAGCTTGGGCCAGCGGGTCCGCGCCGACCTGGGCGCGGCGTTCCTGCACCGCCCGCGGCTGCTCCTGTTGGATGAGCCGACCATCGGCCTGGACGTGGTGGTCAAGGCCAGCCTCCGCCAGTTCGTGAAGCAGATGCGCGACCTGACCGGCGTGACGGTCCTGCTGACCACCCACGACCTGCGTGACATCGAGCTGCTGTGCGACCGGCTGATCATCATCGACCACGGCAGGCTGCTGTTCGAGGGCTCGATCGAGGAGACCATCGCCCGCTACGCGCCCGACAGCACCATCCTCGTCGAGCTGGCCGCCCCGGTGAGTGGGCCGCTGTCGGTGCCGGGCGCCCGCGAGGTGGCCCGCGACGAGCCAGACGGCCTCAAGCTGCGCATCCGCTTCCGCCGCGACGAGCTTCCCGTCACCGAGGTCACCGCCTACCTGATGCGGCGCTACCCGGTGCGGGACTTCCGCATCCAGGAGCCGCAGATCGAGGACATCCTGCGCGAGCTGTACGAGCAGCGGACGTCGGTTCCGTGAGCGCAGCGGTCGGCGCGCGGCGCCCGACGACCGCGCGGGCGGCCTGGCGCTCGGCCCTGCATCACCTCGCGCTCTTGCGGGCCTTCTCACGTCAGGGGCTGCAGGTGCGGCTGGCCTACCGCAGCGAGTTCTGGATGCACCTGCTGAACACCGTCGTCAAGATGGCCGCGATCGCAACCGTCTGGCGGGTGCTGTATCACCAGTCGCCGGACGCCTTCCCGATCGGCCGCCGCCAGATGGTCACCTACGCCATCCTCGCAGCCCTGAGCAGCGAGCTGCTCACCTGGTGGGAAGGACCGCACTTCTACCTCGGCATGCGAATACGCCTCGGGACCCTGGTCGGCGATCTGCTGCGACCGATCTCTCTGCCCTACCAGCTGTTCTCGATCCGGCTCGGCGAGTCGCTTGCACTGCTTGTCACCATCACCGCGCCGGCGCTGCTGATCGGCGGGCTGGCGTTCGGGCTTGCTCCCCCAGCGGGCGGATACCTCGCCGGCGGGGCCGCGTTCGCGGTGAGCCTGTGCCTGAGCTTCGTCGTCCTGCACTGCCTCAACTTCCTCGCCGGCATCGTCGTCATCCTGACCACCAGCGTGGAAGGCGTGGCCACCGCCTACCACGGGGTGATGACGATCCTCTCGGGCTGGTTGATCCCACTGTGGTTCTACCCGGCCTGGCTGCGGGCGGTCGCGGACGCCCTGCCGTTTCGGACCGTGTTCTTCACGCCGCTGTCGGTCTACGTCGGGTTCGTCCACGGCAGCGGCGTGGCGTGGGCGCTGGCCGAGCAACTGGGCTGGACCGCCGCGATGGTCCTCGCCGTCGCGGGGGCGTGGCGGGGCGTGCGCCGCCGCCTCGTGATCCAGGGCGGGTGAGAAGACTGCGGGAGCGAATCCGGAGCCGGCAGCCGCAGCAGCAGCGGATCGGGCTGCGGCGCGCGCTGCGCCACTGGTGGCTGTTCGTGCGGATCGGCTGGCGCAGCCGCGCCATCTACCGCGCCGACATCCTGCTGTGGGCGCTGGGCATCGTGGTCATCAACCTGGTCGAGCTCGCGTTGCTCGGCGTGCTGCTGCGCACCTTCACCAGCCTCGGCGGCTGGTCGATCTGGGAGATCGTCTACCTGTACTGCGCGTTCCTGGCGGCCCTGGGGTTGCAGCAGCTGTTCACCTGGCGGTTCATCTTCATCCAGGACTACGTCCAGGAGGGCACCCTCGACCCCCTGCTGCTGCGGCCCTCACCACCCCTCCTCCAGATCGCCGGCAGCGAGCTGGCCTACAAAGACCTTGCCCACATCGGCCTGGGCCTGGCCGGCATTGCGGTCGCCGCCGCCAGGATCGGCCTGCCCTGGACCCCGTCACGCCTGGTGTGGCTGGTGATCCTGCTCACCAGCGGTGCGGTCGTGCTCGGCGGCATCACCCTGGCCCTGTGCAGCCTCGCCTTCTGGACGGTGCGCTCCCGGGTGTTCCTGTTCGGCACCGAGGAGCTCCAGGAACTTTTCCAGCACTTCCCCGCCCACATCTTCGGGAAGTGGTTTCTGCGCCTGACCTCAACGGTCCTTCCCTTCGCGTTCGTCAATTACTATCCGACGCTCATCCTGCTCGGTCGCGCGGACCAGGCACCCTCGCCGCTGCTGGCCTACGCCTCCCCGTTGATGGCGCTTGTGGTCGCCGGGGTCGCGCTCGGGATCTGGCGCCTGGGTCTGCGCCGCTACCAGAGCACCGGCAGCTGACCGTCAAACGCCCGTCAGGAGCCTCGCCGTCGTGCAACCTCTTGGCCCGCCAGCGCGTCAAGAGAATGGACCGCGCTGGCGGGAGGCAGGGTGAGCGGCGCAGTGGTCGCGGCTGGGGCGTGGCAAGCAGCCGGGCGCCTACGCCCGGCGCGTGTTGATCAACCGGCACCGTTCGCTGCTGCGCCGGGCGGTGGTGCAGGCCCGCCACCCGCTGCGGACGCATGTGGCTGAGGGCTACCAGCCAGACCTGGGAGAGGACGCGATGGTGCTGTGGGCGGCGGTGCGCCGGCTTCCTGACCGGCAGCGGCGGAGCTGGAGTGGCCGGTCGAAGCCGGAGCGCTCGATCTGCGCAAGGGGCGGACATGAGCGTGGAGGAGCAGCTCCGCAACCTGTTCGAGCAGGCGGCCGCCCTGTCAGCTCAACCGGGTGATCGAGCGGGCCGACACCTACCCGTCCAACGACCGCCCCGACAGGCCGCTGACCGTGGAGTTGCTCGACTCCCGGCTGAGCGCCTGCCACCTGCGTGCTGCGCTGCAGGTCGTCGTCCGCGACGACGCTGGCCAGCCGCTGTCGGTGTCGGGCGGCAGCGGCCCTTTGTCCTGGAGGGCGACCTGCCCGAGGGGTCAGTGGACCCGACCGGGGTGTATCGGATCACCTGGCGCTGGACCAACTGGTGTGGCCCACGCTCGGTGCATGCCTCGGTCGAGGCAGTCGGTGGTCCGACGCCGCCCCAGTTGGCGCTGGGACGGGCCCAACCGCCCCGCTGCGTCGACCGGAAGCGACCCTCCAACATCAACGTCCTCCAAGTCGTGCGCAGGGGACGTGCGGCCTGCTCGCGTGATCGGGCCGGTGACCCAGCGTCACCAGACGGCACCCGGGCGCCACTCGCAGCTGATGGCGACGGTGAGATCGAGGCTGGGCGAAGACGGTGTCGGCAGGATCAGGATGTAGCCGTCCTCGCCTGGCGTCCGGTGGGTTCCTGCATCGGTGCGGACGGATGTGGGGCCTCGCCACCTCAGCCAACCGAGGCGCTCGTAGAAATGGTGGCTGCCGGTGCCGAGGGCGCCGAGCTCGAAGCCCTCCTTGATGTAGGACGTGACGTCGCGCATCACGCGGGTGCCCAGTCCCCTGCCCTGCCGGCCAGGGTCCGTCGCGACGGCTTCGACATAGCCGGCCCGTACCGGCCGCCCGTCAAGGTGCAGCTCGCGTTCGACGACCGACGCGTGGGCGAGGATCTTGCCGTCCAGCTCGAGCAGGAAGTGCAGGCCCCCGCTTGCGTGCTGCCAGTCGTCCTCGGTGAACGCCTCCTCGCCGGACCCGAACGCCGCCCGTAGCAGCTCGCGGATCGCCCGGATCTCCGATGGTGTGAGCGCGGCGCTCGGAACGCGACGCAGCCAGGGGTGATCGGTCGAGGCCTCGTCGGTGCTCATCCAGACGAGTCTACGCGGCCGGCCGGGCGGCGCGGCCAGCCCGCGAATTCGCCGGCCAAGCCGACGCCACGTCGTTGGAAACACCGTCGATGCGAGTCCAGGCTGGCGCGCACCCGATCCTCCTTGTGCCACCATCAACGACATCCGCGACCTACGGGGAGGTCTCGCATGCGTCATGGCCACGCAGATCTGGGCGAACTGACTCCTCGATCCGTCTTCTATGACCAGGGACGGTTCGGGCGTTTGTTCCCGACGCTCCCACCGTTTGCGGCCGACACCAGGCTGATCCGTGACGCACTCGCCGAGCTCGGCGCAGCCGGCGGCCCGATGGATCCCGGCGACGACCTGTCCGACCCCATCGGCCTGATCACCGACCCGGCCAAGAGCCTGCACAACCCCAACAACCCGACCATCACGGCCGGGTTCACGTTCCTGGGCCAGTTCCTGGACCATGACATGACCTTCGACCCGACCTCGAGCCTGGCTCGCCGCCAGGACCCCGAGTCGATCCGCAACTTCCGCATCCCCGCCCTGGACCTCGACAGCGTCTACGGAGGCGGCCCCGGTGCCTCACCGCAGCTGTACGACCAAACCGTCGACGGCGGGCGGACTTCGCTGCTGGTCGAGGAGATCCCCGGGTCGGCGGCCGTGTCGATCGACGGCACGACCCGGCTCGACCTGCCCCGCAACAGCCAGCAGGTCGCCTTGACCGGCGACCCTCGCAATGACGAGAACCTCATCGTCTCCCAGCTCCACCTCGCCGTCATGCGCTTCCACAACCGGGCGGTCGCCGACGTCAAGGCCGACCTTGGGCCTGGCTACACCGCCCAGGAGATCTTCGCCGAGGCGCAGCGGGTGGTGCGCTGGCACTATCAGTGGCTCGTCCTCCATGAGTTCCTGCCGAAGACCGTTGGCCAGGCGATGGTCGACGACGTGCTCGCGAACGGCCCCAGGCACTACCGGTGGCGCAACGATCCCTTCATCCCGGTCGAGTTCTCGGTCGCCGCCTACCGATTCGGCCACTCGCAGGTGCGCCCCAGCTACCGGGCCAACTTCGGCACCAGCGCCAGCGACCCGTCGCAGCAGTTCTTCGCGCTCATTTTCGACCCAGCCGCAGCCGACCCCAACGACCCGGCCGACCTGCGCGGCGGCCGGCGCGCACCCCGACGGTTCATCGACTGGCAGACCTTCTTCGACTTCGCTGATGGTCGGGTGCGGCCCAACAAGAAGATCGACACCAAGCTTTCGACAGTCCTGTTCAACCTCATGGGCCAACCCGAGGGCGAGCCGACATCGCTGGCCACCCGCAACCTGCTGCGCAACCTGACGATGGAGGTCCCATCGGGCCAGCGGGTGGCCCAGGCCATGCAACTACCTGTGCTGGCAGCCGCCGACCTGGAGGACCTGCGGCCGTTCCAGCTCCACAAGCGCACGCCGTTGTGGTTCTACGTCTTGCGCGAGGCGGAAGTGACCGCCGACGGTGAGCACCTCGGCCCCGTCGGTGGTCGCATTGTCGCCGAGGTCATCGTCGGGCTCATCGGGGGCGACCGGCAGTCCTACCTGCGCCAGGATCCCGACTGGACACCCACCTACGGATCGGCCGGCTCGTTCACGATGGTCGACCTGCTCCGTGCCGCCGGCGCCGTGGCGACCATCCCATGAGCTGCCCGATCTCGCCTTGGTCTCCGCGGCACCGATCGTCGGGCAGGGCGAGCCTGAACCCGTTCCGGGAGGCGAGCTTGGGTGACCGAGATACTCGAGCGACTCCGCGACGCTCAGAACGGCCACGACCTGGACGCCTTCGTGGCCTGCTTTGACGCGCAGTACCGCAGCGAGCAGCCGGTGCATCCCGACCGGGCGTTCGTGGGGAGCGAGCAGGTACGCCGAAACTGGGCTGAGGTGTTCGCCGGCGTGCCCGACTTCCAGGCCGAGCTGCTCCGCTCCGCCCACCAGGGCGACACCGGGTGGGCGGAGTGGCACTGGCACGGCACCCGCACGGATGGGACACGCCTTGACATGCGGGGCGTCACCATCTTCGGGATCCGCGACGACCTGATCGCCTGGGGCCGGCTGTATCTCGAGGACGTCGAAGGTGGCCAGGGCATCGACCAGGCTGTGCGGCACATGGTCCGCGGCACGCATTAGGCCGGGTTGTGACCGACCCGCCGCTCGGACGAGGTATCTGGTGGCCGGACGCGGCCCGAGGACGGCAAAGCTGTGTCCGTTATCTATTTTGATGCGGCGGTTACCGGTTTCCGGTCGTTTTGGTTTTCGAGCCGCCATTGCCCATCGATCGAGGGGACGGGATGGGAGCAGAAGCCGTGCACCGGTAGAGACCCGCAGGTAGGCTTTGCGGCAGCCGGCTTTTCGGGCAGGTACCGAGGACACCAGAGGCTGGTCCTATGAGCAAACCCGCCATCCTTGGCTGTCGACGACCCATGGTCTCTGCGGATCGCCTCCGACCAGCGGATGCCGGAAATGATGGGCAGCGACATGCTTGAGCAGGCGCGTATCCACCTCGTGCACCGCTACCTGGCCACGATCTGATGCGCGTCGCCGACCTTCGCTCGCTCAGCATCTTCGACGGTCTGACCGACGACCAGCTGGCGGAACTGATCGAGGCTGGCACCGAGGTGCGGGTCGAGCCCGGCGTCGACCTGTTCCGCGAAGGTGAGCACGCGGACTTCTGGTGGGTGCTGGTGGACGGTGCCATCGACCTCATACGCCACGTTGGCCGCGAGGAGACCGTGGTCGGGACGATGCACACACCCGGTCGCTGGGCCGGCGGGTTCCGCGCTTGGGACGAGCACGGCGTCTATCTCGCGACCGGGCGAGGAGTGGCCGCTGGGCGGGTGCTTCGAGTGCCAGCCGAGGTGCTGCGTGAGCGGTCGAACGCCTGGTTCCCGTTCGGCGGACACCTCATCGCGGGGCTGTACGGGACTGCGCGCTCCATTGAGTCGACGGTGCGGCAGCGCGAGTCCCTGGTCACCCTCGGCACGCTCGCCGCCGGCCTCGCGCACGAGATCAACAATCCGGCAGCCGCCGCCACTCGGGCCGTCGACGACCTGGAGGATGCGTGCCAGACGCTGCTCTCGTCGCTCGGCCGGCTCGTTCAGGATGAGATCTCGGCCGGGCAGTTCAGGGCGCTCGACGCGCTGCGCCGTGAGATCGAGCCTCGGGCGGCGGTCCTGGACCCGCTGGCGATGGCCGACCAGGAGGAGGCCCTGTCGTCGTGGCTCACCCGCCATGGCGTTGAGCGAGACTGGATCATTGCCCCGGCGCTTGCTGCCGCCGGAGCCGACCTCGCCTGGTGCGAACGGGCGGCGACCGTGCTCCCGGGAGCCGCCCTGGAGCCGGGGATGGAATGGGTGGCGAGCACCTGCTCGGTGGCCTCGCTCCTCTCGGAGGTGAAAGAGTCGACCCGGCGCGTCTCCGCCCTCGTCGCCGCCCTCAAGTCCTACTCCCAGATGGACCGTGCGTCGATGCAGCACATCGACGTGACGGACGGTCTCGAGAGCACCCTGGTAATGGTCGGGCACAAACTGCGCGACGGTGTCAGGGTCGTGCGTGACTACAGCGCCGATGTCCCCCGGATCGAGGCCTACGCCGGCGAGCTCAACCAGGTGTGGACCCACCTCATCGACAACGCCATCGACGCGATGGACGGCCAGGGAACACTGCGGGTAGCGACGCGGGCTGACGGGGGTGTCGTGGTCGTCGAGATCGGCGATACCGGTCCCGGCATGCCGCCGCCGGTGGCGGCACGCGCGTTCGAGGCGTTCTACACGACCAAGGACCCAGGCGAGGGCACCGGTCTTGGCCTCGACATCGCACGTCGCATCGTCGAGGAGCGCCACGGCGGCACGATCAGCATCGACTCCCGGCCGGATGAGACGGTCCTGCGGGTCCGCATCCCCATCCGGGCGCACAAGCCGTAGGTCGGGTGACCCCCGACTCCCTGCATGCCATCCAGAGACCTGCTGTCGATGACCCGAAGACGCCCTTGAGCATCGTGGAGCATCGCCGCCTCAGCGCGCGAAGGACCGCTCGTGCACGGCTGTTTCACGCGAGCTGAGGGCAGGTCCGATTCGGGATCCCGACCGCGATCAGCTCGGACAGCTTGACTCGGGGCAGACCGGGAGTAACTTCCGTACAATGCACACCTCGGCCAGGCGGAGGGAGTTTGCGATGTTGCGATCTCGTGTAGCCCGGGTGCTCGCGCTGGCAGGTGTGATCGCGTGCCTTGCGTTCCCCCTACCGGCGGCGCATGCGCACGTCGGCACCGGCGCCGTGGCGACCGATCCCGATGTGGCCCAGCTTCAGGCGGCCGCGCTGGCGGCGCCCGGCGAGCCCGGCGCGGCCGGCGTCGGCGACCCCTACTTCCCACTGCTCGGCAACGGCGGCTACGACGTCAGGCACTATGACCTGACCTTCTCCTACGACCCGGCCACCGACCGGCTGGACGGCACCATGGTCATCCGGGCGCGCGCGACGCAGGACCTGTCACGCTTCGACCTCGATCTCCAGCAGCTCGACGTCAGCGCGGTGCGTGTGAACGACAATCCCGTTGCCTACAGCCGCGACGGCCAGGAGCTGCAGATCACGCCGCCCAACCGGCTAGGGAAGGGCTCGACGTTCAACGTGGCGGTCGACTACGGCGGAGTCCCCCAGACGATCGTCGGCTCGCCGATCGTGTTCGGCTCCCCGTACGGCTTCCTGCACACCGACGACGGCGCGTTCATGGGCGATGAGCCCAACGTCGCCTCGACCTGGATGCCGCTGTCGGACCATCCGAGCGACAAGGCGACGTGGACGTTCCGGGTCACGGTCCCCGAGGGCAAGAGCGTGGTCGCGAACGGCCGGCTGGTCTCGCAGGTGACCGCGAACGGCAAGAGCACCTTCACGTGGGACGAGCCGGACCAGATGGCCACCTATCTCGCCACGGCCGACATCGGCAACTGGGTGCTCAAGACCGGCAGGACGCCGGGCGGCATTCCGGAGACGGTCGCGGTCGATCCAACGATCATCGCCACCCGGCCCGACGCGGTCGACTTCTTCTACAACACCACCGCCGAGGCGACCGACCTGTGGGTGAAGAACTTCGGTCCGTATCCGTTCAACTCGACCGGCGCGATCGCCGACAACGCCACGTACAACGGGCAGCCCCTCGGCTTCTCGCTGGAGACGCAGACGCGGCCGGTGTACTCGGCTGTGCGCTCCAGCAGCACGATCGCGCACGAGCTGGCGCACATGTGGTTCGGCGACAGCGTCTCGGTCGCGGACTGGCGGCACATCTGGCTGAACGAAGGGTTCGCCTCCTACGCGCAGTACCTGTGGACCGAGCACCTGGGCGGCGCGTCACCCCACGATCAGTTCGTGGCGGAGTTCAACAGCATCCCGGCGACCAGCTCGTTCTGGAACGTCGTGATCGCCGATCCGCAGCGCGACACGATGTTCGCCCGCGCGGTCTACCGCCGCGGGGCGATGACGCTGCAGGCGCTGCGCGACAAGATCGGCGCTGATGCGTTCTTCCAGGTGCTGAAGACTTGGACAGCCGAGCACCGGCAAGCCAATGGCACCACGGCGCAGTTCATCGCGCTGTGCGAACGGATCTCGGGCCAGGATCTGGGCAACTTCTTCCAGGTCTGGCTCTACATGCCGTCGAAGCCGACGAGCTGGTAGCGGACCGGCGGCGCTACATGCCGCTCATCTGCTGCCGGAACTGGACGACCGCCTGACCGCGCCGCGCCCAGATGTCGTCACCGGTCCCTTGGCTCGATAGCCCTTGCTGGGCGCGATGTGCCCAGCGGGCACTCGCGGCTGCTGGCTGGTCGGGTTGGACCAGGCACGCTGGTAATGGCGTCGCTCCCCGGACGTCCCCGTAACTGATGATTGGCCCAGCGGACGCTTTGGGCAGCCATCGGGCGGCTATGGGCAGAGCTCGGGGACGTCGTGCCAGGGGGGTGGAGATGGGGACGCCGGTGTTGTTGCTGGCCGATGAGGACCGCGCGGTGCTGGAGGCGCTGACAGCTGACCTTGGTCGCCGCTTCGGGATCGACTACCAGATCCGTGCTGAGGGTTCGGCGGCGGCGGCGCTGACCACCCTCAGGCAGCTGGCGGCGCGGTCGCAGCCGGTCGCTCTGGTGGTCGCCGGCCAGCCGATGACCCAGATGGGCGGGGTGGATCTGCTGGTGGCCGCCCATGAGCTGCACCCGGCGGCCAAACGGGTCCTGCTGGTGGGCCGGGGGGATTACACCGCGGCCCACCCGGCGGTGCGGGCGATGACGCTGGGGCAGATCGACTACCACCTGTTCACCCCGTGGCAGCCGGCGGAGCGATGGCTGTATCCGCCGGTGAGCGAGTTCCTGGCCAGCTGGAGCAAGACCCAGGAGCCGTCGTTTGTGGCCATCCGCATCGTCGGCCGCCAGTGGGAGCCACGGTCGCACCAGCTGCGCGACACCCTGACCCGCGTGGCCATGCCGTACCGGTTCTACGCGCACGATTCCGAGGCCGGACACCGGATCCTGGAGGAGGCCGGGCAGGACGGCAGCCGGCTGCCGGTGGTGGTCTTCCGCACCGGCCAGGTGCTGGTCGACCCCTCCCACGCTGAGCTCAGTGAGTTCCTCGGCGCACGTACCCGTCCCGAGCCAGCGACGTACGACGTCGCCATCGTTGGTGCCGGGCCCGCCGGGCTGGCCGCCGCGGTCTCGGCGGCCTCGGAAGGGCTGCGCACTCTGGTGGTGGAGCCGGAGGTGTTCGGCGGCCAGGCCGGGACCAGCTCGCTGATCCGCAACTATCCCGGGTTTCCCCACGGGATCAGCGGCGATGACCTGGCCTTTCGGACCTTCGAGCAGGCGTGGCTGTTTGGCACCGGCTTCGTGTTCGCCCAGGCGGTGACCGGCTTGACCGCCCATGGCTCCGAGCGCCTGCTGCGGCTGTCCGATGGGCGGCAGGTCGCGGCCCGGGCGGTGATCCTCGCGCCCGGGGTGTCCTGGCGGCGGCTGAGGGTGCCCAGCCTGGAGGCCCTGGCGGGCGCCGGGGTGTTCTACGGTGCCGCGGGCAGCGAGGCCCGCGCCATGCAGGGCCAACAGGTGTTCGTGGTCGGCGCCGGCAACTCAGCCGGCCAGGCCGCCCTGCATCTGGCCGAGCACGCCGGGTCGGTCACCGTGCTGGTCCGCGGCGATGCCCTCGGCACCACCATGTCCGACTACCTGGTCAAGAAGATCCACGCGACCCCTAACATCTCCGTCCGGCTGCGCACCGAGGTCATCGACGGGCAAGGCGGCGGGTGCCTGGAGCGCCTGACGTTGCGCGACGGCCGCAACGGCGTCACCCAGACCGTCGCGGCGGCCGGCCTGTTCGTGCTGATCGGCGGGGAGCCGCACACGCAGTGGCTGCGCGATACCGTTCGCTCCGACCAGCACGGCTACCTGCTGACGGGACGTGATCTTCTCGGTGCCGGTGGGTTGCCCACGGGCTGGCCGCTCGCGCGGCCGCCGCTGTTCCTGGAGACCAGCCTGCCCGGTGTGTTCGCTGCCGGTGACGTGCGCCACCGGTCCATCAAGCGCGTGGCGTCGGCCGTTGGGGAGGGCGCCATCGCCGTCCAACTCGTCCACGAGTACCTCGCCGAACAGGCAAGCTGAAAGACCATGCCCGATACGGTTGAACGCCCAAAGGGAGCGAAACGCCGTCCTGCGGCCAGCAGTGCTGAGCGGGAGGATGTGGTCCCGGGAAGAGTGGAGCTGAGGGGACTTGAACCCCTGACCCTTGCATGCCGTGCAGAGGACTCTCTGCGTGACCTGCGCCACATTTGCTCTGCCGGCCGACGTGTTCCGCGCCGGCGGCGGCCGCGGCTGCTGCTGGTGACCTGCGGCGTCCCCTTCCATCAGGCCCGCGGGCGCTACCGCGACAACCTGGTGGTCCATGCGCTGCCAGACCCCGCGGCATCCCAGAGAAAGGAACGGTCATGACCGCAAGCGACCAGTCCGCCACTACGCGGCCGGACGGCGACGCCATCAGCTTCCTGCTCCACCAGCACCGGGAGATCCGGGGCCTGTTCCAGGAGGTCAAGCGCCGCCGGGGCGCCACTCGCGACGCGATCCGCGACGCCGGCGGGCGCGGCTGACGCCGCGGGATCACGTCGGCGCGCCGCATGACAGGCGGCTAACGGACCGGATGCGCCCTACCCGGATCGGCCCTCGATGACCTCGCGGGCGACCTCGGCGATCGGACGGGAGGACGAGCGCGCAGCCCGCCGCAACCGAGCGAACGCCGTCGTGCCGTCCAGGCCGTGGCGTTCCATCAGCACGCCCTTGGCCTGCTCGATCAGCACCCTCGCGTCGAGCGCGTGCTGGAGTTGCTCGGCCAGCTCACCCTTTTGCCGAGCATCGCTGGACGAGCCGATCAGCTGGCCGACCATGCCCGCGTAGGCAGCGATGGCACCCACATCGCCATCCGTCCAAGCCCGCGGGGTATTGGTGAGTGCGTTGCAGGTCCCGATCGGACGGTCACGTAGCATCACGGGGGCGGCCAGCACCCCGCGGACCTTGTTGCTCCGGGCGACCGGCCCGAGCCGGTTCCATCGGGGATCCGCCCACAGATCCGCGGTCCAGATCGTCTCGCCGGAGATGAACGCATCGATGCACGGCCCTTCCCCAAGCTCGCGCTCCGCCTGCTCGAAGGCGCGTTCGGCCTCGTTGGAGGCGGTGATCCAGCGCAACACCCCATCCTGGTCGGCCAGCATCAACCCGGCACCATCGGCCCGCAGCAACGGCACGGCCGTGCGCACCAGCCGATACAGCCCTTCGGCGAGCTGGTCCCACTCCGATACTGTCCCAGCCGTCATCCACACCGGGTCGCTTCCCGCCCTGCGCGCCAACTCCGCAAGCGACAGGGCCGCCTCACCGGAGGTGGCTGGCTGCTCGGCCGCGCCGGCGTTGGAGGATTCGGCGTCCAGCAGCATCCAGCGCAACTCGATGACACCGGCCGCATCGCGGGCCACACTGGTCGACACCAACACCTCGACCGGCTGGCGCTGACGCGGCTGAACGGTCAGTCGCCAACGATCGCCGTCCAAAGCATCCAAGCGGTTCAGCCGGTCCCGCAGCGACCTCCGATCCTCACCGGAGGCGAACATCGCCAACGGGCGGCCAATCAGAAAGTGCTGGTCCACTCCCAGCAGCCCGGCTGCCCGCCGATTCGCCTCCATGATGACCCCGACACGATCGGTGATCAGGTAAGGCGCGGGGCCGAACTCGAACAAACCCTGGTAGTGGTCGCGGGCCTCCTCGACCGACCGCTGGCCCTCGGCGAGCTGCTCGTTCTGGACCCGGACCTCCTCCTCGGCGACGCGCAGCTCTTCCAGCGCGGTCACCAACTCCTCCAAAGCGGCGGGGAGCAGCGCCGCACCTTCCACGGCCTGCGAAGCGCTTCGCTGGAAGCGGTCACCGCGGGCCCGCGCCGCCTGCAACTCCTGCGCGATCGTCTCGTAGTCCATCGGCCCCCCTCCCCACGCCGCATGCGCACCGCCGCTGGAAATCACCGTGCACCAAGCGTACCCACCGGTAACCAACGCCACGCTTAGCCCACGTGGCCCGGCACCGGGGGCGCGGCGCTCCGATTGATGCACGAGGTTCATTTCGGGTCGCGGAAGAAGCTCTGCACAGATGTGAGAGCTTTTGCAGCCGGTGCAGTGCGGCCACCGCCTTGGCTTTGAGATCAGCGGGACCGCTGACACCGACACGGCCGACCCGGGTCGTGCTTGACGTGCTTCCACACCCACTCGTCGGGGTTCAACTCCGGTGAGTACCCCGCAGGAAGCACAGCCGCAGCCGACCTGCGGTGGACGCGGCGAACGCCTCGACAGCGTTCGAGCGGTGCACCAGATGGCCGCCCAGGACCAAGGACATCGACCAAGGCGAATCGTCGAGCAGCCGACGGCAGAAGTCGATGAAGGTAGGCGCGTTCAGGTTGCCGTCGTAGGCGGCAAACCGCCTGGCCTGGCGGGTCAGCGTGACCGCAAGAACGCGCCGCCCGCCGCGCCGATCCGCCGGGTGAGCCGGTGCGCGGCGAAGTGGGCGGCACCCAGCGTCACCGGCAACAGCACCATCCCCCAGGCGCTGGACCGGCCGAGCTCGGCCGGGACCCCTGCGGCACGCAGCCGCCGCCATGCCCACACCGAGAACGGCGCCACCACCACCGGCGCGGTCACCACCCCAGAGGCATAGCCACCCACGGCGATCGACTGGGCGACGTGCCCAACGGCGTGCCAGCCGAAGCCGGCGAGGACTGCCTGGTAAAAGCCGGAGCGCCCGCCGCTGCGCGCGCCGGCTACGGCCGCGGTCGTCATCACCGTGCCCATCAGCCCGATGGCGACAGCGACATGGGCGGGCGAGACCTCAAGCCGCTCCCACACACCGTCGGGGAGCTGCGGGTAGCGGGGGCGCAGGCGGGCCACGATCCGGCGTAAGGCGGGTGCCATGGTGGCCAGCTCCTCCAGGTCGTGCACCGCCCAGGCTGCGAGCAGTCCCCAGGTCACCGGCCTGGGCACCGTGGCCGGTGATGTGGTCATGCTGCCTCCTCTGCTTGCCGGGCGTTGAGCATAACCTCCTGTCCTCATCTTCCTAAGCCGAGCGTAAATAGATAGGTGGACTCTCATTCAGTGATGTAGCGCAGGTTCGGGTCCTGGAAGAAGCCACAGATGACCTGGGGGAGCTTCTGCAGCCGTGGAGCGCGGCCAGCGCATGAAAGCCCGCGGCGGCGGCTGGCCCCGCCGCCGCGGCCGCCCACAACCGCGGCTCTCCTGACATGACCTTCTCTCCAGCGGACCGGTTAGCGACTCGGGAGCAGCCGCCGGAAGAAGCCCTTGGTGACCTGGACGGGTCGCTGTTGCTCGCCCATGCGCGCGTTGACGACCAGCACCGCACCGGTCAGGGCTGGGATCACCCACTGCAGTACGGTGAGCCGCCGCTGGGCGCCGGCCACGTCGTCGGGCGTGGTGGGGCTCGGGGTGGTGCCACCCTCGACGGGGACATTGCTGGCCTGCTCGAGCTTCCGGCCGAGCAGGCGGGCGTAGGCGGTCGCGCCGAGCGCGGCGACGGTCAGCGCGGTCTTGACGATGCTGGTCGTGGCAACGCCCCGCTGGCCGGCGAGCCGGCCCTTGTTCGCCCCCGTCAGCACCGCGCCGCCCGCCAGGTGCGCGGCGATCCCGGTTAGATTGAGCGGGGTCCAGCGCGCCCAGCCGGTGTTGGCGACGCGCAGACGCTGGTTGGGGTCCTCGACCGCCGTAGCGGCACCGTTGAGTCCGGCCGCGCCCATCAGTGAACCGCCGAACCAGGCCGCCAAGCCGACGTCGTGGAGCGTCCGTGCGACAGTGCTATCCATGGATGTTGTGCTCATGGCCCTCTCCGTTCCTGATCCTGGATGAAGCGAGCGGCGGCGATGGCGCCGTTGGTCAGGCGTTGCGGCCGGCGAAGCGCCCCCGGGCGGTCCGGTGCGCGGGCGAGCCCGGCCAGGCCGACAGATTGCCGTGCCATGAAGGAACCCTCCCAGTGCGTCCGGAAAGGACGGGGACAGGGTCCTTTCACATCAGCCAGCTCCTGCCGGGCCTGTCCTGCGTAACCAGCGGCTGCGACGGCAAACCATCCCTCGCAGAGCGGCTACGGCAGGAGCTGGGATGGCGCCTCGCTGAGCCTCGACCGTCTGGCCTCCTGGACCTTGTCGGGTGAGTCCGGCGGCGCGCTCCAGGGCCGGGCGATCAGCCTGCTGCGCACCCTGAGCACCTCGACAAGGGCCTGCGGCCGTCCCTTTCGGGAGGCGGATGCATCCCGCAGAAGCGGTGCGGGGCACAGGATCGCGCAGAGCAAGCTGACCTCGGTGACAGTGGCCGTGATCCGTCGGTGCCACTTCCCGGGCGCTGACTTCTGGGATTGGTCGCTGGCTGCCAAGGACGGGCTGGCTGGGGCGCTCTTGCTAGACCTCGTCCCGGTGTCGGTAGCCGACCACCCGGGCAGCAACGCGGCCACGGCCGAAAGGGAATGCGGTCGAGAGGTTTGCCGGTGGTCAGCGGGGTTAGGCCAGGGCTGCCGGGACGATCTGCCCGGCAGCCGGCAGGGCCAAGACCCCGTCCTGCATCTCGCGGAAGGTCTCCGCAACCCGTTCCTGGTCTATCCATGCGGCGCCGTGATGAGGCGCTGTCCAAGCATGGCTGAAGGAAGCCACCGTTCGCTTGAGGACCCGTCTGCACGGGTTACAGCCCTGTGCTCGGGTCATGCGACCTGGGCTGCACAACCGCCACAACAGAAAGGATCCAGCATGGACGCAGAGCTTCGCCGCACGACCGGCTCGGCTGCCGGGACGGACCGGCCCAGCTTGGCGCGCCGTCTCAGCACCGAGACCAAGGCCGCGTTCAAGACCACCGAGTTCTACGCCTACGTGGTGGTGTCCCTGGGCATTCTGCTGGCCTCGTTCCTGGTCAAGACCGGCCAGGATGGCCAGCGCCCTGACTACTTCCGGGCCGACAAGGCCTGGTGGTTCATCACCCTGCTGACCATCGGCTACATGGTGGCCCGCGGGCTGGCCAAGTCCGGCAGCCGTGAGCCCTACGACGACGGCCGCTGATACCGACGGCTCCCGCCGATAGCCGGCACACCACATGACCGTGACGGCAGCCGGGCGCGATCATCACAACCGCGCCCGGCTGCAGCCACGAAAAGGGACCTCTTATGACCGATTCCACTGGGGCCTCGACCGCTGTGCCGCGACGCGGTCGGGGTCGACCGGTCGGCTCAGCGGAAGTTGGAGGAGCAGCCACGCATGCGACCTGGACGAATACAGATACGGCCGTTGGGCGGCTGGCTGGGGTGCCTGCTGATGATCCTCTGCTCGGTGGTGGCCTCGGTCGTGCTGACCGTGCTGCTCAACCTCCTGGCACGCTGACCCACCTGCCTTCGACCGGCAACGACCGCGCCGGGGTGGTGCTGGCCGGCCTGCTTCTTGTGGCTTGCTTGACCAGCCGTGGCAGCAGGCCGAAGCTGCCCGCATGTACACCGTCGACCGCCACGACCGCGTGGTCGAGCTCACCGGGGCGCCACCCCCCGTCGGTAGGAGCGCCGCTGGCGGTTCGCGCTGGCCGATGAGGGCCGGCTGCTGTTGGCCTACCTGCTGGACGTGCCGACCCCTGGATGGGATGGCACCTGGACCGTGTAGTGGACCTTGATACCGCCGACCCGGTGGTGCTGGTCCGCTTGACGGGTGGCGGCGTGGCAGTGGGGGCCGCCCAATGACGAGGCGCTGCAGGGGCATCCGCTGGTCGACCGGGGTCTGCGTCCCTATGGGGTGTTCCGCGTCGAGGGCTCCTCGTGGATCCGCCAGCTGGAGCGGATGAACCGGGTCCACCCCCAGCACCGGCCCGAGGCGTTCCGCGACCTGTGCCACCTAGGACCATCGGATACGCCCTAGACGATAGATGCCGTGGCTCTCGAGCTCCTACAGGGCGACGTTGCCGCCGCCAGCGTCAACCGCGAGGCCGAGCCGGCGTCGGCGATCGTGGCCGCGATCGTGATGCCGTCCGGCTCGATCCGCCTTTATCGCTTATAGTCAGCCGGTTGGCTGCCCTGGGTCCAATGCCATGGCCCTGGCATCCAGTCGTGGTTGTGCTGGTCGCCCTGACCCTGCGGCCGTTGCTTTTCGGAGACGGATCCGCCTGGCGTGAGTAGCGCGGGGGCACGGGATCCGAGCAGAGCAGGCTGCCCTGGGCGACGGTGTGCCGTCATCACCTCGATGTCGTCTCCAGGACGTGCTGGATTCTAGGATTGCTGGCATGAACCGTGTGCTGTTCTCGCTGGCGGCGGTGGGGTTTCTGGCCGGCTCGGTGTCGTGGCTGGCCGGGGCGCGGCGCGCCTACCACCGCGCCGTGGCGGTCGAGCGCCGTGGGCTCCAAGCGGCCCAGTGGCGCTCGCTGGCTGCCAAGGACGGCCTGGCTGGCGCGCTGCTGCTCAGCCTGGTCCCGCTGCTGGTCGCCAAGACCATCGAGGGCCGCACTGCGCCGGCCGACTGGTTTTGGCTGGTGGCGGTCGTGCCACTGCTGGCCTCACTGGCCTGGATCCGGCGCTTCCACCGGCTCGCTGGGCTGATCGAAACCGAAGCCGACTACGCCCAACAGCAGCGCGAGCGCGCCCATCAGGAGGCAGAGCTTGCCAGCACCGTCGCCACGCGTCTTGGCGCCGAGAACCTGGAGACCCCGGGTGGGGTCTTGCTGCGGACGCTGTTTCACCCGGCCGAAGGCGTGGTCGGCGGCGACTTCCTGGGGACCGCCACGGCCGGCGAGGTGGTCTGGTTTGTGATCGGCGACGTCACCGGCCACGGCTTGGAGGCGGCGGTCAAGGCCCTGCGGCTGAAGGATCTGGTGCTGACGGCCGCGCTCGCGGGCATGCGGCTGGGCGATGCGCTGGCGCTGGGCAACGCCCTGCTATGGGCAGACCCGTCGGGGGAGGCCCTGGCGACAGTGTTTGTGGCCCGCTACGGCGAGGGGGTGCTGCGCTACGCCAACGCTGGCCACCTGCCCGGCCATCTACTCAACGACGGCACCGCCACCGCCACCGCCGGCGGGGACGGCGACGCCGGCGGTGGCGGTGACGGCCAGTTGTCACCGACGGGGCCGCTGCTCGGCCTGGTCGAGCATCCGGTGATCGAAGAGCGGGAGGTCGCGCTCGCGCCGGGCTTTCGGGTCTTGGTCTACACCGATGGGCTGCTGGAAGCCTACGGGCGGCTGGGCGGCCTGGGCGACCGGGAGGTTCTCGGGTTGGTCGTCCAGGGCGAGTTCGCCTTGCTGCATGAGCGGCTCAACGCGCGCCGGCCCGAACCGCTCCGCGATGATATTGCCGCGATCGAGTTCATCGTGCCCGCCGCGGGGTAGCCTCACCCAGCAAGCGGGCAGTCGAGCCCATGGGGACGGGGCGATGGAGTGGCCGGCGCAAGCAGCCCAGCAGCGCGGACGAGCGTCCAGCTTCCCCATGCCCCTACCAGCGCCAAGGCGGCCAGGCGGTTCGTTGAGGCAACGCTGCACGGCTGGGGGCTTGACGCCCTGATCGAGGTGGTCGTGCTGCTGGCCGGCGAGTTGGTCACCAACGCGATCGCCCACACTCCCGCGACGACGGTCGGTGTCGGCCTGGTCGTCTGCTCGGGTGACGACGTCGTCCGCGTCGAGGTCCACGACACCAGCCCGCAGCTTCCCGAGCTGGGTGGGCTTGCTAGCGGGGATACTGAGAGTGGCCGGGGGCTTGGACTGGTGGCCGCGCTCGCCACCCGCTGGGGCGTCGATGCCAATGTCGACGGCGAGGGGCATGACGATGGTAAGACCGTCTGGTTCGAGGTTCACACTCGCTAGAGTGCGCCTGGGACCGGGTCCCGACGTTGGGCTCGCGGGCCTGCTCGTCAATGGCTGGCCCGAATCGAGTTCGCCGCGGCGATGGTGCCGGTCTACGACCACGTCCCACACTCGTAGGGCCGAGTCAGGGTGCTGGTGCGCAGTGACTTGCTGACAACAAGCCCTGACGAGCAACGTCCTCCAACCGCCGCGTACGGTCTAACCGGGGGTTCGTGGTGGAGCTGAGGGGACTTGAACCCCTGACCCCTTGCATGCCATGCGGAGGACTCCCCCGCGCGACCTGCTGTGACAACCCGGAACGACCATGAGCCATCGTGAAGGATTGGCAGCTCAGCGCGCTGAAGGGCCGTCTGGCTCGCTCCTGGTCCCTCACGCTTCGCACCGGTCGGTCACCGTCATTGCAGCGTCGGTTTGCTGCTCCCTTGCTCCTCCGCGCCGGCGGCTACCGCCCCGGCCCGCTGGTCGAGGGCTGGCGCCGAGCCTGGCCGACCCCGCCGACGGCGTCGCCGGCTTCCACTTCTACACCTTCAACGAGGTCGCGAGGACCGAGCGCCGGCGCCAGCGGGCGCTCGCACGCCTGACCGCCTCGGTGTGACGCGCCGCCCCTGCCCTAGGCGGCGACCACGATCGGCGAGCGGCTGGCGAGGTCGATCGCGACCCTGCTCCCCGCCGCGTGCCGCTCCGCCTCCAGCGACGGCACGTCCACCCGAAGGACCTGCCCGTCGCCCTCCAGGCGCACGGTCAGCCGCATCACCGCGCCGAGGAAGCTCTGGGTGACGATCGTCCCCGCCAGCCTGCCGTCCGAGGCTACGCCGCCGTTCTCGACCGGCGACAGGCCGATCTCCTCGGGCCGCACGATCAGCCGGACCGCCGCGCCCCGCGGGTGACCGGCCGCGGCGCTCGCGGGCAGGCGGTGGCCGCCAATCAGCACACCGTCGCCGTCGGCGAGCCCGTCGAGCGCGTTGGTCACGCCGACGAACTGCGCGACGAACGGCGTCGCCGGCTCCCGGTACACGCGGGCCGGCGTGTCGAGCTGCTCGATGCGACCCTCCGACATGACCCCGACGCGGTCGGAGAGCGCCAGCGCCTCTTCCTGATCGTGGGTGACGAACAGGGTGGTGATGCCCAGCTCGCTCTGGATGCGGCGGATCTCGTCCCTGAGCGTGACCCGGACCTTGGCATCCAGCGCGGACAGCGGCTCGTCCAGCAGCAGGATCTTCGGCTGGATGGCCAGGGCGCGGACGAGCGCCACCCGCTGCTGTTGACCGCCGGAAAGCTGGTGAGGGTACTTGCCGGCGTGCGGCGACAGGCCGACCAGCTCGAGCAGCTCGTCGGCGCGCCGCTTCCGGTCCGCGGAGGCGACCTCGCGTATGCGCAGCCCGAACTGGATGTTGCCGAGCGCGGTCATGTTCGGGAACAGGCTGTAGGCCTGGAAGACCATGCCCATGTCGCGGCGGTTGGCCGGCACCCGGGTCATGTCCCTGCCGTCGACCACGACACTTCCGCGGTCCGGGGTCTCGAAGCCGGCGACGATCCGCAGCGCCGTAGTCTTGCCGCAGCCGCTCGGGCCGAGCAGGCTGACCAGTTCGCCCGCGGCGAGGTCGAGGCTCAGGCCGTCAAGCGCGAGGACGCCGCCGAACGACTTCTCGAGGTCGCGCAGCTCCAGATATCCCATCTACCCCTCCTCGGTGACGCCGGACGACGAACGCCGTCGCCCGACGAACGAGAGCGCGAGCAGCAGGACGAACGCGAACACCAGGCTGGCCAGCGACACCGCGACCGAGACGGCGGCGTCTCGCTTGCCGAGCAGGTTGATGGTCACCTGGAGGTTGTTGAAGTTCAGCAGCGACGCGATCGTGAACTCGCCGAGCACCAGCGCGACCGAAAGGAACGAGGCCGAGACCAGCGCCCCTCGAATGTTCGGCACCACCACCCGCGTGAGCACGGTCGGCCAGCCGGCGCCGAGGCTCCGCGCCGCCTCGGCGAGCGTGCGGAGGTCGATCGCGCCGAGCCCGTTGTCGATGGCGCGGTAGGCATAGGGAAGCACCAGGATGACGTACACGAAGGTCAGCGTGAGCGGCGACTCGCCGAAGAAGTAGGCGACCCAGGCGTAGATCGGCGCGATGCCCACCACCAGCACGATCGCCGGGATCGTCAGCGGCAGCAGGCAGATGAACTCGATCAGCCGGCGGACCCGCGGCAGGCGGAGGTGCACCCAGGTCGCCACCGGCACCAGCAGGACCAGCATCCCGGCGACGGTGAGGACCGCCAACTCCAGCGAGATGGTGATCGCGCTCACCAGGTCAGGGTCCTGCGCGATCGCCCGCCAAGCGGCGAAGTTGCGGCCGGCCGCGCCGCCGCGCGTCGAGAACTCGAGCATCGCCACCAGCGGCAGCAGGAAGAAGATGCCAAAGGCGAGCAGCACCAGCCAGCGCCACATGGTCCGCCGGCGGCTGCCCCGCAGCGCCCGCGCTCGCTCCGGCGTGCCCGACGCCCCCGGCGGGGCCGAAGCGGTCGACGGTGCCAGCGCGTCCGGCGCGGGCGCGGTCACCTGAGCCACCTCGCCGCACGGCGCTGGATCAGCGCGTAGAGAGTCATCACCACGGCGACGACGACGATCATGCCGAAGCCGAGGGCCTTGCCGAGGTTCTGCTGGCCGAGGATCACCTCGCTGGTGAGGAACCCGCGGATCTTGAGCGGCACGATCGGGCTGCCCTGCGAGACCAGCGCCGCAGCGGTCGCGTAGGCCGAGAAGGCGTTGGCGAACAGCAGCAGGGTCGCGCCCATGAACGCCGGGAACAGCACCGGGCCAGCCACGTTGCGCCAGTAGTCCCAGCCCGATCCGCCCAGGCTCTCGACTGCCTCGCGCCACTGCGGCCGCAGGCCGTCAAGGGCCGGCAGGAACACCAGCACCATCAGCGGGATCTGGAAGTAGACGTAGACGAGCATGAGCCCGGGCATGTCGAACAGCCACACGCCGCCGGAGAACAGGTTGATGCCCATGTGGTCGTGCAGGAAGGTGGTCACGAGCCCGGACAGCCCGATGGTGGCGATGAAGGCGAAGGCCAGCGTGACGCCGCCGAACTGGGCGAGGACCCCGGCCGCCGAGGTCACCGCCCGCCGGAGCGTGCCTTCGCGTGGCCCGCTCCAGACCGCCCACGCGAGCAGGGCGCCGAGGACTGCGCCGGCCACGGCGGTGACCGCGGACAACTCGACGCTGCGGGCGAAGGCGCGCAGGTACACGCCCTCGGTCAGCACCCGCAAGGTCGACGAAGTCAGGCGGTTGCGGTCGTCGGTGAACGCGCCGGCGACCACGATCAGCGTCGGGTAGAGCAGGAAGACCGTGACGTAGACGAGGAACGGCGCGATCGCCAGGTAGGGCACCAGGCGGCTGCGTCTCGCCGCCGCTGTCTGGGAGACCGACACGGGCGTCAGCCCACGGCCTGGGTCCAGTGCGAGGCCAGGTAGTCCTTAGCGGTGTTGGTCTGCGCCTCGGTGAGGTAGACCGGCGTCCCGGGGACCGGCGGCAGCTTCGAGTAGGCCGCCTGGTCGATCGTGCCGGCCTTCACCATCGCGTCGGCGCGGACCGGGCGGGCCGACCCTTTCAGCCAGATGTTCTGGCCCTGGTCGGCGTAGAGGAACTCCTCCCAGAGGCGGGCGGCCGCCGGGTGCGGCGCGTCCTTGTTGATCGCCTGCACATAGTAGGAGCCGACCACCGCGTTCTGCGGGACGACCACCTTCCAGTCGACCTTGCCCTTGAGGCTGGTGGCCTGCGCAGCGTTGAGGTAGTCCCAGTCGATGACCACGGGAGTCTGCCCGCTCGCCACCGTCGCCGGCGTCGGGTCGACCGGCAGGAAGTTGCCGGCCTTCTTCAGGTCGGCGAAGAACTTCACGCCCGGGGCGATGTCATCCGCCGAGCCGCCGTTGGCGAGTGCCGCCGCGACCACGCCGTTGAACGCGGCCGCCGCCTGCGTGGGGTCGCCGTTCAGCGCGACCTTGCCCTTGTAGGCGGGCTTCAGCAGGTCCTTCATGCCGGTCGGGGCCGGGACCTTCTTGGCGTCGTAGCCGATCGACATGTAGCCGCCGTAGTCGCTGAACCACTGCCCGCTGGGCTCCTTGAGCGCCTCTGGGATGTCGTTCCAGCCCTGGACCTTGTAGGGCGCGAACATCGTGGTGTTGGCCAGCGCGATGTTGAGACCCACGTCGAAAACGTCGGGAGCCCGGCTGGTGCTGGACAGTTGTTTGGCGGCGTTGATTTCGTCCTGGCTGCTCGCATCGGGCTGGGCCGAGTTCACCTTGATCCCGTACTTCGATGAGAAGGTCGAGATCTGCGTGCCGTAGTTTGCCCAGTCGGGCGGGAGGGCGATGACGTTGAGCGATCCCTCCTTCTTTGCCGCCGCCACCAGCCCATCGAGCCCGCCGACGTCGGCGGCGGAGGTCGCGGTCGCGGCCTTGGAGGCCTCGCCGGAGGAGGTCTTCGCCGGCGGCTTCGAGCACGCCGCTAGCAGCGCCAGCGCGGCGATGCCCGCGACCACGCCCCGACGAGGAATTGACGATTTCACGGCCATGGAGGCCTCCCCGCTCATCCGAACTGCCGACCCATGGTGTCCCACCGATCCCGACATGAACGTACGACCAGCACGAGAGCGGACACAAGTACCTTTTTGTCGATATAGTCTGAATCTGGCTCCTTTCCGGTGTCAAGCCTCCGCCAGGCGACAGGATGCAGCCACAATTCGCCGGGGCGACTGGCCTGTCTCACGCACTTGGCCGCCAGGTGCTCGTCGGCCTGCGTGCTGGGGCTGGACCCGAATCGAGTTCTCCGCCGCGACGGTGGCCGAGTGACTTGCTGACAACAAGCCCCGACGAGCAACCTCCTCCAACCGCCGCCGTACGGTCTAACCGGGGGGTTCGTGGTGGCGCTGAGGGGACTTGAACCCCTGACCCCTTGCATGCCATCGATGCGCCGCGGGTTCACAACGCCATGCAGCACCCAGCGTTTCCGCACAACCGCCCAGGTGAGAAGTGCTGTCGAGAGTTGCGTTGTGGTGCGCGGCGAGGTCGCGTGTGGCGTGGTTTCTGGCAAATTTCTGGCACGGCCCCTGTGCGGTGGCGTGCCACGACTTGATCTGTCGGCTCTGGCCTGGGGCGGTGCTGCTTGAGCTGCCACCGGACCGGTGGGCGTGTCCCGATAGCGGCCTTGCCGCCACAAGGCACCGTCACAGTCCTGACCGCCCTGCCGGCCCGGCGACGGCGAACGGCCACCCGTTCCCAAGGTCAGGAGACAGACGACCGTGCCCAGCATGCCCCAGCCGATCCCGCCACACCAGCACCCCACCAGCGCCGACGCCGACGCCGACGAGGTGATCCTCGGCGTCGACACCCACAAAGACCTCCACGTCGCGGCGGTGACCACGACCGTGGGCGTGCCGCTGGCCGGCAAGGCGTTCCCGACGACCGCAGCCGGCTACCGCAAGCTGCTCGCCTGGGCGCAGACGTTCGGGACGCTGCGGCGAGCCGGGGTCGAGTGCACCGGCTCCAACGGGGCGACCCTGCCCGCCACCTACGGGCCGCTGGCGTTGTGGTCTTGGAGGTCAACCAGCCCGACAAGGCCACCCGCCGCCGACGCGGCAAGACCGACGCCATCGCCGCCCAGGCGGTGCTGTCGGGCCGGGCCACCGCAACCGCCAAGACCGGGGACGGGCCGGTGGAGATGCTGCGCATGTTCAAGCTGGCCAAGGCGTCGGCGATCAGGTCCCGCACCCAGGCGGTCAACCAACTCAAGGCCGTGCTGGTGGCCGCCGAGCCGGCGCTGCGGGAGGCCGCCGAACGCGGCAGCGAGCCGCAGCGCGTCCGCGTCGAAATGCACTTCCGCTCCCTGGGCGCGGCCCAAACACTCCTCGCCTTCGGCGGCGACTCGGCGAGGCGATGAAGATCGGCGGGATCGCGCGAGCCGTCCACGTCGATGCGAGTAGCGCACACGGAGCGACTACGACGCGCCAGCGGAGGTTATGATTGGCAAACAATTCCGCGCAGGAGGGAGCACCGCCGACCTCATGCGGAGTCGAAATCCCAGAGCAAATCGACAGGAAGACTCGCACAGGCGGCCTGCCGACTGGGTGCCGATGAGACCAGGGCATCCCGCACCGAGGCGGCTGGCGATGGGTCTTGGTTTCCGATCATATCGGTGGGTGACCGTGACGGTCGTGGCCGCCATGGTCGTGGGCGCCGTCTCGTGGCTGGCTCTTCGGGCCGGCCCCAGCCACATTTCGGATGCGAGGACGATGTCCAGCTCACCGCCTCCACCCGGCGGATATTTTCGGCTCGTCCCGGCCGAGCGCTGGCGGACGCTGCCGTCCTACGACGTCTGCGAGGGGCTGGTGCATTACTCGACCTGGGAGCCCAGGCCTGACAACTACAAGCGGAACTATGCAATCCCCAACCCGGCGGCGGTCCATCGCGCGCTGGAGGCCAGGCCCCGTGCGGTGAGGGGCGCCTACGACCCGCGCTGGGACTCCTGGCTCGTCCCGCGGATCGACGGGCAGTTCGCCGGCACGACCGACGAGATCTTCCAATGGGCGGCCTGCAAATGGGGCCTGCCAGATGACCTGTTGCGGGCCATCGCCGTGCGCGAGTCCACCTGGTATCAGTACGAGACCTATCCCGCTGGCCGGTGCGTGGACCACTTCGGCTGCGGAGACGTCTTCACGACGGCCTCCCCCACATCCAGAGTCTTCTGCCGGGCGCTCGCCCGCTACGGCTACGACTACCAGCGCGACTACGGGCCCGGGAAGTGTCCGAAGACCTTCTCCATCATCGGGATCAAGTCGTGGCAGGATCCGCTCCAGGCAGCCTGGCCCGACGCCCAGAATGGCACCTTCCCCTTCAACCGGGACTCCACCGCCTTCGCCGTCGACTATCTCGCGAGCCAGTTGCGGGGCTGCTTCGAAGGCTGGCAGCTATGGCTCAGGAAGACGGCCGGCAAGCGGTACGCTGCCGGCGACCTCTGGGGCTGCGTCGGCTCGTGGTACTCGGGGGAGTGGCATTCCCCGGCGGCTGACGGCTACATCTTGCGTGTCCAGGCCACCATGCGCCTCTGGCCGTGGCTGGACCCGAACTGGGGCGACGACCGGCCTGGCTACAACGCGGTCTACGGGCACCCCGGCCCCGACCCGTTGAGCCCCACGAACTCCCGGTAGGCGGCCTGGGCGCGGTCGCGGAGACGGGCCAGGTCGGCCTGCCGCCACCGCTCCAGCAGCTCTGCCTTGGCCCGCTCCCGCTCGGCGGAGGGGACCCACACGTCCGCCATGCCCGGCGCCTGGGGGGGTGTGCGCGCCAGGCGATCCCGCTCCCGGTCGAGCTCATCCCGGGTCACCAGGCCTGACTCGAAGCCCAGCAGCGTCCTCGACATGGTCGGGCGCTCCCTGCTCAATGCGTAGCACTCGCGGACGTTGGCCTCAGTGTGCTGGAACTCCTGAAACGACGTCCGGAAGTACTGGTTCAGCCGCCCGACCACCGCGCCGAAGTCTCGCGTCACCTGGTCGAACTCCCCGACCACGAAGCTGCTGCGGTACGGGAGGAGACACGAGTAGAACCGCCGGTAGGCGACCAAGGCGTCCCTGAGCGCCACCCGCGGCTCGCGGACAAGCTGGGAAAGGATGGCGCCCTGCGGGTCACGGATGAGCGCCAGCACCGGGATCCCTATCCTCGCCGCGGCGATCAGCTGGGCGGGAGCATGCAGGTGGTGGGCGATGCGCACCGGGCGGACCTGTGCGAGCTGGAAGGCGTACACCGCGAAGGTGGTCGCCGATCGGGTGTACCCGTCGATCACCAGCTCCGTCTCGGAGCTGATCACCTCAGGGCTCGGGCCAGGGTACTTGCGGCGCGCGAACGGCAGGTAGATGGTGGGGTGTTCCGAGGCTCTCACCCGGACCAGATGCCGCAGGCGGCGGGCAGCCGACGGCGAGTTGGCGGGCGGTGGGGCGGCGGTGCGCACCCGGCGGCCATCCGTGCTCACCTGACGGTCACCCGTGCCGGCCCCAGCAGACGCTCGTACACGCTCAGATAGGCCATGCTCTGGCGGTCCCACGCTAGCTGCTCCTCCACGCGTCTGCGGCCGATCCGTGACATCTCGGCGCGCCGGGTCGAGTCGTCGAGCAATTCGGCGATGGCGCAGGCGAGCGCCATCGGGTCTCCCGGAGGTAGGTACAGCGCCGCGCCCTCCGCCATGGCCCTGGTCTCCTGGAGGTCGAACGCCACGAACGGCACGCCGAACGCCATGTACTCCATCCCCTTGACCGGTGACACCTCCGGCTGGAGGTTGGAGTCCATGGCCAGGTCCGCCGTTGCCAAGTAGGCGAAGCAGGCATCCTCGTCGAGCCAGCCGGTGAAGGTGACCCAGTCGGCGATGCCCAGCTGCTCGGCGAGCGCCCGCAGCTGGGGAAGCATCTCGCCGTCGCCGATGAACGTGAACTGGCAGTCGTCTCGCCCGAGCGTGTGGACGAGGTGGTACACGGCCGACAGTCCGAGGTCCACGTGGTCCTGGGGTCCCATCAGGCCTACCCAGCAGGCCAGGAATCGCCTGCCGTTCCTGACCTCGGGCCGCAGCGGGCGGGGTCCGGTCCTGGCCAGGACGGGGCCGTTGCCGACGACGCTGACGCTGCTCTCCGGGAGCCTCCCCCGCCGCACGATCACGCCGCGCAGGGCTTGGTTGACGCACAGCACGTGGTCGGCGAGCCGCCAAGAGCGCCGCTCCAGCATCCGCAGCAGCGTTGGCAAGAGCCCTGTGGCGCACCCGTACCGGTCCGCGAAGACCTCCGGCGAGAGGTCCCGCTGGTCCACGACGAACCGCCGGCGGGCGAGCTTGAACGGCAAGGCGAGCAGGAAGTACAGGTCTGGCGGGTGCCCTGTCTGGATCGCGCCGAAGCCGTGAGCCAGGAAATCCCTGAACGCTAGGGCGGACGCCGCCAGCAGCGAGTACCCGTACTCGTAGAGGAACGAGAGCTTGCCCGAGGCCGCTGGTGGAGGCGGGTACTCGTACAGCCGCAGCCCGCCACGGGTGCGGAACCTGTGGTTGTCGGCGTGCCGCTGCGAGATGACCGACACCTGGTAGCCGGCATCGAGGAGGGTCTCGACCTGCTTGACCGCCCGATGGTCCCGCGCCAGCGGCACGTTCTCGATGACCACCAGAATCCGTTGGACCGGTCGCCGGCGCCCCGCCCTCGACCGGGCCAGGTTCCCATTTCCCGCCGCCACCGGCGCAGGGTCAGCGCGCATCAGCATCACGGTCCTTTGCTGGTTCTGTTCGGGGGAGGCGCCGTCTTGCGCCGGCCGCGAGGCCGATGAGGACGAACAGCAGGTCGGCCGAGCCGCGGTAGGTCAGGTGCGGGTCCAGGACCATGAGCACGCCGATCACGACCAGCGCGACCGATACGGCCAGGGCTGTGACTCCGATGGCGTCGTCGCGCAAGCGGGCGAGCGGCAGGTGCTCGCGCAGGGTCGCCCGCAGGAAGTACAGGAACGCCAGCAGCAGCGGGATTCCGCCGGCCCAGAGCAGCCAGGTGTAGCCACTCTCGATCCAGATGTACCCCGTGGCCATGGTGGCGGTGGCGACCCGGGCTGCGGGCCGGACGCCGAGGATGACGTTGCCGTGCGAGAAGAGCACCGGCCAGAAGTAGCTGGTGAGGTTGTGGAGCCGGCCGATCCAGCTGACCGGGAGGCCGCTAACGGAGCTGAAGCCCTGGAGCCGGTGCTCGATCACCGGCTGCAGCGCCCAAGCGGCCGCGATGAACGCCGGCACGAACCCGGCCAGCGGCCGCACGCGCCGGAGCACGAGCGCGATGGTGACGATGCCGAGGAGCATTCCGGTCGCGCCGGAGAATTCCCCGGACGACAGCACGCCCGCCACGAAGAGCATGCCCATCACCAGCAGCGCGGCGCGGTGGCCCCGCCCTCGGGCGAGGAAGCCGACGGCAATCGCGAGGTTGAACGTCAGGAGGTCCGCCACGGCGATGGGGAGGGCGAGAGTCGATCCGCCGCGGTTGTTGAGCAGCGCCTCCGCGCTGCCGTAGGGGGCGAAGTGCCTGGACAGCAGGTAGGGGACGCCAAAGAGCTTCAGCGACTGCAGGATCGCCACGATCGCCACGGCCGAGGCGGAGATCATCGCTACCCAGAGGCAGTTGCGCAGCTGCCGCTCGGTGCCGACGCTGCACCGGGCCACCAGGTAGACGCCGTAGTACTTCCACACCATCAGCGCGTACAGCAGGTCGTCCTGGGCGATCGGCTGGCCGCGGGCCACCATCCACGCCAGCGGCAGCACCGAGCTGGTGAACGCCAGAAGGAGGATGGATCGGTCGATGGCGTCCAGTGCCAGCTTGGGAAGGGAGCCCGCCCCCGCGGCGCGGACGACGCCGCGGGTGACCAGACCCGCGGCGACCAAGACGAGTAGCGCCTCGTTGGGGCGAAGCAGGGGAATGACTAGACCGCGGTCCATCCCCGCGACCAGCGGCGTCACCCCGATCAGGAGGTAGGCGGCGGTGGGCGGATGCACCGCCACGACCGCGACGAGCAGGAGGGCGGCCAGCCCGACGAGGAGCAGGCCAGGAGACACCACCGTGACGGCCGCGCCCACCGCGCACGCCACCCCGAGCAGGGCGATGGTGGCGAGCGCGCGGCGCCAGCCGACCCTGGGCCGCCTCGTGACGGTGCCGCGCAGGGCGACGACTCCCGTCGAGCCGGTTCCCCCGAACGGCGCTCCCTTCCGGCTGGTAGGCAGGTGGATCACCGACGGCCCCCCCGGTTCCTTCGCGATCCGGACGGCAGCCGCCCGCGCAGGATGCCGCTCTTCAGCCACGCCAGCTCCGGGGCGCGCCAGAGCGCCTGCACGCCGAGAAACACCCCGGTCCCGATCAGGGTGGCGGCGAGCATCGCCAGGAGCTGGGACAGCTTGGTCAAGGGCAGCGCGCGGAACGCCAAGGTGGTGAGATAGGCGGGTACGACCATGACCAGCGAGGCCACCAGCGTCCGGGCCAGCGGCGCCACCAGCGGGAACCCAGTCCGGGGCAGCTTGGCGCGAAGGCGCCAGGCGATGTGCGCGGCGCCGACCAGGCTGCCGACTGACAGGGACAGGCCCAGCAGGACCAGCACCGCCGTGCCGCGGCCAGCGAGCCATGCCCCCGCCATCAGAGTGAGGGACACGCCGACTCGCATGGCCATCGAGCGCAGCGGCGAGCGGACGTCGTGCCTGGCGTAGAACGCGTAAGTCCCCAGGACGAACCAGGTCTCCCCCACCACTCCTGGGGCCAGGCTGGCCAGCGACAGCGCCGTGAGCCTCCAGGCGCCCCCCTCGCCGAGTCTGCCGAAGGCCAGCGCGTGCGCCAGCGGAAAGGACAACGCGACGTACGCCGCGGCGATCGGCACGGTCACGAAGGACGCGACCGTGACGCCGCGCAGCAACTCCCCGCGGAACGAGCGGCCGTGCCCGGCATGGTGCAGGCGTGAGAGCTGCGGCAGGAGCGCGCGCGCTGTTGGCCAGGTGACGATGGCGGTTGGCAGGTAGAAGAAGTTGAGCGCGAGCTGGAAGGCCACGAAGCCGCCCTGCACGCGGTTGGCGACCACCATGACCGCGAAGATCTGCAGGGCCGCCAGCCCGGTGAACCCAAGCGTCGGCAGGATCCGCCGGACAATCCTGCGGACCTCCGGATCGCGCCAGCCCGCGCTGGGAACCATGGTCAGCCCTGCAGCCCGGGCGCCTCCCCACTGGCAGGCGGCGTGCAGCCCGACTGCGGCCGTGGTCCCCAGCCCCAGCAGCAGGAGCTGGCCACGCGGCACGTGCGTGATCTCGGTGCCGACGCCGAACAGCACGCCCGCAGTGATCAGGACGGCGATCATGCCGAGGCTCTCCAGGGCGGGAGCGGCCGCCGCCAGCGCGAACCGCCCCCGGGCGTTCATCGCCGCGGCGCCGACGCCGGCGATGACGTACAGGGCGACCTGCGGCACGAACATGACCAGCAGCAGCCAGCCGACGCGGGCCTGCGCGGCGGCGGTGGCGCGGTCCGGCACCCCGGCCGTGAGCAGCCGGATGATCACCGGCCCGGCGGCCCCCAGAACCCCGGAGACCACGCCGGCGATCAGCAGCAGCGACCCGAGAAAGCCGCGCACAAGCCGCTGCGCCCGTGCCCGATCGCCATCGTCCACATAGCGCACCAGCGGCGGCACCAGCAGGGATGCGAACAGGGAGCCGGCCAGGAGTTGGTAGTAGACGAGGTTGGGCAGCGAGTTGATCGACTGGTAGGTGTTGCCGAGGTAGGTCGCTCCGAGCACCGCGCCAACCACGATCGCCCGTAGCAGCCCCGTCAGGCGGCTGACCATCGTCCAGACGGAGCCGGCGAGCGAGTTCCGCATCACCGTGGCGGTGGCCGGGGCGGGAGGCTCCGGCGATGCCGCTGGGCGTCTGACGGCCGGCTCCTGTGGCCGTGCCTTCTGCCTCGTCACGCTCACTGCCATCGCTCGCCGACCTGCTGGTCAACCGGCGCCGCGTGCGCGCAGGACGGCCGGCACTGTCCGGAGGAGCGTCATGAGATCCAGTAGGATGCTGCGGCGCTGGACGTAGTCCACGTCGAGGTCCAGCGCCTGGCGCATGGTCAGCGTGCTGCGGCCGCTGGTCTGCCACAGCCCGGTGATGCCCGGCTTGACCGCGAACCTCAGATGGTGTCGCGGCTCGAACAGCTCCACCTCCCAGGGCAACGCGGGACGGGGTCCTACCAGAGACATCTCCCCGCGCAGCACGTTGATGAGCTGCGGCAGCTCGTCCAGGCTCGCCTTGCGCAGGAACCACCCGATGGGGGTCATGCGGGGATCGGCGATGCCGGTCACCTTGTAGATCGCGCGGGCGGGATCGGCCGGGGCCGTGTCACCGGTGAGCATCCGGGTCACGTAGGCGCGGTGGACGGCGTCGTCACAGCCCTCGTACATGCTGCGGAACTTCAGCATGACGAACGGCTTCCGCAGATGTCCCACCCGGACCTGGCGGAACAGGGCGGGACCAGGGCTGGTGAGCCGTACGGCGATGGCGATCGCCACCATCACCGGCGACAGCAGGGCCAGCGCGAGGCCGGCGAGGACGAGGTCGATGGCCCGCTTGGCGGCGTGGTCGAGCCGCTCGGTCAGCCCGGCGGGGTGGGCGACGCCGATGCGGAGGTCAGTCGTCACCGGAAGCCGCCCACACAGCGTCGTTGACGCAGCTCGATACGTACTCGATTTGGCCGTAGGTGATGTGCGGGAACAGCGGGAGCGAGAGAATCTCCGACGCCGCCAGCTCCACCACCGGCAGGGGGTCGTCTGTAAACGCCTGGTAGGGCCCCTGCCGATGGCAGGGGATGGGGTAGTGGACGCCGGTCTCGATCCCTTGCCGCGCCAGAGCCTCCCGGATGCGATCTCGCTCGGGGACGCGGACCACGTTCTGGTGGTGGGCGCTTGTGGCCCCGTCGTTGAGCGCCACCCTCCGCACGGCAGGGCGGAGCAGGCTGTGGTAGATGGCCATCGCGGCGCGCCGCGCCTGGTTCCAGTGGTCGAGCAGGGGCAGCTTGGCGGACAGCACCGCCGCCTGCAGAGCGTCCAGGCGGCTATTGCGCCCGACCAGTTCGTGGACGTGGCTGGCGCCGGCTCGGCGACCGTGGTTGCCGAGCGACCTGACGCGGTCGGCCAGCATGGCGTCGTTGGTGACGACGGCTCCGGCGTCACCGAAGGCGCCGAGGTTCTTGCCAGGATAGAAGCTGAAGCACCCGGCGATGCCGAACGACCCGGCCTTCTTGCCTCGCCACGTGGCCCCGTGGGCTTGCGCGGCGTCCTCGATGAGCGCCAGGTTGCTGGTGCTGGCGAGGCGCATGATGCCGTCCATCGCCGGCATGTTCCCGTAGAGCGGGACGACGACGACCGCAGCCGTCCGGCGATTGATCGCGGGCTGGACGGTCTCCGGGGTGGCAAGCAGCGTCTCTGGATCGACGTCCACGAATCGTACGGACGCCCCTGCCGCCAGAACGGCCTCCGCGGTCGCGATGAACGAATTGGCCGGTACGATTACCTCGTCTCCCGGGCCGATGCCCAGCGCGCGAAGCGTGAGCTCGATCGCGTCGGTCCCATTGGCGACACCCGCTGCACAGCTGGTTCCGCAATACCGCGCCCACTGCTCCTCGAACTCCTCGACCCGCTGGCCACCTATGAACGAGGAGGTTGTGGTCGTCTCCTGCCAGGCAAGCTCCAGCGTCGACCGGACATCCGTGCTCATGGCGGCCAGATCGATCAGCGGGACTCCTGGTCGGGCGTCCGTCTCGGATGGTTGTGTGAGCCTCATGGGATCGCTGCCAATTTCGGTTCACGGCTATCGGGCCGTGCGATCCGATCGAGTTCCACTGGGCCGCCGGTCTGGAGGGAGCGCTCGGCGCCCTCCAGAGCCCGTGTGACCTCCAACCCGTTGTATCCGTGCGTTTGCGGTTGCCTGCCCGTCAGCACGCAGGAGACGAATTCATGGTCCTGTACGTACAGCGGCTCGTCGAACGCCACGTATGGCGATCTGATGTCGCCGTACCGATAGGACATCGGATAATCCTGTAGATTGGCGCCGTTCCCGGGTGGGATCACTCCCTTGTCGAAAACCCGGATGCGCTCGTTGGAGACGAGGTCATTGTAGACCGCCATCTTCGCGCTGCCGACGACGGTGGTGCGGCGCACCTTGCAGGGGTCCAGCCAGCTGACGTGGATGTTGGCGGTCACGTCCGGATTCGCGTACAGCAATCGCAGGTACGCGACGTCCTCGAGGTGCTGGTAGCCATGCCTGGAGCCCCACGCCTCCACCGAGAAGGGGCTCGACCCCAGGACGTAGTTGTAGATGGAGATGTCATGGGGGGCCAGATCCCAGATGACGTTGACGTCATGCTGGTAGAGGCCCAGGTTGAGCCGTGCGGAATCCATGTAGTAAATGCGGCCCAACTCACCTGACTGAACGAGTTCCCGCAGCTTCCACACGGCCGCGTTGTACTCAAAGGTGTGCCCGACCATCAGCGTGAGGGACCGCGCGGCCGCCTCCTCAATCATTAGGAGGGCCTCTGCCGTGCTCATGGCGAGCGGCTTTTCCACCAGCACACTCTTGCCCGCTGCCATGGCGGTCAGCGCGAGCGCGGCGTGCGTCCTCGGCGGCGTGGCGATGACCAGGGCATCCACCCGATCGAGGGCCTCCTGGAGATTCTGGTACGTCGCCAGGCCTGGCAGCGCCCGCTTCAAATCAAGGAGCCGCTCCTGGCGAGGGTCGATTGCGCTGACCCGCTCGACTTGGGGAATGCCATAGAGGACCCGCGCGTGTTTGGATCCCCAATAGCCGCAGCCGACTACTCCGACCTTCAACGTTGACCCCTCTCAGACCCCCCCGAGTGGCGGCCTGAGTTAGGGTCGGCGGCCCACCACACCGGGCCGCGCAAGACTATGAGAATGGTCGGGTTGCAACATCCAGTAATCGCCGTAGCGAATGTGAGGCATCTGTATGAATGTTACCTTACAAGATGGCTGGGCAAGATTGGCGTAGTTTGCCTGTGCGGCTCTGCTACAATCAGCGCACCCACACCTGCGCAGAGTGTCGTACTGATTTGCTACGGCTTGCGCCGTGCCATCAGCTCGGCGATGGCGACCTCAAACCGTTGCCGTGCGCGTTGACCAGGACCGCTCCCAGTACCTTCGCATTCATCCGGTCGAGCTGCTGGCGCGCCTCCGTCACGTTCGCGCGAGTCGACGAACGGGCGTCCGCCACGAGCAGCACCGCATCGCAGGCTGGCACCACGGTCGCCGCATCGGCGACGGGCAGCAGGGGCGCCGCGTCGACCAAAACGAAGTCGGCATGCGTGCGCAGTTCATGGATAACTCGTGAGACGATTTTTGAATCGAGTAAGTCGACGGGATCGTCCGAATCGGATCCCGCTGGCACGATCGTGAGATTGTCGCCGACGCTCCAGGCAACCTGCAGCGGGCTGGAGATGCGCCCGTGGCCGTTGGCAAGCACGTCGGTGAAGCCGAGCGGCCTGGGGCCGTCGATCCCGAAGATCCCCTCCAGGCCCGGCTGGCGTACGTCCGCCGACAGCAGCACGACCTTCCTGCCGGACTTGGCGAGGGCGAGACCGAGGTTGGCGGTGGTGAAGGACCGGCCCTCCTGGTCCCGAGGGCTGGTGACGAGGATCGCCTTGGCCCCGCAGGCCGTCGCCGCGACGACCAGGTTGGCTCGAACCTGGCGGAAGGCCTCGCTTGCGCTGGAGTTCGGCCGCTCCAGGGTGACCAGTCCCTGCGTGGGTGGCCCGCGGAGCCTCGGCACCGCCGGGACCGCGCCGAGGACCGGGGCGCCGAGCCGGGACTCGAAGTCCTCGGACCCTCGCAGCCGATCGTCCACGTGCTCCCACAGCAGCGCCGCGCCGATCGCCACCATGATGCCCAGGAGCAGGCCGAGGCCCGCGTTCACCAGGAGCCTCGGGCGGGATGGGCTGCTGGGGACCACGGCGTCGGCGATGATCCGCCCAGAGGAGACCTCCTGGCTCGGCGTGAGCTCGGCCAGCTTCTGCTGCCGGGCGCCGATCTCGTTGGTCAGCGATGCCGCCTGGGCGCGCAGCACGTCCTGCTGGTGCGGGCTGGCGCCCTCGGCCTTCTTCTCCACGGCCGCCAGGGAATCGTTGAGCGCGCTGAGCTGGCTCTGCAAGGAGCGCTGCGACGCCAGCACGTCGTCGACCAGCTTCTGGTGCCGGAAGGTGAGGTAGGCCTGGGCGAATGCCTCCGCCCGCTGCTGGGCCATGCTCGGATCGTGCGAGGAGTAGCTGAAGTTGAGGATCTCGGTGTCCACCGGGACGTCGACCGACAGGCCCCGGAGCACCTCCTCGGGCGTGCCAGGCAGGTGCAGTGTGGCCAGCACGATCTTGGCCACCGCGCTCGAGCCGGCCACCAGCTTCTCGGTGGCCATGTTGAGCTTGTCCTGGGGTGTGGCGTCCGAGGACTCCTCCAACAGGACGCTCGCCTTGGCGGTGTAGACCGGAGTCTGGCGGAACGAGAGCAGCAGCGCGGCCCCCAGCGCCGCGCCGATGACGCCGGCGACCAGCCATTTCCGTCTCCAGAAGAGGGCGGCGAAGTCGCGGAGGTCCGCGGGGGCAGCCCCCGTCGCCCGCTCCTGCATCCGACGCTCTCCTCGCGTAGTGACCGCCGACGGATCATCGCGCCCCCGCACCGCGGAAGCAACGCCTGACGGACGTACGCCGCCTACGTCAACTGTTGGTCATGTCCGGTCAAGATGGGCGAACGACCGGCAATCTCGGCGGCTGGCTCAGTTGCCGGGCTGCGGCGGCGCGGCGTGACAGGTCCCGGTCCCCGAGTCGGTGAACGTCTCCCCGCTGACGGGCACGAAGCTCCAGTCGAACGCGCCGTTGCGCAGCGTGAGCCTGAGCACGCCGTGGGTGACGTTGTTCAGCACCTGGCTGGTCGCCAGCCTCCCTCCCGGGGTGTCGAGCCCCGCGCCCCCCGTCCCAACGATGAACTCGCGCACCCCGTAGGTGGTGTCCGCCTTGCCCTGCGAGTTCATCTGTTGGAGCCGCTCGTACCAGTGGGAGTCGCCGTTCATGACCACGTCGACGCCCGCCCCGTAAAGATCGTCCCAGAACGGCTGGTAGGTCGCGTCGCCGCCCGAGTCCGACGACACGAACCGCGGGTTCTGGTAGTAGGCCAGGGTGCACTGCTTGGAGGCGTTGGCCGCCAAGTCGGCCTGCAGCCACTGCTCCTGCGCGCTGCCGGCGGCGCAGAAGTCGGGGCTGTCGCCGCAGAGAGCCGTGTTCAGCGCGATCACGTGCCAGGAGCCGAGGTCATAGCTGTAGTAGCCCTTGGCGGGGTCGCCCGCCGCGCTGCCGAAGTAGTTGTAGTAGCCGGCGCCGGGGGTCGAGGGGCAATCCGTCCCGCCGCTGGTCGCGTAGTCCTTGTCGCCCGGCACGGGCCTGGTGATCCCCTTCTTCACGCCCCAGGTGGGGCCGTAGGACTGGGCGAAGGCGGCCGGCCCCCCGCAGTCGTACTGGTTGTCCCCGAGCGGCAGCACCGCGTCCACGCCGTTCATCAGCTGCGCGGTGGCCTTGGCCCGGCAGTCGGTGTCGGTCCCCTCGCCATCGTTGAAGGCGGGCGACGCCGGGTCGCAGGCGATGTCGCCGGCAGCGGCGACGATCGGGTTGGGGTTCGGCTGGACCTGGATGGCCTGCGCCTGGGCCGGTCCCGTGTTGCCGGCGTTGTCCACCGAGAAGGCCCTGACCGTCTCGGGCGTGGCGGTGGTGAACGGCCCGGTGTAGACGGGGCTGGAGGTCGTCGGCGTCGAGCCGTCAGTGGTGTAGTAGGTCGTCTTGATGCCCGACCCGCCGGGGTCGGTGGCGTTCAGCGAGACGGTCACCGAGCCGTTGTAGGCGGTCGATTGGCAGGACGCGTTGTCGCACAGGATCGCCGTGTTCGGCGGGGACGTGTCCGGCCCGAGCAGCGTCTGGCTGACCGTCTTCACGGTCGTGTTCGCCGGCGCGCCGCCCGGCTGGCCGGCGTTCTTCAGCCAGTCGAGGAACTCGTTCAGCGTGGTGAGCTCGATCGGTCCCCAGTCGTTGATGCAGAAGCTGTAGTTGTCGGGGTCGTAGGTCTGCGAGCAGATCTCGTGGAAGGCGAAGGTGACCCAGCCGCCGCCATGGGTCGAGGCCCCGGTCACTGACGCCTGCAGGTGCGACAGCGTGAGCGGCGGAACGTTCGGCGGGCTCCCGCTGGGTGGGTCGTACACGGTCCGCGTGGCGTAGATGTCCTTGGGCGGGAGCGTCTCGGCATAGACCGGTCCGGCGCCGTCACCGTTGACGTCGATCTGGCCGGCCGCCCTGGCCGTGCTGTAGCCGCAGCCCTGGACGACCTGCTCGGCGGTGGCGTCGTACGCGCCCTCTGGGTAGGCGAAGCTCACCGGGTAGAAGCCGTGGTCGAGGAGGTTCTGCCGATCCTGGCAGACCTCGCGGACCTTCTGGTTGTAGTCGGTCAACGTCTTGATATTGACGTGGTCGACAGTGTGCCCGCCGATCTCGTTACCCCCGTTGTTGACCGCGGTGAGCTGCGACCAGGTCATGTGCTGGGGGTCGACCCCGTTCAGGCCCGACACGTTGTAGAAGGTGCCGACCAGCCCGCGGGGGGCCAGGGCGCGCTTGAAGCCGAGCTGGTACTGGGTCAGCAACCCGTCATCGAAGGTCAGCGAGACCGTCGTGGGCGGCGGCAGGACCTTGATCTGCTGGGTGTTGACCGCCTCCACGTTGCCCGCGATGTCGGTCGAGAAGAACTTCACCGTCACCGTCGCCGCCTGTGAGAGCTGGAACGGCCCGCTGTAGACCGGGCTGGACTGGGTGGGGGTCGACCCGTCGGTGGTGTAGTAGGTCTTGTCGACGCCCCAGCCGCCGCCGTCGCTGGCGGACAGCGTCACCGTGACCGAGCCGGTGTAGCCGGCCGGGTCGCAGGCACCGCCGTTGCAGGCGATGGTGGTGGTCGGCGCGGTGGTGTCCGGCGGCGGGTTCGCCTGGATGAGCTGCGACCTGACCGCCTCGACGTTGCCAGCGTAGTCCCAGGAGCGGAATTTGAGCGTGGTCGGGCTGGTGATGGCCAGCGTCCCCGTGTAGGTCGGGCTGGCCAGGGTCGGATCGGACCCGTCGGTCGTATAGTGGGTACTGGACAGGCTGGACCCGAGGTCGGCCGCGGTGAGCGTCGCGTGGACGACGTTGGGGTAGTTGGCGGTGGAGCAAGGCGCGCCGTCGCAGGAGATGGTGGTGGTCGGCGCCACCGCGTCAGCGGCGATGGCGGCGTCGCGGACCGTCTTGAGGACGGTCCCGGCGGGCGCGCCGCCCGGCTGGCCGGCGTTCCCGACCCAGTCCAGGAAGGCATTGAGATCGGCCAGCTCGATGTAACCGGCGGAGGCCGTGCAGGTGGTGTAGTTGGCGGCGTCCAGGGTCTGTGAGCAGACCTTCTGGATCACGACCTGGTCCCAGCCGCCGTTGTGCGCGGCGGCGCCGTTGACCAGCGCCTGGAGGTTGGCCAAGGTGACTTGACCGCTCGGTGCGTAGGCCCGGGTCGCCAGCCAGTCCTTGGGGGGGAAAGTCTCGGCCCAGGTGGGACCGGCCGGGGACACCGATCCGGCGGTGCGGCCGTTGCCGTAGCCGCAGCCCTTGACGATGCTCTCCGCGGTGGCGTCGAAGGCCCCGAACGGGTAGGCGAAGGTGGCCGCGGCGAGCCCGTGCTGGAGCAGCGCCTGCCGGTCCTTGCAGACCTCGTCGATTTTGGTCTGGGTGTCGGTGGTGGTCTTGAGGTTGATCCCGTGGACCGTCTTGCCGCCGATGTCGTTCCCGGCGGCGGCTAGCGTCGAGAGCTGCGTCCACGACATGAACTTGGCCGTCGAGCCAACGGTGCCGGAGTTGACGTAGAAGGTCGCGGGGACGCCGTGCGGCTGCAAGGCCTGCTGGTATCCCAGGGTGTACTGGCTGATCGGGCCGTTGTCGAAGGTCAGCGACAGGGTCGTCTGCGCGGCGGCCTGGGCGGCCGGCATGGCCACCGACACGCCCGCGACGAGCACGCCGACACAGACGACGATCCGGGCGACCCGGGTCGCCACCCGGCCGGGAACGCGGTGGAATTCGGCCGTGCGCCGCTTGGACGGGCTCAACAGGTGCCTCCCCCAGGAACCAAAAACCATCAAACGGCCCGGGCCCTGCAAGCCCAGACCACGAAGAAGCAATTGAAGGAATCCGCCCTGCACCGACCCGGAGACCGATTCCACCGCGGCAACGCTAGATTGGCCGTCCCCGGGTCAACACCCGCAAATGCTGTATGTCCGGCGTAGCCCGCTCCGATGAGTTGGTCGCAGCTCGCTTGCGTAATGAGCGCAGCAGCGGTACGCCACTCAGGGGTGCAGGCCGAGCAGGTGGGATCGCACGCCGGCGCCGAAGGGGGTCGGCGTCCCGTCGTAGCGCCAGATGAGCGCTGGCTCGTCGGCGCAGTTGCCGGTGAACCAGGCCCATGCCAGGTAGCTCACCCCATGGCGGTCGTTCCAGTCCATCAGCGGGCTGATCAGGCTGTGCCCGCAGTCGTGCTCGCCGATCTCACCCATGACCACCGGCACCTGCAGCGCAAGCGGGGCGATCGTGCGTTCCCAGCATTCCCGCAGGTAGCAGGGTGACCACTCAGGGTTGGCACGGTCCTGGTAGTAGACGTGGATGGAGGCGGCTAGCTGCCTGGCTGGATCATTCGGCTGATACGCCAGCCACCGGTCGACGACGCCTGCGTATTGCGGACCGCCGATCAGGATCGGGTTGGTCGCCCCCGCCGCCCGTACCGCGCTCACCAGCTCCTGCATCCCGGCCGCCGTGAAGCCCACGCCGGGGCAGGTGCCACCGTCGCGCACGCAGGCCCAGGCGGCGGTGGTGTTGCGGTTGTCGTCCGGGTACGGCTCGTTGTACAGGTCAAACAAGACCGCGTGGTTGTGCTTGAACTGCTCGGCGACGCTCCGCCAGTAGGCCGGCGAGTGGTCGCGGTCGGGCATCGGCTGCTGGTCGCTCGCCAGCTTCGTCCCGGGCGCGCTGTGGTGCAGGTCGAGGATCACGTACATGCCGGCGGCGTTGACGCGCCTGACGTAGCCAGCCAGAGCGGCCCGATAGTTGGCACCGCCGTAGCGCTCCGGCACGCCGTTGATGCCAAGCCAGCAGTCCTCGTTGCCGTTGACGCGGACGGCGTTGAACCCCCAATGGCGCATGCTGGCGATGGAGGCGTCGTCGGAGGGGCCGTCGAAGATGCCCCACTTCTCGGCGCAGGCGTACTGCGTGCCGGACCGGTTGGCGCCCACCAGACGGACCACCTTGCCGTCGCCGTCGACGAAATGGTTGCCGACGATCCGGATGGACAGGCCGGTGTGCCGTTCCGGCACCTGGCTCGAGGACGGCGCGGGACGGGTGCTCTCGGAGGGCTGAGCGGCGCTGCTGCTCGAAGCGGTGGGCAAGGTGACCGTCCTGGCGGCGGACGTCGACGTGAGGTTTGCGGCTCCCGTCCCGCCGGGAGGACCGGTCGGCCAGTTGCGCTGCAGGATCACGGCGACGACCGCAAGCAATATGGAGCAGGCGACGAGCAGGAAGCGGTGGCGCTGGAGTCTCGGCCGGACCCACGGGAAGCCGCGCCAGCGCCTACTGCCATCGGTCCCACGTCGACCGGCGTGCATGTACCCCCACGTTTCATCGGCAGCGTCGCCGCAACCCCGTCGCTGCCTGCGTGCCGGGTAATGCGACACCTGAACGCGCTGCCCACAACAGGGCCGCCATTGTAACCGCAGGTCAAGGCACAATGGCCGTACTGGCGCCCGGGTCGTCGTGGCGGATGCCCAGTGGTGTGTCGCTTAAATAGTGATCTGTCGTAGTGCGGGTGGGATGGTGGCTGCGGCTGGGCTTTGGAGATGACGGGCGGGCAGCGGGTTGAGCTGGAGCGGCTTGCTCGTTCGCACACCGCGCCGGCTCGGGATGTGCGCCAGGCCAAGGTGTTGTTGTGGCCGCGGACGGTGTTTCGAACGCCGAGATCGCTCGTCGGTGCGCGTCCACGCCGAAGTCTGTCCGTCGGTGGCGTAGCCGGTTCGCCGCGGAGGGAACCGCTGCGGTGGGGCGCATCCGGGCGTGGCCGCCCTGTTGTGCTCGGCGACGATGTTGTGGAAGCGATCGTGCATGACACGTTGCACACGGTGCCCGAGGACGGCTCTGCGTGCTGGTCGACGAGGTCGATGGCGGCCCGGTACGGGGTCGGCAAGGACACGGTGGCCCGGATATGGCAGGCACGGCGGATCCGGCCGTGGAAGGTGGAGACCTTCAAGCTGTCCACAGACCCGAGCTTCGAGTCGAAGCTGCGTGACGTGGTCGGCCTGTACGTGAACCCGCCGGCTGCCGCAGCGGTGTTCTGTTTCGACGAGGAGACCCAGGTCCAGGCTCTGGACCGCACCCAGCCGTCCCCGCCGATGGTGCCGCAAAGCCTTGACCAACACCAGCTTCACCTCCGTCGCCGAATTCGAAACCCGTATCGACTGCTGGGTCTCCCACTGAAACGACAACCCCGAGCCCTTCGTCTGGACCAAACCCGCCGACGAGATCCTCGACAAAGTCGCCCGCGGACAAGCCACCCTCGACCGGATCACCAAATCCGCGACACACCATTAGATGCGCAACTGCCGCACGGACCGGCACGGTCTGGATCCCGCCGGCCGAACTCTTAAAGCCGCTTCGATTCAGCGGGTTGATTACGTTGGACCGGTTCGACCGTCCACAAGGCGGTGAGCTTACGCGGGTGTCGGCGCGAAGGGACGACCCCGGACTGCTCGCGTGGAAGCTGCTCACTCACCGACGGTGGTTCACGGGTGTTGACCTTCCGCTTGTCCCTCCAGACCTCTTCAACGGGTTCCAGCAGCAGCTCATTTCGCCGGATGTCTTTAAGGGGTTCCAGCAGCAGACGTTCCCCGAGGACTTCGTCAAGGGATTCCAGCGGCCGGTCACTCAACCTGACCGCACTGACGATGTGCGTATGCCAGACAACGCTAAAGAGCAGTCAACCTCTCAAGATTCAAGAAGCAGGGATCTTGCCGAGACCGACGAGAGCGATGAACCGACTGACGCATAGGTGTGTCATGCGTCAAGAAGCCGGCAGAGTTTGATCTTGGTCTGTGTTGCCGTTTCGATTCGATCGCTAGGGACGGACTCCGGCTTCATCGACCATGAGCACGGCTCGGGACGCAGTCGAGGCGGTCTCGGGTCCCTCGGCGGAGTCTTCGGGCGAGCAATGACGAGAACCTGTGGATCGCCCTCCGGTCGGGTGGCGTGAAGGAGCGCACCTTCCCCAGGAAGATCGTCTTGTCACAGAACTCTGATCAGGACCGGCGCTGGTGCGTTGC
>DASVXQ010000610.1:0-13316 GCA_036392615.1 Actinomycetes bacterium | reverse complement strand
CGGCGGCGCCGGCAGGGCGGTCGGGTCGCCGGCCACCGGCCCGGCCTCGAGCGCCAGCAGCAGCCGCAGGTCCGCCACCGAGGTGGCCAGCGGCCCGTCGGTCGACAGGTCGATCCACTCGGGGACCGGCGACCGGCCGATCAGTCCGCCGGTCGGCTTGATCCCCGCGAGCCCGCACAGCGCCGCCGGGATGCGGATCGAGCCGCCGCCGTCGCTGGCGGTCGCCAGCGCCGCCATGCCGGCGGCCAGTGCGGCACCCGAGCCGCCGCTGGAGCCGCCCGGCGACCACTCGGGCGCCCAGGGGTTGCGGGTGACGCCGAACAGCCGGTTGGCGGTGTAGCCCTCGGCGGCGAACTCCGGCAGGTTGGTCTTGCCGACCACGACCGCCCCGGCCGCGCGCAGGCGCGCCACGATGCGGCTGTCGGCGGCCGCCGGCGGGGCGTGCTCGAACAGCAGCGAGCCGAAGGTGGTGCGCATCCCCGCCACGTCCTCGAGGTCCTTGACCAGCAGGGGAGCGCCGGCCAGCGGGCCAAGCGGCTCGCCGCCGGCCGCCCGCCGGTCGAGCGCGGTGGCCTCCTCGACGGCGGGCCCGGCGCGCAGCGCGACCACCGCGCCGAGCTCGCCGTCGAGCCGCTCGATCCGCTCCAGGCTGCGCCGCACCAGCTCGACGGCGGACACCCGCCGCTCCGCGACCGCCCGGCCGAACGCCTCCAGCCCCACCGCCGCCTCCTCGTGACCGCCGTCCGCTGGGCAATACTCGATCATGATCCGCCAGCCACCGGCGGACCGGAGCGAGCAACCAGGAGGTCCACGCCGATGCTGCCACCGTCGCCGCGCTACACCGGCTACCGCTCGTTCGACTACCTCGAGCCCGGACGCGACTACCAGGAGTTCAAGCTGGCGCCCGAGCTCGGCCACGTGCCGGCGCGGCGCCGCGAGCTCTCCGAGGCGCAGCGCCGGCGGGCCGACCGGCTGTTGGCCGACAGCGTGGTGATCTCGCTGCACGACCATCCCACGGTCTTCCCGGACGACATCACCTCCAGCTTCGAGCTGATCCGCACCGGCCGCCACCGCACCGGCTACGAGGGCCTGGCGCGCTCCGGGCTGACCGCGGTGTTCGACAACTTCATGGACGGCACCGGCTGCATCACCAGCCAGGCCGGCTGGAAGTGGGACGACGTGGTCTACGACCTGGGCCACCGCTTCTGCGACCTGGCCCACCAGGACTTCGTGTTCCGCGCGGAGTCGCTGGCCGACGTCCGCCGGGCGCACGAGACCGGCACGCTCGCGCTGGTGCCCGGGCTGGAGGCGGCCACCATGATCGAGAACGAGGTCGACCGCATCGACATCCTCTACGGCCTCGGCGTGCGGCAGATGGGCATCGCCTACAGCGAGGCCAACGCGCTCGGCTCGGGTCTGCGCGAGCGGCGCGACGGCGGGCTGACCGCCTTCGGCGAGCGCGCGGTCGAGCGGATGAACCGGCTCGGGATGGCCATCGACGTGTCGCACTCGGGCGACCAGACCTGCCTGGACGTGATCGCGGCGAGCCGCGCGCCGGTGCTGATCACCCACGCCGGCGCGCGGGCGGTGTGGGACTCGCCGCGGATGAAGCCGGACAGCGTCATCCGGGCATGCGCCGAGCGTGGCGGGCTGATCGGCATCGAGGCCGCGCCGCACACCACCCTGTCGGCGGGGCACCCGCACCACAGCATCGACTCGGTGATGGACCACCTCCGCTACTGCGTCGAGCTGGTCGGCATCGAGCACGTGACCTTCGGCCCCGACACGCTGTTCGGCGACCATGTCGGCATACACGAGGCGTTCGCCGAGCAGCTCTCCATCGGCCAGGCCCGCGGCGGCCTGGGGTTCCCGCGGGTGCCCTGGGTGGAGGGGCTGGAGAACCCGGCGGAGTGCTTCGGCAACATCATCGACTGGCTGGTTGCCCACGACTGGTCGGACGACGAGACCCGTGCGCTGGTCGGCGGCAACACCGTTCGCGTGCTGGAGGACATCTGGGCCTGACGGCCCCCAGAGGCGAAATCGCCCTGATCACGGTACGCGACCCGGCCGATCATGAACTTCGCCATCCCCGGCGACACCGTGTTCCCCGAGGGCGTCGCCTCGGACCCGAGGACCGGGTTCTTCTACGTGGGCAGCAGCACCGACGGCACCATCTACCGCGGCCGTCCCGACCGCCGCGCCATGGAGGTGTTCCTGCCCGGTGGGGCGGAGGGCCGCACCGCCGCCACCGGGATGAAGGTCGACCGGCAGGGCCGGCTCTACGTCTCCGGCGCCGCCACCGGCCAGATGTGGGTCTACGACACCCACGACCGCAAGCTGGTGCGCCACTTCGACACCGGGCTGCGCGGCCCCAACACGTTCATCAACGACGTCACCGTCACCCCCAACGGCGACGCCTACTTCACCGACTCGGTCGCGCCGGTGCCGTGGCGCGTGCCCGCCGCCGCGGTGCGCCACCGCGATCCCACCGTGGCCGCGCCGGGGCGGTTCCTCGACTTCACCGGCACCGCCGTGGTCTACCAGGCCGGCTTCAACCTGAACGGCATCTGGTTCGCGGCCGGCGGCCGCCAGCTGGTCACCGTCCAGTCCAACACCGGCAAGCTGTTCCGCATCGGCGTGGCCGACCGCTCGGTGGCCGAGATCCCGGTGGCCGGCGGGCCGCCGCGCAATGGCGACGGCATCCTGCTGGCCGGCCCGGTGCTGTTCGTGGCGCGCAACGCCAACCGGCTGATCGTCACCGTCGGACTCGACCGGCGTCTGCGCAGCGGCCGCGTGCTGGCCCAGTTCACCGACCCGGCGCTGCACACCCCGACCACCCTGGCGCTGTCGGGCACGCGCCTGCTGGCGGTCAACTCGCAGTTCGACCGCCAGGCCTCGTGCCCGACCTGCCGTTCACCGTCTCCGGCGTGCCGCTGGAGCGGGTGCTGCCCGGCCAGGCCGGCTGACCGGGATCCGCATCGTGCCCGGGGTCGCGGCGACCCCGGGCACGCCCGACCTCCGGGAGGATACGGGCATGCGGCCCGTCCGGGCCACGCCGTAGGATGCATCCGACAGCAGGGGGTCAGTGCGGATGGCGAGCATCGAGGAGGTCGCGCGCGAGGCGGGGGTGTCGATCACCACCGTCTCGCATGTGTTCTCCGGCAAGCGCCCGGTGGCGCCGGACACCCGGCGGCGGGTGGTCGCGGTGGCCGAGCGCCTCTCCTACCGGCCGCACCGCGCCGCCAGGGGCCTGGCGACCGGGCGGACGATGACCATCGGCCTGCACTTCCCCTTCCAGGGCGACTCGCCGGTGCTCAACCCCTGGTTCCATCAGCTGCTGGAGGGCCTGTCCACCGCCGCCGCCGAGAACGGCTACGGCTTCCTGCTGATCCCCGCCTCGGAGCGGGCGCGCTTCCCGCTGCGGCTGGCGCTCGAGGAGGGCCGCTTCGACGGGGTGATCGTGGCGGCCCCCACCCTGGACGACGCGCTCATCCCGGTGCTGCTGCGCCGCGGCGTCCCGCTGGTCACCGCCGGCGGCCGCTACCGCGGGCCGGAGCAGGTGCCGTGGATCGACAACGACCACCGCGGCGGCATCGTCCAAGTGCTGGCGCACCTGGAGGAGCAGGGCTACCAGCGGCCGGCGCAGCTCTCGGTCAAGGGCGGCATGACCTACGCGCGCGACGTGGAGGACGCCTTCGAGCAGGAGGTGCGCGCCCGCGGCGGCGAGCCGATCCAGGTGCGCGCCGACGACCTCTCGGAGGAGCAGGCGTTCGTGCATGCGCTGCGACTGCTGAGCCAGTCGCCGCCGCCGGACGCGATCGTCTGCGCCGCCGACCGGCAGGCGGTCGGCGTGCTGCGCGCCGCCCGTGAGCTCGGCGTGCGCGTGCCGCGCGACCTCGGCGTCAGCGGCGAGGGCGACACCGTGCTGTCGCGCCACTCGCGCCCCACCCTGACCAGCATCCGGGTGCAGCCGCGCGTGCTCGGCGAGGCGGCGGTGCGCTCGCTGCTCAGCCTGGTGGAGCGCTCGGTGCTGCCGGCCGACCGGCTGCTGCCGGCCGAGCTGGTGCGGCGCGCCTCCACCCGCCGCAGCCGCCAGGGCCGCGGCCGCCTCCAGCCCTGACCCGCGCGGGCGCGGGCGGCGTAGGCTCTGCCGCGGCAACGGACCCGAGCCTGGAGGACTGCATGGGGCGAGCGGTGGCGGCGGTCGCCTTCGACCTGGACGGGGTGCTGATCGACTCGGAGCCGGTCTGGGAGGAGGTGCGGCGCGCCTACGTCGACGCGGCGGGCGGGCACTGGCTGCCGGAGGCGCAGCGTCGCCTGATGGGCATGAGCACGCCGGAGTGGTCGGCCTACCTGTCCAGCGACCTCGGCGTGGGCCGGCCGCCCGAGGTGGTCGCCGCCGAGGTGCTCGAGCGCATGGCCGAGCGCTACGGCCAGCGACCGCCGCTGCTGCCCGGCGCGGTCGCCGCGGTCGAGCGGCTGGCGGAGCGCTGGCCGCTCGGGCTGGCCAGCTCCTCGTCGCGTCAGCTCATCGAGCTGGTGCTGACGGCCAGCGGGCTGGCCGGGCGCTTCCGCGCGACGGTCTCGACCGAGGAGGTCCCCCGCGGCAAGCCCGCGCCCGACGCCTACCTGGAGGTCGCCGCCCGGCTCGGCGTCGACCCGGCCGAGTGCGCCGCGGTGGAGGACTCCAGCAACGGCGTCCGCTCGGCCGCCGCGGCGGGCATGCGGGTGATCGCCATCCCCGCCAGGCGCTACCCGCTGGACGACGACGCCGCCAGGGCCGCGGCCGCCGTCCTCGGCGGCCTCGACGAGCTCACCGTCGCCACGGTCGAGGCGCTCGCCTGAGGACTGCGCCGCATGGCACAGAAAATCTCCTCCGAGAGGACTAGATTTCCTGTCCCGGGGAAGCTATCATCTGGCGTGCACCGCCGCGACGACCCGGCGGCGGGCTGCGCCGACATCCAACCGATCTTCTCCACAGGAGGGGAAGCGCAGATGAGCACGCTGCGGTTCGATCCGTTCCGTGAGCTGGACCGCTGGGCCAACGAGGTGATGGGGGCCGCGCGCACCCCGCGCCTGATGCCGATGGACGCCTACCGGCACGGCGAGTCCTACGTCCTTCGTCTGGACCTGCCCGGCATCGACGCCGACAGCATGGACATCACCGCCGAGAACAACACCCTGACCGTGCGGGCCGAGCGCCGCAACGACGCCCCCGAGGGCGCCCAGTACGTGCTCGCCGAGCGGCCGTCGGGCACCTACAGCCGGCAGATCGTGCTGGGCGACGGGCTCGACGTTGACAACATCGCCGCCGAGTACCAGGACGGCGTGCTGACCGTCACCATCCCGGTCGCCGAGCAGGCCAAGCCGCGCCGCATCCAGGTCGGCCGCGCCTCCGACGGCCCCAGGGCGATCAGCGAGTCCCATGGGACCGGCTCCAAGGAGCGCGCCTCCAGCACCGCCGGAGCGGCGAGCTGACCGGCATGGGCCCTGACCGCGACGCGCCCCGGAACCGGCCACCGATGGCCGGTCCGGGGCCGTTGCCCGGCATGCCGGCGGCGCTCGACGACGCGGACTACCCGGCCTACGCGATGAGCGCGGCGGCCGCCATGCTGGGCGTGCAGCCGGGCTTCCTGCGCAACCTCGGGGAGGCCGGCCTGCTGGTGCCGGCCCGCTCCGACGGCGGGCACCGGCGCTACTCGCGGCACGACCTCGAGGTCGCCGCCCGCGCGCGCCAGGTGGTCGACGACGGCATGTCGCTGGCCGCCGCCTGCCGCATCGTCCAGCTCGAGTACGAGCTGGCCGCCGTCCGGGCCGAGCTGGCCGCCGCCCGGGGCGAGATCGCCGAGCTCGAAGAGCGGCGCTGAGCCGCCCCGCTCAGGGCTCGTCCTGGACGGCGCCGCGCTCCAGGCAGTCGATCAGCCAGCGGCACCAGGCCAGGTGGTCGCGCTCGTGGCCGATGCCGAGCAGCAGGGTCGCGTAGGAGCCGAACTCCGGCGCGTCCAGCGCGGGAGCGGCGCCGCCGTGGCGCGCCAGCACCCGCTCCCGGGTCGCCTCGTACGCCGCCAGCCGCTCGGTGTGCGCGTCCGCCTGCTTGCGGTACAGCGCGGCCGCGGCGACCGGGTCGGCCAGCGACAGCGAGTAGGTCTTCAGCGCCAGCTCGTCGCGCGGGGCGTGGGGCGCCGGCGGCCGGGCCACCCAGTCGCGCAGCGCCCGCAGGCCAGCCTCGGTGGGGGCGTAGACCTTCTTGTCGCGCGGCCCCGGCCCGCGCTCCAGCCGGTAGCGCACCAGCCCCGCGGCCAGCAGCCGCTCCAGCTCCGGGTAGATCTGGCTGTGCCTGGCGGTCCAGTAGTAGCCGGTCGGGGCGCGCAGCCGCGCGGCCAGCTCGTAGCCGGAGCAGGCCTGCCTGGCCAGCAGCCCCAGGATCGCGTAGCCGAGCGTCGAGGTGGACACCATCAGAGCATGCCATCTCCGGCCTTGGCGTGGGCGGCCCATCGGCCGGGCGCGGCGCGGGCCCACGCGGTACGGTTGGTGCATGGTCTACCAGCCAACCACCATCGGCTCCCTCGCCTGAAGGACAGGCCAGGCGGAGCAGCTGCGGGTCTCGCAGCGTCGAGAGCAGCTCCTGCGGGAGCTGAACCGCCCAGGCGCCTGGGCTCGCTGGCGTGCCTGGCTGCGCGCGCACTTGGCCAGGCCCGGCGCCGAGCCGAAGGGCCGCGCGGCGGCCGACACTCCGGTCCCGGCGGCCGGGGCGCCGCCGGCCACGGCCACGGCTCCACCTCCGCCCCCAGCCCCGGCGCCGGCTACGAAGCCGGGCTGACCGAGCTCATGTGGAAGTCGGCCACCCGCAGCGCGGGCATCTGTGCGCGGGCGAAGTAGTCGCCGAACTCGCGTGGCAGGGCCGGCTCGGCGGGGCTGATCGCCTCGATCCTGCGCAGCAGGTCGACCGGACTGTCGTTGAAGCGGAAGTTGTTGACCGCCCCGACCACCTCGCCGCCCTCGACCAGGAACACGCCGTCGCGGGTCAGCCCGGTGAGCAGCAGCGTCTCCGGGTCGACCTCGCGGACGTACCACAGGCAGGTCAGCAGCAGGCCCCGGTCGGTGCCCGCGACGATGCTCTCCAGGTCGCCGTCGACCGGGCCGCTGAGCTCGAGGTTGTCGACGAACGGCCGCGGCTCCAGGCCGGTCTCCGTGGCCGCCTGGCGGCTGCCGACCAGCGCGGTCAGCTCGCCCTCGCGGATCCAGTCGGTGGCGGCCAGCGGCATGCCGTCGTCGAAGATGGAGGCGTGCCGGCTGGAGAAGCCGGTGGCCACGAACGGCGTGCACTCCAGCCCCGGCAGGCTCGGGTTGCTGCGCAGCGTCACCGGCACGTCGGTGATCCGCTCGCCGACCCTGGTGCCACCGCCCGGCCGGCTGAACACCGTGCGCCCCTCGTGCGCGTCCAGCGCCGCGGCCGTCCAGTACAGGTAGACCATCAGGTCGGCGGTGGCCGCCGGCGGCAGGATCGTGCGGTAGCGCCCGGCCGGCAGGTCGATGTGGCGCTTGGCCCAGTCGAGCCGCTGCGCCACCGCGGCGTCCAGCTCACCGGCGTGGATGCCGGAGAAGTCGCGCGCGCTGCGGCCCGCCCAGGCCGAGCGGGCGCCGTCGGTGGAGCGGCCGGTCAGCTCGATCCTGGCGGTCGGCTGGTCGTGGCGCAGCCGGATGCCGGTCGAGGTGCCGAGATACGTGGTGGTCAGGTCGTGCTCGGCGTAGCCGTACAAGGTGCGCCCGGACGACGGGGCCGCCTGGAACAGCTCGCCCAGCTCGGGCGCGAGCGCGGCGAGCGCCTCGATCGAGGTGGTCGCCGGCGGGTCCTGCCAGCCGGGCCCGACCGTGCCCTCCAGCAGCGGCGCCGCGTCGGAGGCCGGCGGCAGCGAGCGCGCCTTGGCCTCGGCCGCCGCGACCATGTCGGCCACGCCGTCGAGCGTCACGCCGCTGCGGCTGACCACCCCCGCGGAGGTGCCCTCGGCGCCGTCGGCGAGGGCGATCACCGTGAGGTCGCGGGTCAGCGCGACGCCGTTGGTGGTCAGGGTGTTGTTGGCCCAGCGGAGGTTGGCGCTGCTGGACTCCCTGGCCAGCACGATGCAGCCGTCGGTGCTGGAGCGCTGCAGCGCGCGCTCGACGAGCTCCTGCGGGGTCACCGGCCGCCCTCCTTCAGGGTGTTGAGGATGCGGATGCCGCGGAACAGCGCGGTGGGCGCGCCGTGGCTCACCGGCGCGCCCTGGCCAGGCTGGCCCTTGCCGCAGGTGAAGGTCCCGCCGAGCACGTAGGTCTGCGGGCCGCCGACCGCCTCCATGGCGCCCCAGAAGTCGGTGGTGGTCGCCTGGTAGGCGACGTCGCGCAGCATCCCGGCCAGCCGGCCGCCCTCGATCCGGTAGAAGCGCTGCCCGGTGAACTGGAAGTTGTAGCGCTGCATGTCGATCGACCAGGACTTGTCGCCCAGCACGTAGATGCCGTGGTCGACCGCGCCGATCAGCTCCTCGGCCGAGGGCCCGTTCTCCGCCGGCTGGAGCGAGACGTTGGCCATCCGCTGGATCGGGAAGTGGTAGGGCGCGTCCGCGAAGGCGCAGCCGTTGGAGCGGCCCAGCCCCTTGAGCCGGGCGATGCGCCGGTCGAGCTGGTAGCCCACCAACACGCCCTCGCGCACCAGGTCCCACCGCTGGCCGGCGACGCCCTCGTCGTCCCAGCCGATGCTGGCCAGGCCGTGCTCGGCGACCCGGTCGCCGGTGACGTGCATCACCGGCGAGCCGTAGCGCAGCGAGCCCAGCTTGTCGAAGGTGGCGAACGAGGTGCCGGCGTAGTTGGCCTCGTAGCCCAGCGCCCGGTCGAGCTCGGTGGCGTGCCCGATCGACTCGTGGATGGTGAGCCACAGGTTGGACGGGTCGACCACCAGGTCGTAGGTGCCCGCCTCGACCGAGGGCGCGCGGGACTTCTCGAGCAGCAGCGCGGGCAGCTCCTCCAGCTCCCGCTCCCAGTCCCAGCCGACCCCGTCGAGGTACTCCCAGCCGCGGCCCGCCGGCGGCGCCAGCGTCCGCATGGTGTCGAAGCGCCCGCCGTCCGGGTCGATCCAGACCGCGGTCAGCTCGGGCGCGATCCGCACGCGCTGCTGGGTGGTGACCGTGCCGGCCAGGTCGGCGTAGAACTTGCCCTCCTGCACCGCCAGCAGCTCGGCGTCGACGTGGCTGATGCCCTCGGCGGCCAGCAGGCGCTGGCTCCATTCGCGCAGCCGCTCCTGCTTGTCGCCCTCGGGCACGTCGAAGGGGTTGACCTGGTAGTCGGACACCCAGGTGGCGTCGGCGTAGGTGGGCTCGTCGGCCAGCTCCACCGGCTCGGAGTTGATCGCCCGGCTGGTGCGCGCCACCTGCACCGCCTGCTCGGCCACGCGGGCCACCTCGTCGCTGGTCAGCTCCACGCCGGCGGCGAAGCCCCAGCTGCCCTCGGCCACCACGCGGACGGCGAAGCCGCTGGTCTCGCCCTCGCCGGAGGACTCGAGCCTGCCGTCGCGCAGGCGCATCGCCTGGTCGCGCAGCAGCTCCAGGCGGAAGTCGGCGTGCTGCGCGCCGAGTTCCTCGGCGCGCGTCAGGGCCGCGTCCGCCAGCGCCTGGCGGGGCAGCCCGAGGAATCGGTCGTCGATCGGTCCTGACACCATCGCCTCGCTCTCGTCGCCGGCCCCCTGACGCTCGCGTGCGCCGGACGCCGGCAGTGACCGGCACTCCCGGACCCGCTTGGTTCTACACCGAACCGGGTGATCGCCGCAGCGCCTGCCATCCAGGAGCGCCCGCCGGCTGGAGCAACCACGCCGTGAGGATCCAGCTCAGGGCCAGGGGGCGATTGTGGACGGCCGCCCGCGATCGCGGCAGCCGGTGTCGGGCTCGCCGGGGGTCGAGGGCGAGGGCGGGCCAACCACGCTGATGGTGGCGCCTCCCTCGGCGGTGACCCGCATCGTTCCCCGGGGCATGTCCCGGTTGCACCACTCCTGCCAGCCCCAGTACCAGTTCAACGGGCTGGGGGCCATTGACATCGTGTTCTGCCGCGCGCTCTGGCGGTCGTCGGGCAGGTCGCCTTCGATGGTGGTCGTCGACGGGTTCCCCGGCAGCGGCAGCCGCCGGCCGTCCGACCCCAGGACCTCCAGCCGTAGCGTGAGCCGCAGATGGCAGGGCGGCCCGCCGACGAATCTCACGCCGCCTCCCAGGACGTACCGCTGGGCGAGGTCGCCATAGGACCACCCGCCGGGATGGAACAGTCGCCACTGGTCTGGGCGGCAGGCCGGCCGGGTGCGGTCCCCGGAGGACGGGGCAGTCGGGTTGAGGGGCGAGATGGTGTTCACGATCACCTCGGCCACGGCACGGTAGCGGTCCCACAGGGGCGTGCTGGCGGCCATGATGCCGCTCAAGACGAGGCTCGGTCTGCAGCTCGGTTGATGGTTGGCGGTCGGCCGGCAGCCGCGGCCCCAGTCGATGGTGTAGATCCGGCGCCGCGGCAGCTCGGTCGGCTTGCGCGATGGCGTCGGCGTTTCCGTCGGCGGGACCAGGACGGCGGGATCCTCGTCATAGACGACGTATGCCTGGCCGCTTGCCAGCCGGCCTCTGGTCAGGTTCACGCCGAGCGTCTCGCCGAGGTAGTAGCCGGGTGCGGCGGCCCGCACGCCAACGGCGAACGGAGGGCTGTCGGCGGTCGCGCCAGCGGCATGCTCGGGCGGGGCGATCCTGATCAAGCCGGCCGACCGCGCTCGGACCACCCAGTCGGGCGGGTACCGCAGGCGGAGGTTGCCGGCGGCGTCGGTCCAGGTCTTCCAGCCCTTGGTGGGGACCGTGCTCGGGAGGGGGTGCTCGCGTGACCGCACGGCGGCCGCGACCACCACCACGGCCAGCGCCAGGGCCATCGCGACCGCGCCGGCCATGACCAGCCGGCGGCGCCGGTGGCGGCGTGCATGCTCCAGCGGGGCCCCTCGCAGGGCCGGCTCGTCGGCGACCGCCTCAGCGAGCACCCTCCTGACCCGGTCCTCGATGGTCATGCTTCGGCCTCCGTGTTGCTGGTCAGGCGCTCGCTGGCATAGGTGGCTCCGAGCCGCTCGCGCAGGCGGTGAAGGCCACGATGCACAAGGGACTTGACCGTGCCGACCGGGACGCCGAGCTGGCGGGCGACCTCCGCCTCCGGCAGGTCCAGGTAGTAGCGCAGCACGAGTGCCGTCCGCTGACGGGCGGGCAGGCGGCGCAGTGCCTGCCACAGCACGAGATCGTCGCCGCTGAAGGTCGGCTCGTGGCGCTCGTCGGTCCGGTGGGCGAGCAGGTGGCGGGCCTCGACGATCGTCCGCCGCAGCAGCGATCGGTGGCGGTTGAGCAGCACTCTGCGGGCGAAGGCCGCTGGCCGGTCGTAGCCGCGCACCCGCGACCAGGCCGCGAACGTGCGGGCCATCGCCTCCTGGGCCAGCTCCTCGGCTTCGCCCCAGTCGCCGGTGAGCAGGAACCCGACCCGCCGCAGCGACCAGAACTCGTCGGCGAAGAAGTCGAGGAACTCCCGGTGGTCGTCTGTCATCTCCCGCCCGATGTGCGCCGCCTGGTCCATCTCGTCCACCTACACGCGATGCCCCGTCGGCGGGTTGCACCCATTGTCGATGGTCGTGAGGCTCCTCTGGCGTGTCGCTAGCCCACCTCGGCGGTGCGGCGCGAGCGGATCAGCCGGCCCACCTCGGCGCGGAGCCGGACGAAGGCGTCCAGCTCCTTGGTGGCGATCTGGTCGCGCGGGTGGGGGAGCGGCACCGGGATCTCCGCCACCAGCCTGGCCGGCGGGCGCGACAGCACCAGCACCCGGTCGCCGAGGTAGACGCTCTCGTCGATGTCGTGCGTCACGAACAGCACGGTCATCTGGAAGCGGTCGCGCACCTGGAGCACCAGGTCCTCCAGGTCCGCGCGGGTCTGCGCGTCGACCGAGGCGAACGGCTCGTCCATCAGCAGCAGCCGCGGCCGGTAGGCCAGCGCCCTGGCGATCGCCACCCGCTGCTGCATCCCACCGGAGAGCTGCCACGGATAGCGGTCGGCCACGCCCTCCAGCCCGACCGCGGCGAGGCTCTCGTGCACCCGCTCGGCGCGCTCGCGCCTGCCCAGATCCCGGCGCGCCAGCGGGAAGTCGACGTTGCGGCCGACCCGCAGCCAGGGGAACAGCGAGCGGCTGTAGTCCTGGAACACCATGGCGATGTCGTCCGGCACGCCGCTGACCCGCTGGCCCTCCAGCACCACCGTGCCGGCGCGCGGCGCCAGCAGCCCGGCGGCGCAGCGCAGCAGGGTGGTCTTGCCGCAGCCGGACGGGCCGACGATGCAGACCAGCTCGGCCGGCCGCACCGAGAAGCTCAGCCCGTCGATCACCGCGGCGGCTTCGCCCGGGCCGTAGCGGTGGGCGAGGTCGCGCACCTCCAGCAGCGGGCGCCCGGCCGCGGCCGCGGCGGCCGTTCCGTCGGTGGTGGTCATCGCGCCTCCTGCTGGCCGCGGGCACCGCGGTGCCAGGCGAGCACGCGCCGCTCGACCAGCAGCAGCAGCGTGTTGAGCAGGTAGCCCAGCACTCCGAGCAGCAGGATCCCGGCCCACATCTGCTTGATTGCGAAGCTCCGCTCGGCCTGCACGATGGTGAAGCCGATCCCGCCGGTGGCCGCCACCATCTCGGAGATGACCATCAGGATCAGCGACAGCGACAAGCTGACGCGCAGCCCGGCGAAGATCCTCGGCGCGGCCGACGGCAGCACGATGTAGGCGAGCCGCCGCAGCCAGCCGGTGCGCAGCGTGCGGCCGGTGTCGACCAGCACCGGGTCGACCGAGCGCACCCCGTCGATGGTGTTGAGCAGGATCGGCCAGACCACCCCGACGGCGATCAGCGCGACCTTCATGTCCGAGCCGAGGCCGAGCACCACGATGAACGGTGGGATCAGCGCCGGCGGCGGGATGGCCCGCACGAACTCGATCACCGGGTCGAGGTAGTCGGCCAGGTTGCGCACCAGCCCGATGGCGGTGCCCAGGCCGACCCCGGCGACCACCGCCAGCAGCCAGCCGCCCAGCAGGCGGCCGAGGCTCGGCACGATGTCGCTGCCCACCGCCGGGGTGAGGAACAGCGAGGAGGCCGGGCCGGAGAGCCAGGACTGGCGCGCCTGCGCCAGGATCTCGCTGAGCGGCGGGAAGAAGATCGAGCGGCCGCCCATGGTGGCCAGCTGCCAGGCGACCGCCACCGCCAGCAGCACCAGCCAGCGGGCCGCCAGGCCGACCGGGTCGGCCGGGCGCCAGCGCCGCCGC
>DASVXQ010000609.1:0-19573 GCA_036392615.1 Actinomycetes bacterium | reverse complement strand
GGCGTGAACTCCACCCCGACCTTCTTCGTCAACGGCGAGCAGGTGCGCGACCTCAGCACCCCGGCCGCGCTGCTGGCCGCGGTCGACCGCGCCGGGCGCCGCTGAGATGCGCGACCGGTTTCGGGGCTCGTACGCCGGCGTCGTGCTCGCCGCCGGCTCGGGCACGCGCGTCGGGCACAGCGGCAGCAAGGCCTACCTGCCGCTGTGCGGCACCACCATGCTGGTGTGGGCGCTGCGGACGCTGGCCCGAACGCGCGGGGTCGAGCGCCTGGTGCTGGCCACGCGCCCGCGGGACCTGGCGCTCGCCGAGCAGGTGCTCCAGCGCGAGCTGCCCGGCATGGCGGTCGAGCTGGTCGCCGGCGGGGCCACCCGCCACGAGTCCGAGCACCGCGTGCTGACCCACCTGGCCGCCGACATCCGCTCGGGGTCGATCAGCGCGCTGCTGCTGCACGACGCCGCCCGGCCGCTGGCCTCGGTCGAGCTGGCCGAGCGGGTGCTGGCCGCGGCGCTGGAGCGCGGCGCCGCGGTGCCGGGCGTGCCGGTCGAGCACGTGCTCGGGGTCGGCGACGACGGCCGGCTGCTGCCGCCTGGCGCCGAGCGTCTGGTCAGCATCCAGACACCACAGGCCTTCCTCGCCGCCCCGCTGCTGGACGCCTACCAGGCCGCCGCACGCGACGGCTTCGGCGGCACCGACACGGCCGCGTCGATCGAGCGCTACACCGACCTCGAGGTCGTGGTGGTGCCCGGCGAGCCGGACAACCTCAAGATCACCTTCGCCGACGACCTGCTGATCGCCGAGCGGCTGCTGCGCCGCCGGGGCCGCCCCGAGGTCAGTCCGGCTCGATCGCCGGGCGGCCGTGCTCGACCCGCGCCAGGAAGTCGTTGACCACCCTGGCGAACTCGGCGGGCTGCTCGGCGAAGCACAGGTGCGAGGCGTCCTCGATGATCGCCAGCTCGGAGTTCGCGATGCGGCGCTGCATGTCCTGGAGGTGCTCCGGGCGGCACTCGTCGTAGCGCCCGCCGACCAGCAGGGTTGGCAGGTCGATCTCGCCGAGCCGCTCGCTCACGTCCCAGTCCTTGAGGCTGCCGACCACGGTGAACTCGCTGGGCCCGTTCATCGTCTCGTAGACCTGGTAGCCCGCCTCGGCGAAGGACCGCTCCAGCCCCTCGGGCCAGGGGTCGAGCCGGCAGACGTGCTTGCGGTAGAAGCCCAGGATGGCGGCCTGGTACTCCGGGCAGGCGGTGACCCCGCGCGCCTCGTGGTCGCGGATGGTGGCGCGCACCGACTCGGGCTCGGCCTCCAGCAGCGCCTCGCAGTCCTTGATCCAGCGGGGGATGCTGGCCGGGCTGCCACACAGGATCAGGCTGCGCAGCGGCGGGGTGCGGTCCAGCACGTACTGCATCGCCAACATGCCGCCCCAGGAGCTGCCGAACAGGTGCAGCTCGTCGAGGCCCAGCGCCTGCCTGACCACCACCAGCTCCTCGACGAACCGCTCGACCGTCCACAGGCCCGGGTCGTCGGGACGGTCGGAGCTCCCGCAGCCGAGCTGGTCGTAGAAGATCACCGGCCGCCGGTCCGCCAGGTCGGCGAGCCGCTCCAGGTAGTAGTGGGTGAACCCCGGGCCGCCGTGCAAACACAGCAGCGGCGTCCCGTCGCCGCCACCGACGCGCTGGTACCAGACCTTGCCACCCGGGACCTCGATGTGGCCCTCGTCCGCCATGCCGCCTCCCTTCCCGACCCCCCACAGCGGAGGCTAACCGGCCAGCGCGGCTCGGGCGAGTCCGGGGGCCGGGGCGGCCGGGCGAGTGGTGGCGGTGCGGTGGCACGACTCGGCCAGGAAGGCGTCGACGTCCTGGTGGTCGAGGCCGTTCCAGATCGAGGGGAAGCGCCAGCCGTCGCCGGGCCGCGCGACCGCCTCGAAGGTCCGCCTGGCGTGGATCGACGGGCGGACGCCGGCGGCGATCGCCAGCAGGGTGCCCTCGCGGACCCGCTCGACCTCGAAGCCGAACCGCCCGCCGGTCCGCTCGTCGAGCTGCCGGAACCAGGCGGGCGACGAGGCCCAGTAGAGGTTGTCGCGCGCGTCGGCGGCGATCGCCAGCGGGCACAGCGCGGCGCGCGCCAGGTGGACCAGGTCGGGGGCGTGCCGGTCCACCCAGGCGAGCGTCGCCAGGCCCTGGGCGGTGCCGAGCACGTCGCAGGCCGCGCCGAGGTCGCCGCGGACCCGGTCCAGCGCCAGCAGCAGCACCTCGCTGTCGGTCCCGCCCCGCGCCGGCCCGAGCGCCAGCGGCAGGGCGCGCCGCAGCCCCTCGGCGTCGAGGTCGCCATTGTGCGCGCCGATCAGGCCCTCGCCGACCACCAGCGGCGCGGCGTTGGCCAGCGTGCCCGGCGCGCCCTGGGAGGCGTGGCGGGTGTGGCCCAGCACCGCCCGGGCGCCGTCGAGCGCCCGGAGGAGCTCCGGTCGCCAGACGCGCGCCCAGCGGCTGGTGCCCTTGACGACCCGGCAGCGGCCGAGCCGCACGTCGCCGCGATGGATCGGTTCGGGCCACCCCTCGGCGTCCCCCTCCAGGTCCGCCTCGACGCCGTCGCCGACCAGCAGGAAGCCGGCGGCGTCGCTGCCGCGCTGCTCCGCGAGGTGCCCAAGGGCGACGAACACGCTCGACGCCCACGCCGGGTCCGGGTCCCGCGCCGAGCGCACCATGCCGAAGATCCCACACATCGTCGTTCCGCTTCCTTTGCTTGGTCCAACCTGACCGGCGGTCAGATCTGCATTGGACGAGGAAGCGGTAACGGCGCCCTAACGGGACGATTGGCCATGCCGCGCGGATGACCAGGGACGATGGGGGAACGGCTCGTGAGGCGGCGTGGGTGTGTGAAGATGAACGCATCGCGGGAGGTGCGAAAGGATGACGGAGGACGTCCTCCTGGTCGTCGAGGTCGTCTCTCCCGCCACGACCACGACGGACCGCATCATCAAGCCGCAGTTGTATGCGGCCGCAGGCATCCCCTGGTTTCTCCGTGTCGAGCTCGAGGTTCCACAGCCTCCGGAACTCTGGTTGTACCGGGCAGTCGGCAACACCTACGCCGAGTCCGATCACGCCAGCGCTGGTACCACCTTGAACCTCACCGAGCCGATCGAGTTGCGTCTCGACCCGACTGTCATCCTGCGCCGCTGACTGGAGCCGCTCAGAACCCTGTGGTGCACCAGGGGTGGCCACAGCCGCCTGACCACCAGCACCGCTATGCTCGTCCGCCGCTGCAACCTCCTCGGCGGGTCTGTTGCTGCAAGGCCGCCGGGCAGGACACGTTGCAAGGGAGTGTGGATGGGCAACGACGCGGCAACCCCCACCAACCGTGACTTCCTGCGACTGTGCGACCGCACCGCAGCCGAGCTCGCCGGGCTGATTCAGCGCGCCGCCAGGCTGCGCGCCGCCTTCGCCGCCTCCACCCTGCAGCGCACGCTGGCGGACAGGCGCGTTGGGTTCATCTGGGATGGGGAGGGCTTCCGCAACCGGGCGGCGTTCGAGCTTGGCGTGCAACTGCTGGCCGGCCACGGCGTGAGCATCCCCGGCCGCCTGGGCGAGCGGGAGCCGGTCGAGGATCTTGCCCGCTACCTCGACAACTGGTTCGACGCCGTGGTCATCCGCACGCCAAGCTTCCACACCCTCAACCAGTTCGCCCAGGCGGCCACCGCGCCGGTGATCAACGCACGCACCCGCCACAACCACCCCTGCGAGATCCTCGGCGACCTGGCCTTCGTGCACGCCACCCGCGAACACCTGCAGGACCTGCGGGTGGTGTTCGTGGGGGAGGCGTCCAACCTGTGCCACAGCTGGTGTGAGGCCGCCGCCGTGCTGCCCATCCACCTGACTCAGGTGTGCCCGCCCGGGTTCGGCGTGCAACCGGAGTGGCTGGCCAGTCTCACCCCAAGCCCGGCCGGCCAGGTCGAGCAGACCCACGACCTGGCAGCCGTCCGCTGCGCCGACGTCGTCTACACCGACTGCTGGCCCTCCCGAGCAGGTGAGGAGGAGGACCAGCACATCCGCAGCCTGTTCGGGCCCTTGCAGATCACCGCCGAGGGTCCTGGCGTGGGCACCTGCCCAGGCGCTGTTTCTTCCCTGCCCGCCGGTGACCCGCGGCGAGGAGGTCAGCGCCGATGCCATGCAGGCTGCCAAATGTCGGGTTCATGAGGCCAAGCAGTGGCTGCTCCATGCACAGAACGCCCTGCTGGAGCAGACCCTCACCCAAGGCTGAAGCGACGCTGAACCGCGCCCCGGCGCTACCGAGCGACCCAATGCCACAGGACGAGCCACAGCCTCACTCGCGACCAGCATGAACTTAGGAGCAGAAGTCCTTAACCTCCGGATTGAGGAGATCCCGGCACCGCGGCACTCGGGAACCCGCCGGGTAGCTGCACCACCTGAAGGTCCCAACGGCCCAGCTCTTCGTCGTCGACCTGGAGGCGCAGGTGGTAATGGCCGGGGCGCTCGAAGACCACGTTGGGGACGGTCCCACCGATGTTGACGACGCTCGGGTCCCCATGGCGCATAAGAAGGTCAGCGCCCACCCGGAAGCCTCCCTCGATCCGGAGTGGAAGCTCTCGCCGATCCTCGTCGCGCAGGGTGACCACGAAGTGATGGTCCTGTTGATAGGCGTGCCATGGGACGACCAGCGAGGCTCCGATCCCGAGCGTCTGGACGATGGCCGGATAGCTCGGAAAGCGGAGCATGTTGAAGAACCCGCCGTTGATGTAGAGCTTTCCCTCCACCGGGGCGACATGGTCCGCAGCGAAGAAGCTGGCTGCTTGGATCCGGTCCAGTCTCTCGCTGACATCGCGGGCCTGTGGATCTGTCCCGCGGGCCGCCTCATCGTTCATGGTAGGCTCCTTACCTGGTGTGATACGTCCTAATGAGATATCGTATTACAACCTAGGTGAGGCGATGGATCTCGGCAAGTACGAGGCGATCGACTGGGACGACGAGGAGGAACAACCAGACGAACGGCTGAACAACCTGCTGCATTGCCTCCGCCATGGCGTTGATGAGCGAGTCGTCGCTGAGGTGCTGTCAGAGGAACCTGTGGAGATCCGGCTGCCGACGCAGATGACGGAAGGAGCCTTCGTAGCACCAGATCGCGCTCGGAGTCACATGTGGACACTCCTGTTCGACACGTCCTACAAACGTGGTGACTGGCTGCGGCCGGTAACGGGATGGACGGCCAAGCCAGCGGAGATCCGGGAATGGGAGCGCGTCAAGCGGCGCAGGTGGAAAGGATGGCGATGAGCGACGAACACCGGCGCAGCGAGCGTGAGCGGCGCGAATTGGCCCGGCAGCACGCAGGAGAAGTCGTGGAGGGCTCGGGCAGGGCCGCCGCACCGAGGCGGCTGGACCAGATGGTCTCGCTTCGCCTCGAGCCAGAACTGGCGGCTGCCTTGCGTGGACTCGCCGAACGGCGCGGCGTCACCATGAGCGAACTTCTCCGCGAAGGCGCGATCGCTCTACTGGAAGAGGATCGTGGCTCTACGGCCCCATCCTTCACGTGGCATGTCGTCTCGACCCCCGACGTCCCGAAGCTGCCTCAGCGGCAGCCTGCCTGACCGCTCAGAACCCCGTGGTGCACCAGGGGGTGGGGGTGGTGGAGAAGAGCAGGTCGGCGCGGTGGAGGGCGCCGGGGGTGCGTTCGAGGACCTGGCCGGCGGCGGCGAGGTTGGTGAAGCGGATGCCGCCGAGGTAGGCGGCGCCGAGCTCGGCGACGTCGAGGCGCAGGTCCGGGTCCTCCTGGGTGCGCCGGCAGGTCGCCCCGCCCGGGCCGCCCTCGAGCGCGAAGCGGCCGTGGTTGGCGGGGCGGAGCTGGTCCACCACCTCGAGGACCAGGCGGTCCTCGGTGGCGTAGCGGCGCGCCTCCAGCGCGGTCGGCAGGTCGAGCAGGCGTACCCACAGGTCGTCGGCGGTCTCGGTGACGCGCAGGCGGCGCGGGTCGGCCAGCAGCCAGCGCAGCGGCTCGTCCAGCGGCCGGGCCCGGAGCTGGAGCGAGCTGGCCAGGTCCAGGTCGAAGCAGAAGCGCCACAGCGCGGCGCGGGCGGCGGGGGTGAGCGCCTGGAGCTCGCGCACCCGCACGACGTTGTCGGCCAGGCCGGCGTCCCAGTGGTTCTCGATCCGGTAGCTGACCCAGCCGTCGACCACGCCGCCGGGCGCCTCGTAGATGACGTCGTAGTGCTGGCTGGCGCCGTGGCGGTGCCACTGCGCGTCGCGGAAGTAGATCGCCCACTCCTGGTCGCCGCGGCTCAGCTCGCCGGGCTGCGCGTGCCTGGCCCGGTCGTAGAAGGCCGGCACCAGCTTGGCGGCCTCGTCGGCGTCGAGCATGCGCAGCCGTCCGGCTGTCTCCGGCGGATCGGCGAACGCCCCGTGGGCGGTGTCGATCTCGAAGCCGGAGCTCCAGGTGGCCGCCCCGTACCCGTAACGGCCGTAGATGACCGATTCGGAGGCGTGGAGCACCGACAGCGGCTCGCCGCGCGCCTCGACGTCCTGGAAGTGGCGCTCGATCATCGAACGGAGGATGCCGCGCCGCCGGTGGGTGGGCAGCACCGAGATGGCGGTGAGGCCGCCGACCCGCACGGAGGTCAGCCCGGGGAGGGTCAGCTCCAACGAGTAGGCGCCGCCGGTGCCGACGATACGCTCGCCCTCGAACACCGCGATGCTGCGGTCGAACTCGAAGTTGCTCCGCCACTCGTCGGACTCGCCCTCGGCCGAGCTCTCGCCGAAGGCCGCTTCCAGGACCGGCCAGAAGCGCTGCCAGTCCTCGTCGGTGTTGGCGATGGGCCGGATCTCGAAGTTCATTGGTCGATTGTCGCGGACCGTCGGGCGAATGACACCTGATTTTGCCTAAGGTCGAGCTGGCCAACGGACGACTACGCTTTGGCCACATCCAGACGCCGAGGTGGACGTGGACCAAACGGCAGGTGTCCTGTCGTGCTATCGTCCCTTGATTCGACTCGTCGTGACCGCCCCTCGAGTCCCGGATGTGCTCGTTGCGGACGTTCAGCGGTCGGTGGACCGCCAGACCAGTAAGGAGAAACCATCCGATGCATGTGGCCTACCTCGATGCGGCGTCCGGTAGCATGATCGTGCAGGCGGTCGTGGCCGGCGTCGCTGGCGTCGCCGTGTTCGCGAAGGTCTTCTGGCGCCGCCTGACCAGCCCCTTCCGCCGCAAGTCCGAGGCCGCCCCGCAGGCGTCCACGCCCCACGAGCCGGTCGGCGCCAAGGGCGACGAGCGCTGAGCGCGGCGCAGCGGCAACCCCTGGTGGACCCGAGAAGCACCACCGGCGCCGCCACCGAGCCGGCGTCGTTCCGCGATCCCGCCAGCACCGTCTTCTACCTGAACGGACGGGTGCTGCGCGGCCTCTCCAAGCAGGGCGCCGCCGACTACGAGGCGCTGGCGGCGACCCGTTTCTTCCCGCGGGCGGTCGAGGCGGGCCAGATCGTCGGCACGCGCGCCCTGCCAGAGGAGGACCTGCCGGCCGCCGCCGCCGGCTCCTCCTGGGCGACGGTGCTGGAGCACGACCGGGTGCCGGTGATCTCCTACCCGTACGAGTGGACCTTCTCGATGCTGAAGGCCGCCGCCCTGCTCCACCTCGACCTGCTCCAGCAGGGGCTGGCCGAGGGCCAGACGATGAAGGACGGCTACGCCTACAACCTCCAGTTCGTCGGCTCGCGGCCGCTGTTCATCGACGTCGGCTCGTTCGAGCCGGCCAGGCCGGGCGAGCCGTGGGCCGGCTACCGCCAGTTCTGCCAGACGTTCCTGTACCCGCTGCTGCTCACCGCCCACAAGGGCGTGCGCTTCCAGCCGTGGCTGCGCGGCGCGGTCCAGGGCATCTCCCCCGGCGACATCCGGCCGCTGTTCACCGGCTTCGACATCTTCAAGCGCGGCGTGCTCAAGCACGTGGTGCTGCACCAGGCGATGGACGCGCGCTTCTCCAAGTCGCGCGCCTCCGACACCCGCCAGGAGCTCAAGCAAGCCGGCTTCTCGACCGAGCTCCAGGCGGCCACCGTCAAGGCGATCCACAAGCTGGTCGCCGGCCTGCGCTGGAAGGCCAGCGAGTCGGCCTGGTCGGACTACCAGCGCACCAGCACCTACAGCGACGACGAGAAGGTCCGCAAGCAGGCCTTCGTCCGCAAGTCGGTCGCCGCCGGGCCGGTGCGGCTGTGCTACGACCTCGGCGCCAACGACGGCACCTACTCGCGGGTGGCCGCCGAGCACGCCGAGTACGTGGTTGCGGCCGACAGCGACGACCTGACCGTTGACCTGCTGTTCCAGGCGCTCGCCAAGGAGGGGTCCGGGCGCATCCTGCCGATCACCCTCGACCTGTGCGACCCGTCGCCCGGACTCGGCTGGCGGGGACGCGAGCGCGCGGCCTTCTTCGACCGCGACCGGCCGGACGTGGTGCTGGCGCTGGCGCTGATCCACCACCTGGCGATCACCGGCAACGTGCCGCTGCCGGAGCTGGTCGACTGGTGGGCAGGCCTCGGCGGGCGGCTGGTGGTCGAGTTCGTCGACCCGCAGGACCCGATGGCCGACCGCCTGCTGGCCAACAAGCCGGCGGGGATGCACGGCGACTACCGGCGGCCGGTGTTCGAACGGCTGCTCGAGGAACGCTTCGAGGTGCTCAACCGCGAGGAGCTGCCGTCCGGCACGCGGGTGCTCTACCACGCCGTGCCCAAGGCCTCCCGCGCCTGAGCCGCGCCGCTACGCGGGCGCGATGCCGCTGGGCAGCACGGTGGTGACGTCGTGCAGGTCCAGCGCCAGCGGGATGGCGGACGCCCTGCCCGGGCGCCAGGCGGCCGGATCGGCCAGGGCGGGACCGCCGTTGAAGAAGAACAGCCAGCCGCTCCGGCTCCAGCCGAGGCACGGCTGGCAGGCCACCGGGGTGGCGCCCTCGGAGCCGGGCAGCACCTCGGCGCGGGCGCTGGCCACGTCCACCACGGTGAGGCCGGGCTCGCCCGGGCCGGCCAGCGCGGTGTAGACCGCCAGCGTCCCGCCATCCGGGGAGAAGGCGCCGAGCTGCTGGCAGCAGCCCGTGCCGGGCAGCGGCGGCCCGAGCGCGAACCAGCTGCGCGCCCCGGCCGGCGGCGGCACGGTGCGGTCGCTGCCGCTGGCCAGGTCGCGCAGGTGCAGGCGGCGGTCGTCCAGGTAGGCGATCAGGCTGCCGTGGCTGTCCAGGAAGGTGAGCTCGCGGCCCAGCGCGGTGCCGCGGCGGCTGTGCGGGTCGCGCAGCTCGAAGCCGTCCTGGAGGTCGCGGACCAGCACCCCGCCCGGCAGCACCGCGACCGGCTCGGTGTCGTAGGCCAGCGTCCAGAGGCGCAGCTGGTGGGCGCTGGCGAGGTCGATCTCGTGGAGCCGGTAGGCCCGCTCGGGGACGCCGTCGTCGTGGGTCACCACCCACACCCGCCCCGGGTCCGGCGACGGCAGCACGTCGATCGCGTCCTCGCGCACCAGCACCTGTTTGGAGCGGCCGTCGGCGCGGCGCACCGCCACGCCGCCGTCGCGGGAGAACATCACGATGAAGCCGCCCTGCCGCAGCACCCGCACGCGGCCGGCGCCCGGCGCGGGGATCGCGGCGATCGTGGCGCTGCCGGCGTCGGCCACCAGCACCTGGCGGCCGCCGAGGTAGAGCATGGTGCCGCGCAGGGCCGCCAGGTCAGCGCCGCTGGCCTGGCGCTGGCGACCGGAGGTCTCGCCGGGCGGCGCCAACGGCCGGTTCAGCGCGCCGGTGAGCGCCCAGCGCACCGCCACCAGCGCGAGCAGCACGCCGAGCAGCATGGCAAGGCTGCGCAGCGGGCTCGGCCGCCGCGGCGGGCCGGGAGGTGGCGCCCACACCGGTCGCCACCTCCTCGAGCGCTCCGTCCGGCGGCCGGGGTCAGGACCCCTGGCGGCCGAGCAGCCGGTCCGCCTCTTCCTTGAGCTGCTCCACCACCAGCGGGTCGCGCAGGGTGGTGGTGTCGCCCAGCGGCTGGCCGTCGGCGATGTCCTTGAGCAGCCGGCGCATGATCTTGCCCGAGCGGGTCTTGGGCAGGTCCGAGCCGAAGATCACCGCCTTGGGGCGGGCGATCTTGCCGATCCGCTCGCCGACCCACTCGCGCAGCTCCTGGGCCAGCTCGCCGGAGGGCTCGCTGCCGCTGCGCAGCACCACGAAGGCGAGCGGCGTCTGGCCGGTCAGCTCGTCGGGCGCGGCGGCCACCGCCGCCTCGGCGACCGCCGGGTTGGCGACCAGCGCGGACTCGAGCTCGATGGTGGACAGGCGGTGGCCGGAGACGTTCATCACGTCGTCGATCCGCCCCAGCAGCCAGTAGTAGCCGTCGTCGTCCTGCTTGGCGCCGTCGCCGGCGAAGTAGACCTCCGGCCCGTACTTGGAGAAGTAGTTCGAGACGAAGCGCTCGTCGTCGTTCCACAGCGTACGGAACATCCCGGGCCAGGGCCGCGTCATCACGATGTAGCCGCCCTTGCCCTGCTCCACGGGCTTGCCCTGCTCGTCGAGGATCGCCGGCTTGTTGCCGGGGAACGGCACCGTCGCCGAGCCCGGCTTGAGCGTGGTGATGCCGGGCAGCGGGGTGATCAGGATGCCGCCGTTCTCGGTCTGCCACCAGGTGTCGACCACCGGGCAGCGCTCCCCGCCGATGTACTTCCAGTACCAGACCCACGCCTCTGGGTTGATCGGCTCGCCCACCGTGCCGAGCAGCTTCAGCGACGACAGGTCGTGGCGCTGCGGGTGCTCCGGGCCCGCCTTGATGAACGAGCGGATCAGGGTCGGCGCGGTGTAGTACTGCCGCACCTTGTAGCGCTCGACGATCTCCCAGTGGCGGTCGATCTGCGGATGGGCGGGGTCGCCCTCGTAGAGCACGCCGGTGACGCCGTTGTTGAGCGGCCCGTAGACGATGTAGCTGTGCCCGGTGACCCAGCCCACGTCGGCCGCGCACCACCAGATGTCGTCGTCGTGCACGTCGAAGATCCACTTGTGGGTGGTCGAGACGTAGGTCAGGTAGCCGCCGGTGGTGTGCTGCGCCGCCTTGGGCTTGGCGGTGGTGCCGGAGGTGTGCAGCAGGAACAGCACGTCCTCGGCGTTGCATCGCTCCGGCTCGCACTCGGTCGACTCGCCCTCGACCAGCTCGTGCCACCAGTGGTCCCGGCCCTCCTGCATCGGCACGTCGTTGCCGGTGCGGCGGTGGACCACCATGTGCTCGATGGTCGGCGCCATCTGGATGGCCTTGTCGGCGATCTCCTTGAGGGGGATGGTCGAGCCCTTGCGCCAGGCCTCGTCCTGGGTCACCAGCACCTTGGCGCCGGTGCTCTCCATGCGCTCGCCGAGCGAGTCCGGCGAGAAGCCGCCGAACACCACCACGTGCGGCGCGCCGATGCGGGCGCAGGCCAGCATGGCGATCGGCAGCTGCGGGACCATGCCCATGTAGATGCCGACCCGGTCGCCCTTGCGGACGCCGAGCGAGCGCAGGGCGTTGGCGAAACGGCAGACCTCGTCCTTGAGCTGCGCGAAGGTGAGGCTCTGGTCGTCCTCATCGACGCTCTCGGTGACCCAGTGGTAGGCGACCTTGTCACCGCGTCCGGCGTTGACGTGCTTGTCGAGGCAGTTGTAGCTGACGTTCAGCTCGCCGTCGCCGAACCAGGTGCAGTGCGGCGGATCCCACGTCAGCGTCTCGGTCGGCTCCTTGAACCACTCCACGAACTCCCTGGCCCGCTTCAGCCAGAAGCCCTCGAAGTCGCGCTCGGCCTCCTCGTAGACGCTGTCGTCCTTGATGAGCGCCTGCGCCGTGAACTCGGGCGGCGGCGGGAAGGTGCGGCCCTCGCGCACGAGCACGGAGATGGTGTCCTGGGCCTGCTGGGGGGTGTCGACGTCTTCCGCCATCGATTCTCGCTCCTTCGCGATCCCGAGCCTTGCCTGCACGTGCGTGGCGGCGCGAAGCCGCTCGGTCCGGCTCCGCGCCGCCACGCCGCGCCGTGATGGTGCTATGCCCGCCGAAGCTGGCGCACCGGAACCAGTTCGCGGCCGAAGGTGAAGTTGGCCACGGCTGCAAATGAGGCGTACCAGGCCGCGACCGCGGTGGCAAGCCCGATCCAGCCTCCGAGCTTGCCGACGCCGGTGTTGCCGGTCGCCTCGCCGATGCCGAGCAGGAAGAAGGTGATCGCCAGCAGCAGGAACACCAGGTTGACCGCGGCGGTGGTGCGGAACGACGCGATCCACATGTAGGCGGTGAAGATGCCCCATCCGATCAGGTACAGACCCACCGCCGAGCCGGCGTTGGCGGCCGGCACGTCCTTGGCGAAGAACGTCACGAAGGCCCAGTAGGAGATCCAGAACGCGCCGTAGGAGCTGAAGGCCGTCGCCCCGAAGGTGTTGCCCTTGCGGAACTCCCACATGCCGGCCAGCAGCTGCGCCACTCCGCCGTAGGCGAGCGCCAGGCCGAAGACGATCGGCAATCCCTTCTTGTCGACCAGGCCGGCGTTGAACATGCTGAGCACGAACGTGGTCAGCGCGAAACCAGCGAGACCCAGAGGCGCCGGGTCGGCGATCGAGGCCGCCGCCACGTCGGTCGGCGGCACCACCGCTCGGGTCGGGTCACTGGTAGGTCGTGCGGCTTCTACATCGTCTGCCAATGTGGGCCTCCCTTTCACGACCGGCGGGTTCACCCGCTTGAACCGATCCTGCTCCCCTCGACTCATCTCGGTCAAGAAACGCTCTTCATCCCTTTTACATTAAATCCTCATGAACCTCTTAGAATTCAACCAAGACAAGGACCCGTTTGCGGTTGGATGCGGAGTATGCGGGATGTACCGGTCGTGCGCGCAGCGAGGGGGCGGCCGGCTCACGACCAGGCCGGGGCGGGTCCCTGCCGCCCCCGGTCTGCAGGGCGCCTCACGACCGCCCGAAGATCGCGCGCAGCACGGCGGCGGTGTCGCTCAGGTCGGGCAGCACCGCGTCCGGCTCGGTGGCCTTCAGCGAGGCCACGTCGTAGTGGCCGGTGGCGACCGCCACCACCCTGGCGCCGCCGGCGCGGCCGGCGGCCACGTCCAGGGGCGTGTCGCCGATCACCACCACGTCGGCCGGGTCGACCTCCTCTCCCAGCCGCTGGCGCGCCTTGGCCCTGGCCACGTCGACCAGCCGGCCGCGGTCCCGGTGGTCCGAGCCGTAGGCGCCGATGCGCCAGTCCACGTAGCGGTCCAGCCCGAAGATCGCCAGCTTGAGCACCGCGTTGGCCTCCAGGTTGCCGGTCAGCAGCGACTGCGCCACGTCCGGCTCCCGCGCCACCGCGGCCAGCGCCGGCTCGACCCCGGGCAGCACCCTGCCGTGCTCGCGGAGCTCGGCGGTCTTGGCGGCCAGCGCGTCCACCAGCGCGGCGTGGAAGGCGTCGAGCAGCCGTTCGCCGTCGGCGATGCCGTGACGCTCCAGGAACTCGAGCGCGATGTCCGGGTCGGTGCGACCGGCGGTGGTGATCATCAGCCGGTCCAGGTCGGTGGCGGTGCGACCGGCGAAGGCGAGGAAGGCGTCGGCGAACGCCGAACGACCGATCCCGCCGTAGAGCACCAACGTGCCGTCCACGTCCCAGAGCACCAGCCGGCGCACGCGCGCCACCTCCTGTGAGCATACGGGTGCTCAGTTGTACCAGCCGGCGAAGGCACCAGGGTCCGGTCCACGGGTTCGCCTTCTCGGCGGCTGGGTATCTGGCGGCCAGAGAAGCGAGTGGGAGAGGAGGGGCCGTGCCGGAGCGGACCGTGCTTGCGCTGGACCTAGGCACCTCCTCGGTGCGCGCGCTGGCGTTCGCCTCCGACGGCGAGCCGCTGCCCGGCGTGCTGGCCCGCCGGCCCACCCGCCTGGAGATCGACGACGACGGCCGGGCCGAGCTCGACCCCGACGAGATGCTGGCCGCCATCGGCGACTGCATCGACGAGCTGATCGTCCAGGGGCATCTGCGGAACGTCACCGACGTGGCCGTCTCCTGCGCGTGGCACTCGGTGATCGCGGTCGACCCCGCCGGCCAGCCGCTGACCGGCGCGCTCACCTGGGCGGACACCCGGGCGGCCGCGCTCGTCCCCGAGCTGCGGCGCCGCACCGACCCGGCCCGGCTCCAGGCCGCCACCGGCGCGCTGCCGCACAGCACCTACTGGACCGCCAAGATCCCCTGGCTGGCGCGCGAGGTGCGGCCGGCTCCGGCCGGCTACCTCGGCCTGGCCGAGTACGTCAGCGGCGCGCTGCTGGGCGACGCGCGCGCCAGCGTCTCGCTGGCCTCCGGCACCGGGCTGCTGGACCTGGAGCGCATGCGCTGGCTCGACGAGGCGCTGGCGCTGGCCGGGGTCGGCGAGGACGCCGTCCCCCGCCTGCTGGAGCCCGGCTGGACCGGAAGGCTCGAGGGCAAGGCGGCCACCCGCTGGCCGGCGCTCGCCGAGACCAGCTGGCACGCGCCGGTCGGCGACGGGGCCGCCTCCAACCTGGGGGCCGGCTGCGTCACGCCCGACCGGGCGGCCATCAACCTCGGCACCTCCGGCGCGGTGCGGGTGGTGCACCAGCGGGAGACCCCGCTCAGCAGGGAGCTGTGGCGCTACCGCGTCGACCAACGGCGGCTGGTGACCGGGGCGGCCTTCTCCGGCGCGGGCAACCTCTACGCCTGGGCGAAGACGGTGCTGCGACTGCCCGACGACGAGACGGTCGAGCGGGCGCTCGCCAGCGTGCCGCCCGGCGCCCGCGGCGTCATCGTGCTGCCCTACCACGCCGGCTCCCGGGCGCCGCTGGACCTGGTCGCCGGCTCCGGCGTGATCGCCGGCCTGTCGATGGCCACCACCGCCGTCGAGATCGTGGCGGCGACCCTGGAGGCGGTCTGCTTCCAGCTCGCCGACGGGGTCGAGGCGCTGGAGCGCGCGCTCGGCGCCGCCCCGGGCGCGATCGAGATCGTCGCCTCCGGCGGTGCCGTGGTCGGCTCGCCGTGGTGGCAGCAGACCCTGGCCAACGTGCTCGCCCGCCCCGTCCGGGTGGTGGACGAGCCGGAGGCCTCCGCGCGCGGCGCCGCGCTGCTCGCGCTCGACCTGACCACCGAGCCGAGGACCAGGCACGTGGCCGAGCCCCAGCGGCAGGCGGTCGCGGCCGAACGGGCCGCCAGAGCCGCCTACCAGGAGTTGGCCAGCAAGCTCGGCGAACGGCTGAGCGAACCGACGGACCCGACCGAGCAACCGACACGGAGAGGACCCACCCAATGATGCACCGCGAGCAGGACACCGACCGGCTGTACACCGACCGGCCCGAGGAGTTCGACGAGCAGGAGCTGATCGAGCAGCTGCCGGACGACCTCGACCCCCACGAGATGGCGGACTCGCTCCCCGACGAGATCGTCGCCGAGGAGGGCCAGGACCTCGGTCTGGACCCGGACCTGGCCGTGTTCGCCGCGCAGGAGGAGCTGCCGGACGAGGAGCTGTAGGCACCTGCTACCCTCTGCACACGATGGAACGTGTGCTGATCACCGGGATCGGGACGGTCAGCCCGGTGGGGCTGGACGCTCCGTCCACCTGGAAGGCGTTGCTGGACGGCCAGAGCGGCATCGACACGATCGCCGCCTTCGATCCGGCGCCGTACCCGGTCCGCATCGCCGGCGAGGTCCGCGGCTTCTCGCCCGAGACGGTCGTCTCGCGCAAGGACGCCCGCCGGATGGACCGGGGCGTGCTGTTCGCGATCGCCGCGGCCGATGAGGCCATGGCCGACGCCGGCCTCGAGGTCGACCGGCCCGAGCGGGTCGGCGTGGTGGTCGGCTCGGCCATCGGCGGCGTGGGCATCATCGAGGAGCAGCAGCGGGTCCTGATGGAGAAGGGGCCCAACCGGGTCTCCTCGACCTTCCTGCCCAACTGCCTGGTGGACACCGCCACCAGCTACATCGCCACCAAGTTCGGCGCCATTGGCCGCAACTTCGCGGTCATCTCGGCCTGCGCCACCGGCTCGCACGCCATCGGCGAGGCCGCCGACCTGGTCCGGCACGGCCGCCTCGACGCGGTGATCGCCGGCGGCACCGAGGCCTGCGTCACCCCGCTGGTGCTGGCCGGCTTCTGCCAGATGCAGGCGCTGGCGGCGCGCAACGACGAGCCCGCCGCCGCCTCGCGGCCGTTCGACCGTGGCCGCTCGGGCTTCGTGGTCGCCGAGGGCGCCGGCATCGTGGTGCTCGAGTCCGAGTCGCACGCACGCCGCCGCGGCGCCAAGGTCTACGCCGAGGTCGCCGGCTACGGGGCCTCCAACGACGCCTACCACGTCGCCACCCCGCACCCCGGGAGCCGGGGCGTGATCCGGATGTTCCAGGACGCGCTCTCCGACGCCAAGGTGCGGCCGGAGGAGGTCGGCTACATCAACACCCACGGCACCGGCACCCCGCTCGGCGACCCGGCCGAGACGCAGGCGATCCGCCAGGCCTTCGGCGCCCACGCCGACGCGCTGGCCACCTCGTCGACCAAGTCGATGACCGGGCACCTGTTCGGCGCGGCCGGCGCGCTCGAGGCGATCGTCACCGCACTGGCCCTGCGCGACCAGGTACTGCCTCCCACCATCAACCTCGAGGACCCGGATCCGGCATGCGACCTCGACTACGTACCCCTGAAGAGCCGGGAGGCCCGCTTCGACGTGGCGATCTCGAACTCCATGGGACTCGGCGGCCACAATGGCGCCGTCGTCCTTCGCTCCGTCAAAGTCTGAGCCAGGCGCGCCAAGCCCGGGAACGCCGCCGGGCCGAGGCCCGCATGGGCCTGCTGAGCGGCCGCACCGCCCGGCCCGACGGGCGCGCCGAGCCGCTGTCGATGGCCGCGCTGCTCGGAAGGACCCTGCGCAGCCCGGTCGAGCTGGGCGGGATCCTGCTCAGCGTGTTCGTCGCGGCCGTGCTCGTCTCGCCGCTGCCGCCGGTGCTCCAGCCGATCGTCGGCCTGCTGCTGGCGGCCGTCCCCGGGATGCTGCTGCTCGACCGGGTGCGGCGCCGCCTGAAGCGTGAGCGCGACCGCGAGGAGCCGGACGAGCCACGACAGCCCGCGTCGCGGTAAGCGTCCACCCCGGTCCTGTCGATGACTGGGGCATGCGCGACGACATCGAGGCCAGTGGCTGGACGCCAGGCGGACTGGAGCCCGACCCCTGCGAGCGACTGATCGATCTGGAGCTGCCGCCCGGCGGCCGGCTGACCTTCCTCTCCGACCTGCACTTCACCGAGCGCGGGCCGCTGGCCGACTTCCAGGCGGGCGACGCCCTCCACCAGCTGCTCGAGTCGGTCCGCCAGCACCCGGAGCCGGTCATCCTGGCGCTCGGCGGCGACGTGCTCGACCTGCTCCAGCTCAGCGGTCCGCGTGAGGCGGCCGTGGACCGGACGCTGCGCGGCGAGGACGCGCGCCGGCTCGGCGAGGAGCTGCACCGGCTGGCCGAGCGCCCCGACGCCACCGTCGTCTACCTGATCGGCAACCACGACAGCTCGCTGGCATGGGACGGCGGGGGCCGCCGCCGGGTGGCGCGCCAGCTCGCCGCGGACCACGTCGGCCTGCACCTGCGCGTGCGCCTCCAGGGCCCGGACGGCGGCGAGATCACCCTGGTGGCCGAGCACGGCGACGCGCTCGACCTCTACAACCGGCGTAGCGACCCGTTCGACCCGCTCGACTCCCCCGCCGGCGACCACATCGTCACCGAGCTGGTGCGGCGCATGGACGCGGTCACCCAGCGCCGTCCCGAGCTGGCGCTCGACCAGGTCAACAACGTCCGGCCGACCGCCATGGTGCCGACCTGGATGGTGGCCAACTTCTTCTACCGCTTCCTCAGCCGCGCCCTGCAGGACGTCGCACTGCCGCTGATCGGGCTGGTCCTGCTGCTGCACGCGCCGGTCGTCGCCACCGTGGCGGCCGACCTGTCCGGGCGGCTCGGCACGGTCGGCGAGCTGAGCGGCCGGCTGGCGCGCTGGGCGGTGCTGGTCGCCGCGGTGGACCTGGTGCTGCTGGCGGCGGTGATCGCCTTCGTGGGACGGACACTGCGGCAGGCGGTCTCGGTCTACGGCGGCTCGCCGGAGGAGCTGGCCAGCGGCACCGGCACCGACCCCGGCGCCAGGCGCGAGGGCGCCGCCGCGCTGCTGGCCGGCCGCGACCCGGCCGCCAGGGTGCTGCTGCACGGCCACACCCACCAGGCGTCGTTCAGCCGGCTCGACGGCGACCGGGTGTCGGTCGACTCCGGCTGCTGGATCCGCGCGCTGGTGCCGGTGCGCTCCTGGCTGGGCCTGCCGCCGGTGTTCGTGCCCAGCTACCCCTGCACCTGGATCGAGGTGGGCGCCTCGACCAAGGGCGTCGAGGTGCGCCTGTGGGAGCGCAGCGTGGCGGTGCCGCGGCGGCTGTTCGCGGTCGAGCGCCTGCTGGCGCGCGGCAAGCTGCCCCCCGCCGACGACCGGCCGCCCCGGGTGCTGGACAGCGCCACGGTCGCCTGGGCGCCCACCGGCCGGGTGGCCGAGCGCACCGGCGACTGATCCCGCGGCTGCCGGCCGCCCGCTTCCGCTACCATCGCGGTATCCAGCTCCGGGCGGTCGCCCGTGAGCGCCCCCACGCACCACCAGACCGAAGGGAAGCCGACGTGCCCGCGATCAGGGATGACCTCCGCAACCTGGCGATCGTGGCGCACGTGGACCACGGCAAGACCACCCTGGTGGACGCCATGCTGCGCCAGTCCGGCGCCTTCCGCGCGAACCAGCAGGTGGTCGAGCGGGTGATGGACTCGATGGACCTCGAGCGCGAGAAGGGCATCACCATCCTCGCCAAGCAGACCGCGGTCGACTTCCGCGGCACGCGCATCAACGTGGTGGACACGCCCGGCCACGCCGACTTCGGCGGCGAGGTCGAGCGGACCCTGCTGATCGTCGACGCCATCCTGCTGCTGGTCGACGCCGGCGAGGGCCCCCTGCCGCAGACCCGCTACGTGCTCGGCAAGGCGCTGGAGCGGCGCCTGCCGGCGGTGGTCTGCATCAACAAGGTCGACCGCGCCGACGCGCGCCCCGCCGAGGTGGTCCGCGAGGTCGAGGAGCTGTTCCTCGACCTCGACGCGGACGAGCACCAGATCGGCTTCCCGGTGCTGTTCAGCGACGCCAAGGCCGGGCGGGCCGGCTGGCGGCCGGACGAGCTGGCGGCCGACCTGAGCCCCCTGCTGGAGGCGATCGTCGAGACCACCCCGCCGCCCACCTACGAGCCCGGCCACCCGCTCCAGTTCCTGGTGACCAACCTGGACGCCGACCCCTACGTCGGCCGCCTGGGGATCGGCCGCCTCTGGCAGGGCGAGATCGATCTGGGCGAGCGGGTGGCGGTGGCCCGGCGCGACGGCTCGCTGGTGCCCGCCAAGGTGACCAAGATCGTCGGCGCGACCGGCCTGGAGCGCACCGACCTGGATCACGCCGGGCCGGGCGAGATCGTCTCGATCGCCGGACTCGGCGACGTGACCGTCGGCGAGACGGTCACCGACCCGGACGACCCGCGCCCCCTGCCGGTCATCTCGATCGACGAGCCCAGCCTGTCGATGCGCTTCGGGGTCAACACCTC
>DASVXQ010000608.1:0-5539 GCA_036392615.1 Actinomycetes bacterium | reverse complement strand
ATCGTCTCCCCCTGGACCCGAGGTGGCTGGGTCGACTCGCAGCTGTTCGACCACACCTCCTTGATCCGCTTCCTCGAGACACGGTTCGCGCACGGCAACGCCGACCTGATCGAGTCGAACATCACCCCGTGGCGGCGCGCGGTCGTCGGCGACCTCACCAGCGCGTTCAACTTCGCCAAGCCCAACACCGCCTGGCGGGTACGGCTCCCCGACACCGGCGACTTCAAGCCGCAGGAGCTCGTTCGGCATCCCGACCAGCTGCCGGTCCCGCCGGCCGACCCGGAGGTGCCGGGCCAGGAGCGAGGCGTGCGCCCCGCGCGCCATCCCGTACACCCTGCACGCCGACGGGCGGGCCGCTGCCTCGTCGTTCAGCATCGCCTTCGAGAGCTCAGGCGCTGCGGCCGCGGTCTTCCAGGTGCGATCGGCCGACAGCACGCAGGGCCCGCGCAGCTACACCGTCGAGTCGGGCAAGCAGCTCACTGATTCCTGGGACCTCGGCTCCGGGTACGACCTGGCGGTCTTCGGGCCCAACGGGTTCTTGCGCCGCTTCAAGGGCGGCGCGGGCGGACCGTCGGCCGGCCTGGCCGTCCGGGCGCGCTACAGCCGGCGGCAGGCCGAGATCGTCCTGGAGCTTGAGAACCACGGCTCGGCCCGGGTCGAGGTGAGCGTGTCGAACCGCTACTCGCCGAAGCGCACCACGCTGACGCTCGTGCCCGGCGGCGCAAAGGCACCCCGGTGGTCGCTGGAGCGCACCGGAGGCTGGTACGACCTGGTCGTCACCGTCAGGGACGACCGCCAATTCGAGTACCGGTACGCCGGCCACCTCGAGAACGGTGAGGCAAGCATCAGCGACCCGGGCATGGGCGGCCTGATCTGACCCACAGCGGTTGGCGGTCGCAAGGGTGTGCGTCTGAGGCGGCTGGCGCGCGTATGTCTTGGATGGCCGGTAGGGGCCGGGCAGCGCTGGCCCGGCCCCGGCACCTGGTCAGTCTTGCGCGATGTAGTAGATGACGTGCTCGGTCTTGATCTTGTCGTTGTCGTCCAGCAGGTACAGCCGAGCACCGGCCAGGGTCGCCTTCCCGGCGCCGAACTTGACCTCGACGGTCAGCATGAGCAGCGCGTTGCGCTCGTCGCCGGCGCTGGCGAGGATGCGCAGGCTGCCGGGCACGACCGCCTGCGCGAACCGGGTCAGGCCGGCCATGTAGTCGTCGGCGCCGGTCAGGGCGGTGGCCGGCTGCCTGGGCTGCGTCGCTGTGGCGGTGACCCTGACGTCGGGCGCAAGTAGGGTGCGTGCGGTGTCGAAGTCGTGGTTGCTCCACGCTTCCACGTGTGCGCGGGCGATGGCGATGGCCGGTGACTCCTGCTGCGCAGCCATTGGGCTCCTCCTTTACGGGTGAGCGGAACTCCGGTACTGCTGATTGAGACGGCGGGTGCCGTGGAGATTGGGCGGCCGGCGGCCGCCCAGTTTTGGCTCGGGCCGTCGTCTGTACTGGTCCGGTGGGCGCGGAGCCGGAGCAGGCGACGATGGGAGGGTGCGAAGTGGCGGTGGACTTGCTCGCCAGGGCACAGGCCGGAGACGGGGACGCGTTTGGCCGGCTCGTCGATCCGTACCTGCGCGAGCTGCGGGTCTACTGCTACCGGTTTCTCGGCTCGCTGCAGGACGCCGAGGACGTGTTGCAGGACACCTTGCTGTCGGCCTGGCAGGGCCTGGCCGGGTTCCAGGGACGTGCCTCGGTCCGGACCTGGCTGTACCGGGTCGCCACCAGCCGATGCCTGGACGCGCTGCGATCGGCGCGGCGGCGCCCGCCGACCAGCGCGCCACCGGCGGGGCTGGAGCCGCCCGAGCCGACCCGGCTCGGCGAGCTGCTGTGGCTGGAGCCCTACCCCGACGTCCTGCTCGAGGGCCTGGCCGACACCACGCCCGGTCCGGAGGCCCGCTACGAGGTCAGAGAATCCATTTCGCTGGCCTTCATCACAGCCCTGCAGCTGTTGCCGCCCCGCCAGCGCGCCGCCATCATCCTGCGCGACGTGCTGGGCTTCCATGCCAGTGAGGCCGCCCGCATCCTGGACACCAGCCAGGAGTCGGTGACCAGCGCGCTCAAGCGCGCCCGCGCAGCCCTGGAGCGCCACCAGCAATCGTCAGGGCAGCGGGCGCCCGCTCCGCCGCCGCACTCTGCCGCCGAACGGCGGCTGGTCGACCGGCTCACCAGGGCCTTCGAGACCGCCGACGTGGACGGCATCGTCGCCACCCTCACCGAGGACGCCTGGCTGACCATGCCGCCGTTGCCGCTGGAGTACCAGGGACGCGAGCTGGCCGCCAAGTTCCTGGTCGCCACGGCGTTCCGGCCCGGGTGGACCGCCCGGCTGCTCCAGACGCGGGCCAACGGCCAGCCCGCCTTCGGCTTCTACGCCCGCGACCCGCAGACCGGCGGCTTCCACGCCGTCGGGCTGATGGTCCTTACCCTTTCGGGCACCCAGGTCTGTGCCATGACCCGCTTCGACAGCCGCCTCCTGCCCCGGTTCGGGCTCCCGGCCAACCTTCCAAGCTGAGCGCGCCGCGCGGAAAGCCGGGCGGCTGCTCGGCATCATGCATCAACCCGCCAAAGGGAGTGACACGATGTCTTAGGGCTGGCGATGCCCGACCCGATCTTGTGGGTGGGGCCGGGTTGCCCTGCTGCCGAGGTGGCAGCAGACTGGCAGCCCTTGACCAGGCACCGATCGATGCCCATGGACGCCTGCCGCGACCAGGGCGTGCTCAACTGATCCAAGGAGATGAGTTGTATGTCAACCATGACGGAAGTCCGCCCCTTCTCGATCGACATTCCTGAACAGGAGCTCGCTGAGTTGCGCCGACGCATCGAGGCGGCGCGCTGGCCCTCCAGGGAGCTGGTCAGAGATCGCTCGCAGGGCGTGCAGCTGGCGACGACCCAGGAGCTCGCGCGCTACTGGACGACCGACTACGACTGGCGCAGGTGCGAGGCGAAACTGAACGCGCTGCCGCAGTTCACGACCGAGATCGATGGGCTGGACATTCATTTCATCCATGTCCGCTCGCCCCACGAGCACGCGTTGCCGCTGATCATGACGCACGGCTGGCCGGGCTCGGTCATCGAACTGCTGGAGGCCGTCGGCCCGCTCACCGACCCGACCGCCCACGGCGGAGCGGCCGAGGACGCCTTCGACCTGGTGCTGCCGTCCCTGCCCGGTTACGGCTTCTCCGGCGAGCCGACCGAGGTCGGCTGGGACCCCGGCCGTGTCGCGCGCGCCTGGGCGGAGCTGATGGGGCGCCTCGGCTACCCCAATTACGTCGCCCAGGGCGGCGACGTGGGCGCCTCCGTCACCGACGCGATGGGCCGCCAGGCGCCCGAGGGGCTGGTTGGCATCCACATGAACTTGCTCGTCACGGCGCTGGCCGGCCCCCAGCCGACGGAATCCGAGCAGGAACGCGCGGCGGCGGACGCGCTCGCCACATTCCGCGCGAGCGGCTTCGGCTACTTCCTGGAGCAGGCCACGCGGCCGCAGACGATCGGCTACGCCCTGCTGGATTCACCCGTCGCCCTGGCGGCCTGGATGCTGGACCACGACACCGACAGCTACTACAAGATCTCCCGCGCCTTCCTCGACGGGCAGCCCGCGGGCAATCTCACCCGGGACCACATCGTCGACAACATCACCCTGTACTGGCTGACGGGCACCGGGGCCTCGGCAGCCCGGTCGTACTGGGAGAGCGGACGAGCCCAAGCCCTTGCGGCCGGCCAGCCTCCTGCGGAGGTCTCGCTCCCGGTCGGCTTCACCACGTTCCCCGACGAGATCTTCCGGGCCCCGCGCAGCTGGGTCGCCAAGTCCTACCCCAACCTCACCTACTTCAACGAGGTCGACAAGGGCGGCCACTTCGCCGCCTGGGAAGAGCCGCGGCTGTTCTCTGAGGAGATCCGGGCGGCATTCAGGTCGCTGCGCTAGGCGGAGAGCGTGGACGGCGCGGCGCGCACAACCTCGCCGTGCGTCAGCCGACCGACAACGAGGATCAGCCCGACGCTGGCCGCGCCCGGCAGCGGTCACCTTCGTGACCGACGACCCGCCGTCCTGTCACGAGAAGAATCCCATTGCGCTCTCAGCTGACACTTATCCTGACGAACTACCATTCCTGGCCGCCGCGGTAGCCGCGGTAGATGCGCTGCTCAGGACGCCTATTCTCTTTACGGGTACTAGCGCCTGTGTCAGGATTGAGGGTTCAGGGTTGCCGCCTCCGGATTGGGTGGAGTGGTGGCGATGGCCGACAGCTCGCGGGCCGATGACACGCCCGCTCGGGACAATGGGTCATCCACAAGCTCGGACGACACCGCCCACACAGGCGACGTTGTCCCCAGGCCGCCCGCGCTCGGCATCCACAGCGGCGGTGAGCTGCACGGCCGGATCTTCGAGATCCGCCCTGGGACGCAGGCGATCGGTCGGCAGCCCCATTGCGAGCTGCGCATCGACGATGCCTCCGTGAGCCGGCGGCACGCCGTGGTCGTCCGAGACGGGGATGCCGTCTCGATCGAGGACACCGGCTCCACCAACGGGACCAGTGTGAACGGCGAGCCGCTGTACGAAGGCAGGCGCTGGCTGTACTCCGGAGACCTGGTGCGCGTCGGCGGGATCGACCTGGTCTACTTCGCCGGGTCGGAGACGCCAGCGCGCCGCATGGCGCTGTTGCAGCCACCCGAGGAAGCCACTTCGGTCCGGGTCGGCCCCCTGCCCGCCAGCGACGAAACGCCGCCTCTGGAGCCGGCGCCACCCGGCACCCCGCCGCCCGGTCCCCCGCCGAAGCCGGAGAGCTCCCCGCTGATGCCGCCGCAGCTGGCGTTGAGCGGCGCCGCCGCGAGCGTGACCGCGCTGCTGCTGTCCGGCCTCCACGTGGATCGGCTGGGCGCCACCATCGCCGCCGGGCTGACCGCGATCATCACCACCTTCCTGCAGACGCGTGGCCGCAGGCAGTGGCTTCGCGTCGGCGGCGGCGCGGGCTTGGCGCTGGTGCTCGCCGTGACCGGCATCAGCGTGCCTGAGCTCGCCCTCGGCCATGCGCTCACCGATCCGGGCCGCAGAACCACCTTCCTGCCGCCTCGGCTGACCTCGCGACCGACAGCAACCGCCACGACCGGCACGACCGGGACGCCATCGGGTCCCGGCATCTCCATCACCCCGAATCCGGACGACTGCGGGCAGGTACCGGTCGGGCAGAGCGTCTCCTGCCAGACGCTGATGGTCCACAGCACCGGCACGTCGCCGCTTCGCATGGACTCGATCGAACCGCCTTCCGGATCGGGCGCCAACGACTTCTCCCTGGTGCCCGGCACCCAGAACCCCTGTCTCGGGAGGGAATTGCCACCCGGTGACAGCTGCACGATCGAGGTGACGTTCACGCCGATGCTGCCCGAGAAGAGCTCCGTGACCATCACGGTGCACCAGAACCTGCCCAGGCCCGACACGGGAACGACCGTCACGCTGACCGGGACGGGCGTGGCCGGATCGCAGGGCACCGCGCCGACGACGACCTAGT
>DASVXQ010000607.1:0-34506 GCA_036392615.1 Actinomycetes bacterium | reverse complement strand
GCTGCCCCCACGGACGACGGCGGGCCGCCCGGCTCCCATCGCCGGGTTGGCCGCCGTCGCTCGTCGAGCTTCTCTTCGACCTCGACCTGCCCGATCACGTCATGCCTGGGCGCTGGTGGGCCACCGGGGAATACGAATACGCGGCGAAGCTGTGCTGGCCTGCGCTGCTCCCCAGCCACCGTGAGGTGGGCGCCGCCCACCTGCTTCCCGCCCTCGCGCTGCTCCCGCGCCACAGCCGCGGGGCCGGCGCGGTGCTGCCGCTGCTCGCCGAGGGCGACGGCCCGATCGGCACCGCGTTCACCCTCGCGCTCGCACACGGTTTGGGGGCCAGCGACCGCGCCGACCGTGCCGCCGCGTCCGACGCGCTGGTCATCCTCGCCGGCCGCGGCCAGCTCGACGGGGCCGCCCTCGGAAGCGAGCTCGCCAGTCTGGTCGCGCTCGGGCTGTTCCCGGTCCAGCGGCTCGTCGAGCCACTGCGGGACGTCGCCATGTCCGGCGCCCACTCGCAGGTGTGGGCGCTGCTCGCCGCCGCGCTCCCGCGTCTCCTGCCACCCGCGGTCGACCGGGCGCCACAGCGGCTCGCCGGTCTCGTCTCGCTCGGCGTCGAGACCGCCACCCCTGCGCGCGCCCGTGGCCCGCTTCCCGCGATCGCGGCGATCGCCGCGCAGGGCGGGTCCAGCCAGCTCGCCGCCGAGTCGCGCCGCCTCCACCACATCCTGACCACGGCCTGACCAGGCTGTCTCCGCGGCGCCGGGCGGCGTGGATCCCCCTTCGCGGGGACGGTGCCCGCTTCAGGCCTCGTGCTCCATGAGCGCCCCGCGGATCTCCTCCACGGCACGGCGCAACTCCCAGGACGTGCCGCCCAGCCGCGAGAACCGCGGGACGACCTCGTCCAGGCCGGCGCTCGCGATGATCCGCTTCTCGTTCAACGCCCATGTCCCACGCGCGGCGAGCCGCCCGTGCGCGGCTTCCACCACCGCGCGAGCGAGACCTCCGGCGCAGCCGAGCGCGTCACCTCGCCTGGCGTAGACGTTCTCGGTGTAGTCGAGCGTGAGCCGCGCGCTGTCCGCCCAGAACCGGGCCGCCCGCTCCCGCAACGCCGGTGGGAACCCGGGTCGTGGCAACTCGCCGACCAGCACACTGGCAATCGCCAGCTCACCGACGACCACGTAGGTCGGGATACCGGCCAGATAGAACAGCAGCCGCTCGACCCTGAAGCGGCCCTGCTCAGCCTCGGCCAGGTGGTGCTCGACGTCATCGAGGTCCCGGTAGTGAAGGTCGACCCGCTGGCCGTCCACGGTCAGCCAGGCGCCACCGTTCATCACCCCGCCGCCCCACGCACCGGGTGCGAACACCGTCCCCGCCCAGCCGAGCGCGCGGACGTCGTCCGGGTCGAGTTGGCCGCGGTAGTACAGGCCGAAGTCCCAGTCGCTGTCGGGCCGGTGGGCTCCCTGGGCACGGGATCCTCCCAGGGTGACCGCGAGCACGCCCGGTATGGTTGCCGCCCGCTCAGCGATCCGCTCGGCGAACGACCGGTCGTCGTCCACTGCACTGCCCTCCATCACGGGGTTGCCATGCCAGGTGCATGCTGCCGCTTCGCGGCTACCCGCCGCTCCGCGGCGCCCTCGGCGACTGGTGCCTCCGCAACGCTGCCGACTACGGCACTAGTGCGTGTGCGGGCGGTCCCGTAACGGTCGTGCGTTGGCGGGCGCGGCCGGCGGCGGGGTGGCGCCGAGCTGTTGATAGGCGACCGTGTAGGTCCACGCCGACGCGCTGGTCCCCCAGGTCACCGAGATCTCGCGAACGGTGCCGGCGGCACTGACGGTCACCGCCGCGCTTCGCGCGGCGGTCGGATTGGCCGCCTCGTCGTGCGCCACGTAGCCGAACGGGAGCACCCGGATCGCCTGGCCCTCCTTGACGCCGGTCTCCCTGGCGATCAGCGCGGCGGCGACGGTGCCGCTGTAGACGGTGGAGCCGTCGGCGAGCCGTCCGGGTGGTCAGCCCGGTCATGCCGTCGACGATCCGGCGCAGGGTCGCCCCGCCGACGTCCTCGCGCACGGCGGCGAGGTACTCGTCAGGAGTCGTCCCACTGTCGGGGCCGATGCCCTGCGGGCTGCCGAACTCGACCCAACGGCCGTCGATCGGGCTGATGCCGTAGAGGACCCCGTCGACCACCAGGAGCTTCGATCCGGCCCTTGCGGCGCGTCCTGGGACGTCCCGCGAGACCGCCAAGTCCTGGTCGTGCCAGCGGATTGTGGCGCCCGTCCAGAACTTGCCATCGTGGGTGATCCGGACGACGGCGGTACCCGAGCACTCGGCGGAGGCGGTGCCGATGGCGGCCCTCTTGACCGCGGCGGCGGCGTTGGCGATACCCAAGCCTGGGAACCCGATGCGGAATCCGCCCGCCAGGAGCAGTACGAGACGATGTCCGAGCTGTACGACGCGAACAGGGCATTGAAGCGCCGCCTTCGCTCGCCGTCGCTCTCCTCATGGAGGCACCCTCCACCCTCCTACCGACCAGACCAGAACCCGGGCTCTCACGCTCTCCATGTCCGGCAGGACCGAGATCGTTTGCGAACCCGGCGTGTGCGGGTGCGGCGGCTGGCGCCCAGCTTCGCCGATCGAAGCGGATCTCGGGTGGGACGTGGGCTCCGCCCGGCCGCGTAGGATGCGGGCGCGGAGCTTGCTCAGCACCTTCGTGGCCACGCCGACTGGCCCGGTCCATCCGCCGGCGTGGAGCCAGGCCGCCACGACCCACAGGAGGGAGCGCCGATGACCGGGATGGGATCGGGTCCGCGAACCGAGGCGTGGTCCGGCGAGGCGGTGGTCTCCCCGGAGACGACCCGGGCGGCGCAGATGGCCAAGGTCTTCGGCTACATCAAGGGCATGCACGCGACCCACCTGCTTGACCTCGGCGTGCGGATGGGGCTGTTCCGGCGCCTCGCCGAGGCGCCGGGTGGCCTGCAACCGGCCGCGCTGGCGGCCGACCGTGGCCTCGACGCGGGCTACATTCGCTGCTGGTGCGAGACCGCCTGCGCCCTGGAGCTGCTGGACTACGACCCCGGCGCCGGCTACCGGCTGGCGCCGTACATGGACGAGCTGCTCGGCCGGCCGGACGCGACCTTCAGCCTGGCCGGCTTCCCGGCCGCGCACCTGGCGGTCGCCCGGGACTACGCGCGCTACCCGGAGCTGTTCCGCGGCGGCGGCGTCCAGCCCTATGTGGAGCACGACCGGGCGTTCCTCGCCGCGGTGGCGGAGGCGACCACCACGCTGCCGAGGATGTTCTGCGAGGTGGTACTGCCGACCCTTCCGGACCTCGAGGCCAGCCTGGCCGGCGGCGCCACGATCCTGGACGTCGGCTGCGGCGGCGGCCATGCGCTGGTGACCCTGGCCGAGCGCTTCCCCGGCGTCCGCTGCGTCGGCGTGGACGTCGAGCCGGTGTCGATCGAGATGGCCAGGGAGCTGATCGGCGGGCGCGGGCTCGACGACCGGGTCGAGGCGCGGCTCATCCGGCCGGGCGAGTGGCCGGCCGACCTGGTCGACGCGTTCGACCTGGTCACCACGTTCCTGGTGCTCCACGAGATCCACCCGGACCTCAAGGCGGCGGTGCTGGCCCGGTGCGCCCAGGCGCTCAAGGCGGACGGCAAGCTGTTGCTGTTCGACGAGCGCTACCCGAGCGGGCCCGGAGAGCTGCGCGAGCCCACCCAGACCTTCGCGGTGATCGCCCAGTGGTTCGAGGTGACCTGGGGCAACGTGCTCAACACCCGCGAGGAGATCGCCGCGCTGCTCGCCGGCGCCGGGCTCGCCCCGGTCCAGGAGACCGCCCTGTCGCGCTTCTACATCGTGGCCGCCGCCCGCGCTCAGCGCTGACGCGAGGGGCGGAGCCACAGCCAGACCTGGGTCGGCTGCATGGTCTGGTCCACGACGGCCAGCAGTTCGGTGGAGAGCGTGTCGAGATCGGTTTGCTCGCGCAGGCGGGCGCTGAAGGCGTCGATGGTGCGGGCGGCGTCGTAGCGGCGTCGGTTGAAGCGCTGGTCGACGGCGCGCTGGACGCGTCGACGGGCGGGCTGGAAGACCGCGGCAACGGCCAGCGTCGCCCCGGCGACCAGCAGGCTCGACCGCCTGCCGAGCAGCGCGCCGAAGCCGAGCACGACCGCCGCGTAGCCTCCGCCGAGCAGCACGGTGAGGACTCCGTAGGCCAGCGTGCGGCTGACGATGCGGTCCAGGTCGTACAGCCGGTAGCGGAGCACAGCGGCGCCGATCACCACCGGCACCAGCGCGAGGCAGATGCCGGCGGCCAAGCTGACGGCGCTGGGCGGGCCGAGCGCGAGACTTGCGACGACGATCGTGGCCACGACCACCACCAGCGCCGCCCCCAGGGCGACCCAGCGAAGCTGCTGGCGCTCGATGCCGTTGGCGCGGCGGAAGCGGACCACCAGCGAGCCGGCGGCGACCACCACGGCGAGGCTGGTGACCGCGAGGTCGGCCTGGTTGGCGACCAGCAGCGCGCCACCCATGCCGCGGAAGTCGAACGGCCCGCCGCGCGCCTGGGGGCGGGGGTCGAGCGGCCCGCCCGCCACGGTCGCCACCCCGAGCAGGAGGATTTGGGCGGCCGCCATGACCCAGACCCACCAGCGCCAGCGGGGCGACGGCAGCGACCCGGTGGGCGTGAACAGCAGGACGTAGCCGACCAGCGCCAGGCCGATGAAGGCCGTGGCCGGCTGGTAGCGCGCCGCGAGCTGGGCTCCTGGCAGGGCCCCGGGGCGGACCAGCAGCCCGTAGACGAAATACTGCGCAGTTGCCGCGGTCGTGCTCAGCGACAGGGCGACCCCGAGCAGCAGCCAACCGACCGGATGGCGCGGACGTCGGCTGGCCAGCACGGCTCCGACCGTGCTCGCGCTCAGTATCGCCAGGACGGCCGGGATGGTCCCCGGGGTGAGCTGCACCAGGTCCGCGCGGCCGGCCCGGCGGAGCAGGTGGTCGGACCAGGGAACCACCGCGAACACGAGCATGCCGAGCGCCCACAGCGTCCAGGCCAGGACGCCGGGCCGCGGGTGCGGCCGGGCGGGTCCAGGCGCGTGGGTCACCGCCATGATCTTCGCGGCACGCGGCTCGCCTCCGGCACCGCCACCCCCTCCCCAGCGATCGCGGATCGCGCGCATGCTGCCCTGCCACCGTCCCGAAAAGGTTACGGACGGTCGGCGGTGCGGTCGATCAGGGGCGGTCCGGCGGGCTCAGGCGCGCTCGACGCGCTTGACGGGGGCGCCGGGGCGCCAGGTCTCGATCACCAGGGCCTGCTGGTCGTCCCGCAGCGAGACGCGCACGACCTCGTCGATGTGCAGGCGGAACAGGTGGAACGGCTCGGGTGGCTGCTCGGCGTCGATGAAGCCCCTGCGCTCCACCGGATCGGTGACCTCGACGGCGGTGCCGGAGACCTTCGCGTCACCGCCCTCCATGGAGCCGTCCCCGGGATTGGCGTGCAGCGCGAAGCGGCCGTCGCGCTGCAGGTCGCGCGCCTTGACCGCCTGCCACATCGAGCCGAGCACCAGGTCCGGACCGTGGAAGCGCACCTCGGTGCCGCTGACCCGCGGCGAGCCGTCACGCCGCAGGGTGGCCAGCACGTGGTGCTTGGTCGCCTCAAACCGCGCCCGCACGGAAGCGGCCAGCTCCGGCGCGGCGCTGCTGAACTCTTCCCATGTCGTCATCCGGGCATTGTCGCCCATGGGGCGGACATTCGGTGGCGCGAGCGCGGGAGGCCACGGCTGGCGGGCCCGGCACGGCGAGCGAGGCCCCTGGGCACGCCGGCGGCCTCAGTGGGAGAGCCAGGCCTCCGGGTCGATCGTCAGGTCGTGGACGGCCTCGGGGAGCGCGCCGGCGACCAGGTCGGCGAGGGTCACCCGCTCGAGCACCTTGCGCAGCGAGGCGCGCACCGCGACCCAGACCTCGAGGAGGTGCTTGGCGCTGCCGGCGTACTCCACCGCCTCGGGCCGCACCCCGCGCACGTTGGCCAGCGGGCCGTCCACCGCGCGGATCACGTCCGCCACGGTGATCTGGTCGGGCGGGTGCGCCAGCCAGTAGCCGCCCTCGGCGCCGCGCTGGCTCCGCACGATCCCGCCGTGCTTCAGCTCGGAGAGGATGTTCTCCAGGAACTTCAGCGGGATGTGCTGCGCCTCGGCGATCCGCTCGCCCTTGACCGGGCCGCCGCCGGCCGCCGCGGCCAGCTCGGCCGCCGCCCGCACCGCGTAATCCGCCTTGGCTGAGACTCGCATAGGCCCTATTCTCGCCGACCCGGGATCGGGTGTGTACCGCCGCCGGCCCCAGGCCCGGCAAGCCAGCAATTGACGTAGTCCGAGTACGTCATCACCGTAGTCGGTTTCATGCGAGCTCTGGAGCGCAACCGGCGGCCCGTCGTGGCATTCTCTAGTAACTCTGTAGGGAAAGTGAGAATGGAGGGGTCCGGATGCATCGGGTCATGGTCGGCGTCGCGACGATGGTGGCGGTCGCGCTGGTCGCCGCCGGTTGCGGCGCGACCGGCGGTGGAGGCGGCGGCAACCGGCTCTCCCTGGTGGCGTACTCGACGCCGCGCGAGGCCTACGCCGCGCTCATCCCTGCCTTCCAGAAGACCGCCGCCGGCAAGGGCGTCAGCTTCAGCCAGTCCTACGGCGCCTCGGGCGACCAGAGCCGCGCGGTGGCCGCCGGGCTGCCGGCCGACGTGGTGACCCTGTCGCTGGCCCCGGACATGGACAAGCTGGCCGACGCCGGCCTGGTGGCCAAGGACTGGAGCAGCGGCCCCGACAAGGGCATGGTCACCGACTCGGTGGTCGCCCTGGTGGTGCGCAAGGGCAACCCCAAGGGCATCCGCAGCTGGGACGACCTGGTGAAGCCCGGCGTCCAGGTGATCACCCCGAACCCGTTCTCCTCCGGCGGCGCCCGCTGGAACGTGATGGGCGCCTACGGCGCGCAGATCGAGCAGGGCAAGAGCCCCGCCGAGGCGACCGCGTACCTGGGGCGCCTGTTCGAGAACGTACCGGTGCAGGACAAGTCCGCCCGCGAGGCGCTGCAGACCTTCGTCGGCGGCAAGGGCGACGTCATGATCGCCTACGAGAACGAGGCGATCGCCGCGCAGCAGGCCGGCCAGCCGGTCGACTACATCGTCCCCGACCAGACCATCCTGATCGAGAACCCGATCGCGGTGGTGACCAGGAGCCGCCACCAGACGCAGGCCAAGGCGTTCGTCGACTTCCTGCGCTCCCCCGAGGGGCAGGGGATCTTCGCGCGGAAGGGCTACCGGCCGGTGAACCCGCAGGCCGCCGGCGCGGACAGGTTCCCGCGGCCCAAGGGCCTGTTCACCATCGACGACCTGGGTGGCTGGGACCAGGTGACCAGGACCTTCTTCGACAAGCGCGACGGGGTCATGGCGCAGATCGAGAAGCAGGTCGGGGTCTCCGTTGGCAGTTGACGCTTCCAGACCCGCCGCCTCCGCCGGGGGGGTGCCCGCGGCCGGCGCACGGCTGGCCGCGGGCAGCGGGGGTCTGCTGCGCGGGATCGTGGTGACCTACCTCAGCCTGGTCGTGCTGATCCCGCTGGCGGCGGTGGCGTGGCGCTCCGCCGGCGGCGGCGCCGGCTCGTTCTGGAGCTCGGTGACCGCTCCGGAGGCGCTGGCGTCGCTGCGGCTCAGCTTCCTCGCGGCGCTGCTGGTGACGGCGGTCAACCTGGTGGCCGGCACGGCGATCGCCTGGGTGCTGGCGCGCGACGAGTTCCCCGGCCGCTCGGTCGTCAACGCCCTGATCGACCTGCCGTTCGCGCTGCCCACCATCGTCGCCGGCGTGACCCTGCTGGCGCTGTACGGGCAGCACAGCCCGCTCGGCCTGAACCTGGCCTACACCCGCGCCGGGGTGTGCCTGGCGATGGCCTTCGAGACGCTGCCGTTCGTGGTGCGGGCGGTGCAGCCGGTGCTGCTGACCATGGAGCCCGACATGGAGGAGGCGGCGCACTGCCTGGGCGCCAGCCAGCTCGCCACCTTCCGCCGGGTGGTGCTGCCCACGCTCGCGCCGGCGATGCTGGCCGGCGCGGCGCTCGCCTTCGCCCGCGCGGTCGGCGAGTTCGGCGCGGTGGTGCTGATCTCCGGCAACCTGCCGTACCGCACCGAGGTGGCCGCCGTGCACGTGTTCAACCTGGTGCAGAGCGACGACTCCGGCGGCGCCGCCGCCGTCTCGGTGGTGCTGCTGGCGATGTCGCTGCTGGTGCTGGCGGCGATCGGGATCGCGCAACGGAGAGGGACCCGCCATGCTGGCTGACCCAAGGCCCCGCTCGCGGGCACCCAGGCTGGCGCTGCGCTTCGCGGTGCTCGCCTACCTCGCGCTGGTGCTGGTGCTGCCGGTCGGCGCGGTCGTCTGGCGCACGCTCGGCGCCGGCGTGGCCACCGTCTGGCAGTCGATCACCACCCCGGACGCGCTGCACGCGCTGTACCTGACCATCCTGGTGGCGGCCATCGCGGTGCCGCTGAACACGCTGTTCGGCCTGGCCTGCGCGGTCGTGCTGGTGCGCCAGCGCTTCCCCGGCCGGAGGCTGCTCGACGCGGTGGTGGACCTGCCGTTCGCCGTCTCGCCGGCGGTCATCGGCCTGGCGCTGATCCTGGTGTACGGCGAGCGCGGCTGGTTCGGCGGCTGGCTCCGCGAGCACGGCGTCCCGGTGATCTTCTCGCTGCCCGGCATGGTGCTGGCCACCGTGTTCGTCTCGCTGCCCTACGTGGTCCGCGAGGTCACCCCGGTGCTGCGCGAGGTCGGCGAGGAGCAGGAGGAGGCCGCGCGCACGCTGGGGACCTCGCCGCTGGGCGCCTTCCTGCGGGTGACGCTGCCGTCGATCCGCTGGGGCCTCGCCTACGGCGTGACCCTGACCACCGCCCGCGCGTTGGGCGAGTTCGGCGCGGTGGCGATCGTCTCCGGCCGGCTGGTCGGCCAGACCGAGACGCTGACCCTGTTCGTCGAGAACCGCTTCGAGAGCTTCGACCAGGCCGGCGCCTACGGCGGCGCGCTGGTGCTGGCGGCGCTCGCCCTGCTGGTGCTGCTCGGCATGACCAGGCTGCGCCGCGGCCGTGGCCTGCCAAACAAGGAGAACCGCTGATGTCGATCGAGGCAACCGGAGTCACCAAGCGCTTCGGCGGGTTCACCGCGCTGGACGACGTCTCGCTGGAGGTCCCGGGCGGCTCGCTGGTCGCGCTGCTCGGGCCGAGCGGCAGCGGCAAGTCGACCCTGCTGCGGGTGATCGCCGGCCTGGAGCGGCCGGACGCCGGCTCGGTGGTGCTCGACGGCGTGGAGGTCACCTCGGTGCCCACCCAGCGGCGCGGCGTCGGCTTCGTCTTCCAGCACTACGCCGCCTTCAAGCACCTGAGCGTGCGCGACAACATCGCCTTCGGGCTGAAGCTGCGCCGGCTCCCCCGTCAGGAGGTCCGCCGGCGGGTCGACGAGCTGCTGGAGCTGGTCCAGCTCGGCGGGATGGCCGACCGCTGGCCCTCCCAGCTCTCCGGCGGGCAGCGGCAGCGGATGGTGCTGGCCCGCGCGCTGGCGGTGCGGCCCAAGGTGCTGCTGCTCGACGAGCCGTTCGGCGCGCTGGACGCGCGCGTGCGCGCGGAGCTGCGCGCCTGGCTCCGCCGGCTGCACGACGAGATGCACGTCACCAGCGTGTTCGTCACCCACGACCAGGAGGAGGCGATGGAGCTCGCCGACCGGATCGTGCTGATGAACCACGGCCGCGTCGAGCAGGTCGGCGACCCGCGCGACCTCTACGAGCGGCCGGCCAACGACTTCGTGATGCGCTTCGTCGGCCCGGTCACCAGCTTCGACGGCACGCTGCTGCGGCCCCACGACGTCGAGGTCCACCTGGAGCCCGCCGCCGCCAGCAAGGAGGCGACCGTCGAGCGGCTGGTCCACCTCGGCTTCGAGGTGCGCGCCGAGCTGTTGCTGCCCGACGGTCAGCGCCTCCAGGCGCAGCTGTCCCGCCTCCAGGCGCGGCAGCTCGACCTGGAGCGGGGCCAGACCGTCTGGGTCCGGCCGCAGCAGGAGCGCGGCTTCGCCAAGGCACGCTCAGCCTGACATCCTGGGCGGATGGACGGTCCGCCCACGCCATCGGCCGGCGGCCGGGCGGTCGCCTGGCTGCTCGAGTCTTCCGAGCCGGCCATCCGCCGGCTCGCCCGGCGCGACCTGCTCGGCGAGCCGGGGCCCGAGGACGACCGCGCGGTGCTCGGCGGCCCCAAGGTGTCGGCGCTGCTGGCCGGCCAGCGGCCCGACGGCGGCTTCGGCGGCCACCCCTACCGCAAGTGGGGTGGCGCGCACTGGCGGCTGGTGTCCCTGGCCGAGCTGGGCGTGCCGGGCGGCGACCCGCGCGTGGCCGTCGTGGCCGAGCGGGTGCTGAGCTGGCTCGCCGCCCCGCGGCGCCTGCGCGGCGGCAAGGTGATCGACGGGTTGACGCGGCGCTGCGCCTCGCTGGAGGGCAACGGGCTGGGCGCCTGCTGCCGGCTCGGCCTGGCCGGCGACCCGCGCGCCGAGCTGCTCGCCCGCTCGCTGGTCGGCTGGCAGTGGCCCGACGGCGGCTGGAACTGCGACCAGCGCGCCAGCGGGCGGCGCTCCTCCTTCCACGAGACCCTGCCGGCCGCCTGGGGCCTGCACGAGTACGCGGCCGCCACCGGCGCCGGCTGGGCACGCCGGGCCGCCGGGCGCGCCGCCGAGCTGTTCCTGGAGCACCGCCTGTTCCGCTCGCTGCGCACCGGCGAGGTGATCGACCGCCGCTGGCTGGCGCCGCACTACCCGCCCTACTGGCGCTACGACGTGCTCCAGGCGCTGCTTGTGCTGTCGCGGATGGGCCTGGCCGGCGATCCCCGCGCCGCCGACGCGCTGGACGTGCTGGAGCAGCGGCGCCTGCCCGACGGCCGCTGGCGGCCGGGCGGCTGTTGGTGGCGCTACGACGGCCGGGGCAGCGGGCCGCTCGAGGTGGTCGACTGGGGCCGCGACGGCCCCAACGAGATGATCACCCTGAACGCCCTGCGCTGCCTGCGCGCGGCCGGGCGGTAGCGGTCAGACGCCGAGGTCGATCAGCTGCTCGTGCTCCAGCGCGAGGTCGTTCACGCCGTTCCACAGCGCCGCCAGGGCGTTGCGGACGGCCGCGCGGGCGCATGGCTCGAGGTCGTCCCGCTCCAGCAGGGCCTTCAGCCGGTGGTAGAGGTCGAGCAGCTCGGTCTCGACCGGCGTGAGCGGGCGACCGAGCAGATCGGTGGATGGCTGCATGGCTCATGCTCCAATCGGCTGGTCGCGCTGGTCGACCGTGCGGCGGGCCTTCAGCTCGAAGCGGGGCAGCTCGCCGGGGGCGGCGCGCTCCACCTCGAAGCGCAGGCCCTCGTGCGCCTCGGCGAGCGCCTTGGCGAGCGCGTCGCGGATCTCCGGCCAGGTGTCGTCGCCGGCATCGGGCGGCAGCTCCACACGCAGCGCGATCCGGTCGAGCATGGCCGCGTCGCGGGTGAGCAGCAGCTGGAACTCCTCCACCATGGGGAACTCGCGCACCACGCCCTCGACCGCCCGTGGATAGACGTTGGTGCCGCGCACCAGCTTCATGTCGTCCACCCGGCCGAGGATGCCGCCCTCGTAGAGGTCGAAGCTGCGTCCACAGGTGCAGCGCGAGGCCGGCACCTTGCAGACCAGGTCGGCGGTGCGGTAGCGCAGCAGCGGCATGATCCCGCGGCCGAACGAGGTCACCACCCGCTCGCCCTGCTCGCCGTAGCCGACCGGCTCGCCGCTGGCCGGGTCGACCACCTCCTCGATGAAGTGGTCCTCGATGATGTGGGTGCCGCCCGGCTGGTGGGAGCACTCGAAGATCATGATCGTGCCGATCTCCGTCATCCCGGCGGTGTCGCCGGCCTTGGCGCCCCACAGCCGCTCGATCAGTCCCTTGGTCTGCGGGATCGAGCCAGCCGGCTCGCCAGAGAGGATCAGCCGCTCGACCGGGCTGTCCGCCAGGTCGATCCCCAGCCGCTCGGCCTCCTGGGCGAGCCGCAACGCATAGGTGGGCGTGGAGGCGACCACGGTCGCGCCGAAGTTGACGATCTGCTTCACCCGGCTCTCGGTGGTCTGCGCGCCGCCGGGGATGTTCAGCGTGCCGATCTTCTCGAGCCCGTAGTGCAGGCCCCAGAAGCCGATGAACGAGCCGTAGCCGAAGGCCACGTAGGCCACGTCGGCCGGCCGCACGCCAAAGCCCCACAGGCCGTAGCACCACATCTCCGCCTGCCAGGCCCAGTCCTTGGCGCTGTCGAGCGCGCGCAGCGGCTCCCGGCCGGTGGTGCCGGAGGTGGTGTGGTAGCGAATCGCCGCCTCCGGCCCAGCCACCGGCAGCCGGCCGAACGGCGGTGCCTCCGCCTGCGAGGCCATCCACTGGTCGCGGGTCAGCATCGGGATCCTGCGGAGGTCGTCCAAGGTCTTCAGCTGCTCCGGCTCGAAGCCGGCCTGGCGGAACGACTCGCGGTACCAGGGGCTGCGCGCGGCAGCCCACTCGCACAGCCGGCGCAGCTTGACGAGCTGCAGGGCGGCGAGCTCGTCGCGGCTCGCGGTCTCCGCCTTCGGGTTCCAGCACTCCGACGCCGCCATGTACCGGACCTCCCTTCCGCACCGTCGCGGACCATCCGACCGAATCATGCGGTTCTCGTGACGATCGCAGACCAAGCGCGTCCCGGAATAGTGAGCATACAGGGCGAGGGTCGCCTGCTTTACATCCACTTGACGCCACCAGGCATACCCTTGCGTCGACGAGGGGGAGTATCCCGATTCGGTGGCACCGTCATCACGGCGTCTGCCCGGTGCATCGGCTCCGCGCTCCCGCGGAGTGGGAGAGACCTTCGGTTGCGGACCACGTCACGGCGCAGCCGAGGGAGGCAGCAGATGCACGGAAACCGGGCCACCAGGTTCACCATCGGTGGCTTCCGGATTGGCTTCGACTGGAGTGTCCTGATCGTCCTGGGCCTGGTGGCCTGGTCGCTCGCCTCGCGGGTCCTGCCCTCCGGGTTCCCCGGCCACTCCACGCAGGCGTACTGGATCGCCGCGCTCGCGGCGGCCGGCGCCTTCCTCGGCTCGCTGGTGCTGCACGAGCTCAGCCACGCCATCGCCGCCAGACGGACCGCCGGCGTCGAGGTCGAGGAGATCACCTTCTGGCTGTTCGGCGGCGTCGCGCGCATCCGCGGCGAGCTGCCGACCCCCAGGCTCCAGCTGCTGGTCGCCGGCATCGGGCCGCTGATCAGCCTGGCGCTCGGGGCGGTCTTCTGGGGCATCGGGCTGCTGCTGGGCCGGCTCGGCGCCGGCGACCTGGTCGCCGGGACCGTGCTGTGGCTCGGCGTGATGAACGCCACGCTGGCGGTGTTCAACCTCATCCCCGGCTCGCCGCTGGACGGCGGCCGCGTGCTGCACGCCGTGCTGTGGCGGCTGCGCGGCGACCGCACCAGGGCGGCGCTCACCGCCGCGCGGGTCGGCCAGGGCGTCGGCGGCCTGCTGATCGCGCTGGGCGCGCTCGGCTTCCTCCTCGCCGGCAACGCCGGCGGGCTGTGGACCTCGCTGATCGGCTGGTTCGTGCTCGGCGCCGCCCGCAGCGAGGGCCAGGTCGCCGCCCTGCGGCTGACCCTCGGCGACCGGCGTGCCGACGAGGTGATGCAGACCGAGCCCACCGTCGGGCCGGCCTGGTTCACCGTCGACGCCTTCCTGCGGCGCTTCGCGGTCGCCCACCCGCACACCGCCTTCCCCGTGCAGGAGTTCGACGGCCGGCTGTCCGGCCTGATCACCCTGGACGTCCTGCGGCGCGTCCCGCCCGAGCGGCGCGAGGCGATCCGCGTCGGCCAGCTCGCGCTCCCGCTCGAGCGCGCCGTGACGGTCCAGCCCGAAACGTCCGCGGTCGAGGTCGCTGCCAGGCTGACCATGTCTCGGCAGAGCATCGCGCTGGTGCTCGACCAGGCCCGGTTGGTCGGAATCATCACGCCGACCGACCTCGAGCGCGCCATCGCGCTCGGCCGCGGCATCCCCCGCGGTGACCACCCCGCGGGCCCATACGGGCCGGTGGCGCCCCCGACAGCTCCCCCGCCGGAGCCGGCGCCACCGGCCTCCTGGTCCGAGCCGGTTCCGCGAACCCGAACACCGGAGGCATGATGGCGCCCATCCTGCACCGCATCGGGCGCCACGCGTGGCGCGTGGTCGTCCTGGTGGTCGGCCTGGCGCTGATCGCGGCCGGGCTGATCATGCTGGTCACGCCCGGCCCCGGCATCGCCGCGATCTTCGCCGGGCTGGCGCTGCTGTCGACCGAGTTCGACTGGGCCAAGCGCCTGCTCCACTGGTTCCGCGGCCACTTCGTCGCGGCCCGCGACGAGATCCGCCGCCGCGCCGGCAGCCGGTCGCGGTCCGCGCAGGGCGCCCCGCGCCGCCAGGGCCCCTGACCACCTGACGGGCTGACGCTGACGGCTGACGGCGCGGCGCTCGCGGCCGCGTCAGGCATCAGGGTCGCGCAGCCCCACGCAGTCCAGCGTCCAGAAGGTCTCGGAGTACACCAGCGTGCCGGTCATCCCCCGGCAGCCGCCAGCCCCTCCCGGAGCAGCCCGGTGCCGATCTCCCGCCCGTGGCTCACGGTGCGTGCAACATAAGTTCCTGATTATCGAGCATCGACTTCGCCGGCCAAGACCGCCCGGTCAGCGGGGGGCGCGCCTGTCGCGGGGACGGTCAGGAAGGCTCGCGGGGGCGGCGGCTGAGGAGGGCGATGAGGGCGAGCACGGTGCTGGCGGCGGCGACGCCGAGGGTGAGGCGGGCGACCGGGCCGGCGAGGGGGAGTTGCGCGGCGAGCAGGACGAGCGCGCCGAGGGTGACGGCGGCGAGCGCGAGGACGGCGAGCACGGCGAGGCGGAAGCCGATGACGTCGCGGCGGTCGCGCATCAGGCGGTGGGATTCGCCGGCCGACCAGTAGGCGAGCTCCACCAGCAGCAGCAGGCCGGCGGCGAACAGCGGCGCGCGGGCGTCGACCGGACCCGGCTGGTGGTAGAGCGACAGGCCGTACTCGGTGGCCAGGATCGCCACGGCGACGCCGGCGAGCGGGACGATCCGCCAGGCGGCGGCGGCGGCCAGCAGCACGGCGATCGCGCCGAGCCAGGCGAGCGGGGCGCGGGGCGCTCGGGTGGCCGCCAGCGGCGCCAGCGCCAGCACCACCGCCAGCGCGACCGTGCCGGCGCCGGCCGCTAGCCGGGTGTTGGCGCGACCCGGCGCCTGCACAGCTCCACCTCGTAGATCACCTGCTCCAGCTCGGTGCCGGCGCGCCACTCGACCACCGCGGCGCCGAGCTCCTGGTAGCGGTGGCGCAGGGCTTCCCGTTTGAGCGCCCACAACCGCTCGGCGAGCGCGGCCGCCTGCGCCGTCCGCCGCGCCCGCTCGCGCCCCCGCCAGCCGCCGTCGCCCAGCAGCTCCCACGACCGCGCCCGCTCCGCCGCCAGCGCTCCCCGGCCGGTCGCGCCGATCAGCGGCGAGACGTCCACGATCGCCAGGTCGTAGCCGCGCGCCAGCAGGTCGAACAGGGCGGTCACCCCCCGCTCGTCGAGCAGCGGGGTGAGCGCGACGATCAGCGCCTTGGGCGGCAGCGTGCGCGCCGGCAGGTGGCGGATGCCGCGCCAGCCGACGGTCGCGAAGATCTGCGTCTCCATCAGGGTGTCCAGCAGGCGGTAGAGCATCGCCTGCCCGGTGCCCGGCTGGAGCCAGCGGACCACCCCGCCGAAGCTCACCAGCCCGACGCGGTCGCGCCTGGCCAGGTAGGCGCTGGCCAGCGAGGCGGCTGCGGAGACGGCCCGGTCGAGCGTGCTCGGGCCGGCCACCCGCAGGTCGACGAAGCTGTCGAGGAACAGCACCACGTCGGTGTTGCGCTCGGGGTGCCGCTCGTTGACCCAGGGCACGCCCCGCCGGGCGGTGGCGCGCCAGTTGATCGAGCGGGCCCGGTCCCCCGGCAGGAACGGCCGCACGTCGGCGAACTCGATGCCGTCGCCGCGCTGGCGGGACACCTGGTTGCCGGTGAACGCCTGGGTCTCGAAGGGCCGCACCAGCGCCCGCAGGCGCGCCGGCTCGGGATAGACGATCAAGGTGTGGCTCGGCCTGGCCTGCCACTCCCAGGCGAACAGGCGCAGCGGGTCGTGGGCCCGCAGGTGGACGGCGCCGAGCGGGTGCGCGCCCCAGCGGTCGCAGCGCAGCCGCAGCTCGACCCGCTCGGGCTGGCCGCCGGCAAGGCGGATCGAGCGGGCGCACGGCTGGCCGGGCAGGCTGAGCCGGTCGGGCACCAGCGGCAGCAGCTCTAGGCGGGCCACCGGTGCGGCCGACCGGAGGGTCAGTGTCAGCACCGCCTCGTCGCCCTCGACCGCGCGCTCCCGGTCGACCGCCACCTCCAGGCCGACGCGCGGCTCGCGCGCCGTCGCCAGCCCGGCGATCACCAGCAGCGCCATGGGCGCGCCGATGGCCACCAGCTCCGGCCGCCCCAGCGCCAGGCCGGCCAGCAGCAGGGTCGCGGCCAGCCCGGTGTAGACGCCGAGCTTCGGCGACGGCCGCCGGGCCGGCGCCGGAGCGTCGGCCGCTGGCGGGCTCGGCCGGGCCGGCGGAGGGTTGGGCGCTGGCGGGATCACCGGCTGCTCACCGTCGCCTGGCGGCGGCTTCCTCGGGTGGCGGCGTGGGGACCTGGTCGAGCAGCTCGCGCACGACCTCCTCGGTGCGCACCCGCCGGACCCACAGCTCCGGACGCAGGATCAGCCGGTGCGCCAGCGCCGGGACGGCCACCGCCTTGACGTCCTCGGGGGTGACGAAGTCCCGCCCGGCCACCGCCGCCTTGGCTCGCGCCAACTTGAGCAGCGCCAGCGTGCCGCGCGGGCTGGCGCCGACCTGGACGCGCGGGCTGGAGCGGGTGGCGCCGACCAGCTCGACCATGTAGCGGCCCACGCTGGAGGCGACGTGGACCTGCTCGATCGCCCGCTGGGCGGCCACCACCTGGGCGGCGTTGGCGACCGGCTCCAGCTCGATCTCGTCGGCGCGGCGCTCCACCCGCCTTGCGACCATCTCCCACTCGGCCTCGGGCGAGGGGTAGCCCACCTGGAGGCGCAGCAGGAAGCGGTCGAGCTGCGCCTCGGGCAGCGGATAGGTGCCCTCGTACTCGATCGGGTTCTGGGTGGCGATCACCAGGAACGGCCGCTCGAGCCGGTAGGTCTCGCCATCGATGGTGACCTGGCGCTCCTGCATCGCCTCGAGCAGGGCGGCCTGGGTCTTGGGCGGCGACCGGTTGATCTCGTCGCCCAGCAGCAGGTTGGTGAACACCGGCCCGGGCCGGAACTCGAAGTCGGCCAGGCGCTGGTTGTAGATCGACGAGCCGGTCACGTCGGAGGGCATCAGGTCCGGGGTGAACTGCACCCGCGAGAAGCCCAGCCGGGTCACCTGCGCGAACGAGCGGGCGATCAGCGTCTTGGCGAGGCCGGGGAAGTCGTCGAGCAGCACGTGCCCGTCGGCCAGCAGTCCGAGCAGCACCAGCTCGAGCGCGTCGCGCTTGCCGACCACCGCCCGCTCGACCTGGTCGAGCAGCTCGCGGGCGAGCGAGCAGACCTGGTCGAGCCCGAGCGACAGGGCGCCATCGGCGTCCCCGGCGGGCCCGGCGACCGCCCCGCTCACCGCTGCGCCACCCCCTCGAGATCGGCGACCACCCTGGCGAGCACCGCCGGCGGCAGCCCGGCCGCCTCGTAGCCCTCTGGTTCCTCGCGCTCCGGCCGCAGCAGGTCCCAGACGGTCGGCCCGAGGGCCGCCCGGGCGGCGGCCGGCTCGGCGTCCAGGTCGATCCCCTGCCGCGAGAACAGCAGCTCCCTGGCGATCGCCCGCAGCTCCGGCCGCAGCCGGTTGTGGACGTAGACGCCGCTCACGCTGGCCAGCGCCAGCATCCGGGCGAGCGACTCCAGCTCGGCGGGCGGCGGCTGGCGCGGCCGCCGGCGGTTCAGCGCGGCGTCGAGCTCCGACGGCGGCGCCGGCGGGTGGGCGAGCTGCACCAGCCGCACCAGCAGGCGCAGCGCCACCGCGCCGAGCACCAGCAGGTAGAGCGAGACGACCAGCGCGCGCCGCGCCGGCGCCAGCTCCAGCCCGGCCACCAGCGCCAGGGTCGCCAGCAGCACGACCACGCCGCCGCGGATCAGCGAGACGGTCATCGGCGGCCCGCCATCCCGCTGCGCTCGGCCAGGTCGCGGTCGCCGGCCCGCCACCCGGCGTGGGCCTCCTCGGCGGCGCGGGCCAGCTCGGTGTCGAGCTCGGCGCGGATCGTGGTGACCGCCTCGATGGCGGCCGCGCGCATCCCCTCGTCGATGGGGTGCTGGCTGAACTTGGCCCGCTCGAACAGCTCGGCCAGCCGCTCGATCGAGGCGGGCCGCACGTTCGCCTCCTGGAGCACGCGCGCCACGTACTCGAGCGGTGCCTCGGCGGCGCGGCGCGGCAGGCCCGCGGCGGCGAAGCCGCGCTCCATCCGGACCCACGCGGCGATCACCGCCCGCCGCGGGTCGCGCTCGTCCTCGAGGTCGGTCAGGGTGACCTCGAGCAGCTCGACGAGCCGCTGGTTCGGGGCCGCCAGCGCGGCCCTGCGGCGGCGGGCGAGCTCGCCGCGCACCAGGATCGCCGCGGCCAGGCCGGCGAGCAGCAGCCCGACCACCACGAAGGCCACCCAGCCCGGCTCGCCGCCGGCGAGCTGCCCCTGCGGGCCGGTGGCGGCGCCTCCGGGACTGGTCGGCACGGGCGGCTGGTGCAGGTGCACGAAGCCGAGCCGGTCCAGCCATCCCAGCCGGCGCAGCAGCGCCAGCAGCAGCACCGTGCCGAGCAGCACCATCGGCATGAACAGCGGGTGGCGCCGCCGCTGCGGAAGCTTGCTGGTGCCGGGCAGCATCGTCCAGACCGCCAGGACGAGCGCGAACAGCGCGGCCATGGCCGCCAGCAGGCCGAGCGACTGGAGCAGCGCGGACGGGAAGCGCGGCGTGCCCGCGTCCGACCCGGGCGGGCGGCGCAGGCTGCCGACGGCGACCAGCGCGAGCAGCATCACCGCCGCCACGAGCGGCGGCAGCCAGCGGGCGACAGCCGGGGCGCCAGCCCCTGGCGACCAGCGCATGCGACGCCAGGACGGCCGCCCGGACGACGACGGCCCCCGGCGCGTGCCGCGACGCGGCGCCTGCGGCGCCCGCTCTCCCACCATCTCGCAGCTCCCTGCTCGGTGCTCCAGAGCGTAACGCACCATCCGGTCAGCTCGACAGGCGCTGTCCACACCCCGGCCGGCCGGTCAGCGCGCTGGCAGCACCGCGCCGATCGCCTCGCCCAGCGTTTCGACCACCTCGTCGACCTCCGCGCCGCTGATCACCAGCGGCGGGCCGAGCAGCAGCAGGTCGCCGTCGCCGCCGGCGTGGCCGGTCGAGGAGTAGACCAGCAGGCCGCGCTCGCGCGCGGCGGCCACCACGCGCTCGGTGACCCGCTCGGCGCGGGCGAACGGGGTCCGCGCCGCGCGGTCGGCGACCAGCTCGACGCCAACCAGCAGCCCGAGGCCGCGGACGTCGCCGACCGCGGGATGGCCGTCGAGGCGCGCCTGGAGCCCGGCCTTGAGCCGCTTGCCCTGGGCCTCGGCGGCCGCCGGGAGGTCCTGGTCGCGCAGGAACCGCAGCACGGCGCGGCCGGCCGCCGCGCCGACCACGTGGTGCGAGTAGGTGAACCCGTGGGTGAAGCCGCGCGCCGCGATCGCCTCGAACACCGGGCCGCTGGCGACCGCCAGGCCGAGCGGCCAGTAGCCGGAGGCGGCGCCCTTGGCGGCGACCAGGATGTCGGGCCGCAGCTCCCAGTGGTCGCCGCCGAACCAGCGGCCGGTGCGGCCGAAGCCGGTCATCACCTCGTCGGCCACCAGCAGCACGCCGTGGCGGCGGCAGACCTCGGCCACACTGGGCCAGTAGTCGTCCGGCGGCACGGCGGCGGCCAGCGCCGCGCCGGCGACCGGCTCGGCGACGAAGGCGGCCACGCGCCGCGGGCCGGTCTCGACGATCAGCCGCTCCAGCGCCTCGGCGTAGCGCCGGCCGCAGCCGTCGGGATGGGTGTCGGGGAACGGACAGCGGTACTCGTAGGCGGCCAGGGTGTGCTGCGCGCGGCCCAGCCAGGGCAGGTACGGGGCGCGCAGCGGGTCGCGGCCGCCGACGTCCAGGGCTGCCAGGGTGTTGCCGTGGTAGGAGCCCCGGCGGCCGATCACCACCTGGCGGTCCTCTCCCCTGGCCAGGTGGTAGGCGCGGGCCATCTTGAGCGCGGTCTCGACCGCCTCGCTGCCGCCCGAGACCGGGTAGACGCGCGGGTCGTCCACCGGCACGACCGCCGCCAGCTCGTCCGCGTAGGCCTCCAGCGCGTCCGAGGAGAACGTCGTGCCGTGCGCGTAGGCGACCTCGGCGGCCTGCGCCCGGATCGCCTCGGCGACCGCCTCGACCCCGTGGCCGATGCCCACCACCACGGCGCCCCCGGCCGCGTCCAGGTAGCGGCGCCCCCGCGCGTCCCACAGCTCGCAGCCGCGTCCCCTGGCGATCCGCGGCAGCTCCGCCCCCCGCCCGAACACGTGCCCGGCGGTCACCGGCGTGAGCTGCGGGGACTGGGCGGAGGGCCGCGGGCCGCTCACCGGACGTAGGTCCCCTGGGGGTCGAGCTCCTCGCGGATGAGGCGGAGCTCCTCGTCGGTGGGCGCCGGGGTGGTCTGGAGGCCGTCGGCGACGCGCAGGTCCCAGCCGGTGGCGGCGCGGACGTCGTCGAGCGACACGCCGGGATGGACGGCGACCAGGCGCATCTCGCCGGTCTCCGGGTCGAAGTCGTAGCTGCCGAGGTCGGTCACCACCACCGACGGGCCCTTGCCTTGCCAGCCCTGGGCGGCGCGGCTGGCGGTGCCGCCGAGGTTGCCGGGGCTGGTGCGGAAGTCGATCCGCTCGACGAACGAGCGCGACGACTGGCGCATCAGGATGAACACCTCGCGCGCGTTGATGGCGATCTCGCAGGCGCCGCCGGAGCCGGGCAGGCGCACCTTCGGCCGCCGGTAGTCGCCGATCACCGTGGTGTTGATGTTGCCGTGCCGGTCGAGCTGGGCCGCTCCCAGGAAGCCGACGTCGACCAGGCCGCCCTGGAGGAAGTACTGGAACAGCTCGACCATGCTCATCACCGAGGTCGCGCCGGTGACCAGGCACGGGTCGCCGATCGACAGCGGCAGGCGCGCCGGCCGCGAGCCGTAGACCCCCGACTCGTAGATCAGCTCGATCTCCGGCGCGACCGTGTGGCGCGCCAGCGCGACCGCGATGTTGGGCAGGCCGATGCCGACGAAGCAGGCCCGCCGGCCGGCCAGCGCCCTGGCGCCGGCGACCACCAGCATCTCCGAGCGCGACCAGCCGGGGCTCGCGGCGCTCACGTGTACTCCCCGTAGTCGACGCTGCCGGACAGGGCCGGGGAGGGGCGCAGCTCCTTCCAGCGGGCCTCGCCGAGCTTCTCCAGGTAGGCGGCGTGGTCGGCGGTGCCGTGGACCCACTCCTCCAGCCACGCCTCCAGCCGCTCCGGGTCGCGGCTGATCGGCTCCCAGTCGAGGTAGAAGCGGTTGTCGCGGTCGTAGTAGCCCTGCGCGAACGACGGGTGCGCGCCGCCGGGGCAGACCACCACCGCGTCCACCTTGAGCCCCGGGATCAGCGTGCGGTTGGGGTCGGCGCGCACCACCGCGGTGTCGACCAGCTCCTCGACCACCACGATCACCCGCCGGGCGGCGAAGGCCGCCTCCCGCTGACAGCCGAGCAGGCCCCAGACCTGGGTGTTGCCGAACTGGTCGGCGCGCTGCGCGTGGACGATGGTCACGTCCGGGCGCAGCGGCGGCACCGCGTAGACCACCTCGTCGCCGAACGGCGAGGCGACCCGCCGGATGTTGGGGTTCACCTCGGGCAGGTCGGTCTCGTAGTAGGACCGCAGCGGGAAGAACGGCAGGTTGGCGGCGCCGGCGGTGTAGCGGCCCACCATGCCGAAGTGGCTGTACTCCTCGACCTCGAGCGGCTCCGGGTCGGCGCGCTCGACGCGTCGCCGGATGGCGTGCAGCGAGCCGGCGCCGGGGTTGCCCATCCAGGAGAAGACCAGCTTGCGGGCCACCCCGGCGGCGACCATCTGGTCGTAGATCACGTCCGGCGTGAGCCGGCAGAGCACCAGGTCGCGGCGGCGCTGGCGGATGATCTCGTGGCCGGCGGCGAACGAGATCAGGTGGGTGAAGCCCTCGATGGCCACGGTGTCGCCGTCGTGGACCAGCTCGGCGACCGCCTCCCGCATGCCGGCGACCTTGCCGTTCCCGCCGGTCACGGCCGGAGGTCCTCGGAGGACGTCTCGACCTCTTCGAGCGCCTCGGCGAGCAGCCTGAGCGCGGTCTCGCACTGGTCGCGGTCGATCACCAGCGGCGGCGAGAGCCGCACCGCGCTCTCCCCCGCCTCGAGCACCAGCAGGCCCCGCCGGAAGGCGGCGTTCTGCACCTCCTCGGCGACGTGCGCGCTGGGGAACTCCAGGCCGATCATCAGGCCCAGCCCGCGGACGTCCTCCAGCAGCCAGGGCGTGCGCGCCTGGAGCTTGCGCAGGCCGTCCATCAGGTAGGCGCCCTGCTCGCCGGCGTTCTCCAGCAGCCGCTCGTCGCGCAGCACCTCGAGGGTGGCCAGGCCGGCGGCGCAGGGCACCGGACTGCCGCCGTAGGTCGAGCCGTGCGCGCCAGCCGACCAGGTCATCAGCTCGGCCCTGGCCATGAAGGCGCCCAGCGGCAGGCCGGAGGCGATCCCCTTGGCCGAGCAGACCACGTCCGGTTCGACGCCGCTGTGCTCGATCGCCCACATCCTGCCGGTGCGGCCGGCGCCGGACTGGACCTCGTCGGCGATCAGCAGGATCCCGTGGCGCCGGCAGGTCTCGGCCAGCTTGGCCAGCCAGCCGGGCGGCGGCACCACGTAGCCGCCCTCGCCCAGCACCGGCTCGACGATCACCGCGGCCACCTCGGACGGGTCGACCTCGTAGCGGAACAGCGTCTGCTCCAGGTAGTCGACCGTGGCCAGCTCGCACCCGGGGTAGGACAGGTTGATCGGACAGCGGTGGCAGTAGCCATAGGGCGCGTGCAGCACGCCCGGCAGCAGCGGCCCGAAGCCCTTGTGGTACCTGGCCTTGGAGGCCGTCAGGCTGACCGAGCCGTAGGTGCGCCCGTGGAACGCGCCGAAGAAGCTGATCACGTACTGGCGGCCGGTCGCCGCCCTGGCCAGCTTGACGGCGCCCTCGACCGCCTCGGTGCCGGAATTGGTCAGGAAGACCCGCACGGGCCCGGGCATCGGCGCGGTGGCCGCCAGCGCCTCGCACAGCTCGGAGTAGATCGGCAGGTAGAAATCGCTGGCCGAGTAGTGCAGCAGCTCGCCGGCCTGGCGCCGGACGGCCTCCACCACCCTGGGGTGGGCATGCCCGGTGGAGGCGACCGCGATGCCCGCGTTGGCGTCCAGGAACAGGTTGCCGTCGACGTCCTCCACCACCGCGCCGAAGCCGCGCCGGGGAACCAGCTGGTAGGCGCGCGGCAACGAGGGGCTGGTGACCCGGCCGTCGCGCTCTAGCACGCGGCGCCCTTGCGGGCCGGGGACGTCGGTGACCAGGTCGGGCACGGGCCGGCCGGATTCCAGCCAGGCGCCTGGACGGTCGGCGGCCCCCGCCGGGGCCCCGGGCGGGAACGACGCGGCCGTCCCGCCCGGGGCGGTGGTCGAGCGGCTCACTTGATCACCGTCTGGGACTGCTCGCGCATGAACTGCTGCACGTAGTAGAGGCCGCCGCCGGCCCGGCCGGTGCTGCCCGAGCCCTTCCAGCCGCCGAACGGCTGCACGCCCGGCCAGGCGCCGGTGGTGGCGCCCGCCCGGCGGTTGACGTAGACCACGCCGGCCTGGACCTTGTCGAGGAATCGCTGGGTCTCGTCGTCGTCGGCGGAGTAGAACCCGGCCGTCAGGCCGTACTCGGTGTCGTTGGCCAGCTCGAAGCCCTGGTCGAGCGAGTCCACGCCGGCGACGGCCACGAGCGGGACGAACAGCTCGTCCTTGAACAGGCGGTGGTCGGCCGGCAGGTCGGCGACCACGGTCGGGGCGACGTAGTTGCCCTCGGGCAGGTCGCCGCTGCCGCCGAGCAGCTCGCCGCCGGCCAGCACGCGGCCCTCCTTGGCGGCCTCCTCGACCGCCTGGCGGTAGCGGTCGACCGCGTCCTGGTCGATCACCGGGCCCATGAAGACGGGCCGCTCGAGCGGGTCGCCGACCACCACCGCGCGGGCCCGCTCGACCATCCTGGCCTGGAACTCCTCCAGCGCCGGCCGCTCGACGTAGACCCGCGAGCAGGCCGAGCACTTCTGCCCGGAGTAGCCGAACGCCGAGCGCGCGACGCCCTCGGCGGCCAGGTCGAGGTCGGCCTTGGCCGAGACCACGGTGGGGTTCTTGCCGCCCATCTCGATGACCGTCGGCTTGGGGTAGTCGTTGCCGAACGACTTGTAGATCCGCATGCCGACGGCGTACGAGCCGGTGAAGGTGAGCCCGTCGACGCCCGGGTGGCGGACCACCGCCGCGCCGACCTCGTCCCCGCCGGGCAGGTACTGGAACACGCCCGCCGGCACGCCCGCGTCCATCAGGCACTCGTACAGCTTGGCGCCGGTGAAGGAGCCCTGCGGCGACGGCTTGAACAGCACCGTGTTGCCGGCCACCAGCGCGGCGCCGGAGGGGCCGGCGGCCAGCGCCATCGGGAAGTTGAACGGGCTGATCACCGCCCAGACGCCGTAGGGGCGCAGCACGCTGCGGGTGTGCTCGTTCTGGGAGAGCTGGTTCATCTTGTGGTCGAAGCCGTCGTTGGCCTCGACCTGGTCGCAGTAGTAGCGGATCAGGTCGGCGGCCTCCTCCACGTCGCCGAGCGCCTCGAGGCGGTTCTTGCCAACCTCGATGGTCATCAGCGCTGCCAGCTCGTTGGAGCGCTCGCTGATCACGTCGGCGGCGCGCCGCAGCAGCGCGACCCGCTCGCGCCACGGGGTCCCCGCCCAGGCCGGGGCGGCCGCGCGGGCCGCCTTGACGGCGTCGTCGACGTCACGCTCGGTGGCGGCGTGGAAGCTGGCCAGCTCGAGGCCGTGGTCGTTGGGGCTCGCCAGGCGGAAGGTCTGGCCGTCGTCGCGCGCCTCGCCGTTCACATAGGTCGGGAAGGTCTGGCCGAGCCACGAGCGCGCGGTGGCGATGCCCTGCTCGTAGGCGGCGTGCAGCTCCTCGTTGTCGGCGGAGAGGGTGGCGTAGGTGACGCGGAACTTGGCCATGTGTTGCTCCCTTCATTGGGTACCGCTCGTTCAGCCTGACGACGAGTCCCGGCGGGCAGCGCGGCGCGCCACGGCGCCCCGAACCGGCCCGAGGTCGAGTCTAGCCGCCGAAGCTCGCCGCGACCTCCACGGCGAGCTCCTCCGGACCGTGGGCCAGGCGGCCGCCGACCATGGTGAACACCGCGTCGACCTGCTCCAGCTTGCCCGGGTCGGTGGCCAGCACGTCGCCGGGGAAGGCGGTCAGGTCGGCACGCTGCCCCGGCTGGATGCGGCCGGTGGTGCGCTCCTGCCTGGCCAGCACGCGGTTGCCGAGGGTGAACAGCTCCAGCGCCACCGGCAGGCCGAGCCGCTGCGACGGCCGGTGGTGGTGGACGGCGGCGGCCACGCCGTGCCAGGGGTTGAGCGGGGTGACGTTGGAGTCCGAGGAGCCGCCCATCGGCACGCCGCGCCGCCACAGCTCGGCGAACAGGTTCATGCTCTTGGCCCGGCGGGAGCCGAGGCGCTGCTCGTACATGCCGCCGGGCCCGCCCCAGGCGGCGTCGAAGGCCGGCTGCACGCCGGCGGCCAGGCCCAGCTCGGCCATGCGGTCGGCGCCGTCGAGGCCGAGCAGCTCGGCGTGCTCGATGCGGTGCCGGCAGGCGGCGAAGGCCGCGCGCCCCACGGCGCGCACCGCCCGGCGGGCGCAGCGCAGCGCCTGCCCGATGGCGCGGTCGCCGATGGCGTGCACGCCCACCTGGATGCCGGCCTGGGTGGCCCGCACGTACAGCTCGGTCAGCTCGTCGTCGTCGTGGTACAGCGAGCCGAGCGCCTCCGGCCGGTCGCTGTAGGGGCTGGACAGGGCGGCGGTGCGCGCGCCCAGCGAGCCGTCGAGGAACAGGTCGCCGCCGATCTGGGAGAGGTCGCGCTCCAGCACGTAGTCGAGCTCGAACGCGCCCCAGTAGGGCATCACCCGCAGCGGCAGCTCGTCGAGCCGGCCCAGCAGCAGCTCGAAGTCGCGCCGGCTGGCGATCTCCGGGCCGCCCATCTCGTGGACGCAGACGACCCCGCGCCGGGCGGCCAGCGCCAGGGCCTGGTCCTGGGCGGCCACCAGGGTGGCGTCGGCGAGCCGGTCGATGGCGTGGCGGCGGGTGCGGTGGTTGGCGTGGTCGCGGACCACGCCGGACGGCTGGCCGTCCGGCCCGCGGTCGCAGCCGACCGTCTCGAGCGCGCCGGCCTCGGCGAGCACCTCGAGGGTGGCCAGGCCCTGGTGGCCACAGACCCGCGAGAGGAAGACCTGGCGGCCGCCGGCCGCCTCGCGCAGCGCCTCGGGGCCGGGCAGCTCGGGGCTGGCGAAGCCGCTCTCGTCGTAGCCGTCGCCCCATACCAGCCCGGTGGGCGAGCGCTCGGCGGCGGACCTGACGCGCTCCAGCAGCTCGGCGGCGGAGCGGGCGCCGCGCAGGTTGGCGCCGTGCAGCCCCAGGCCGGTGGCGGTCAGGTGCACGTGGGAGTCGACGAAGCCGGGCAGCAGGGTGACGTCGCCCAGGTCGACCACCCGGTCGGCGGCCAGCGAGCCCACCTCGGCGGCGGGCACGACCGCGGCGATCGAGCCCTCGTGCACCAGCACGGCCAGGTCGCGGCGCTGCCCGAAGGCGCCGCCGCCCCCGCCATGCGCCGGCTCGCCCCCCGCGCCCCAGGCGGTACGAGCGACGAGCGCAAGGCCAGGCACTACGGCAACGACCTCCTCGAGACGGCGCGCCCGCGGTCGCCCCCGGCGGAGCGGATGGGCCGGTGGCGGCGCGCGGCGGGACTCCGACAATATCGGACGAACCTGCCCAGCTTGTAAACCCCATCCCGGGTGGCTGGAGGGGCCGCCGACCCTTCGCGCCCACCCGGTCCGACGATGGTAGCGACCCGGCCCGAGACCGGCTGGCCGGGCGGCGCGCGCGCCGCATGCCGGAGGGCTCAACCGGGTATCTGCCTGTAGGGATGTTGCGCGGACGGGCCTATACTCCTACGCAGGGGTCCTAGGGTTTGAGGAAGGCGGGCTGCCTTGAACAATGTGCTGCGGTACACGCTGAAGCGGACACTCAAGCTGGTGTTGTGGGCGCTGGTCCTCTACGCGATCGCGCTGCCCATCCTCTTCTGGATGTACCGGTCGAACCGTGGCTTCGACTGGTGGAACATCCTCGGCGGGGACCCACGGGTGTCGCCCGAGTTCCGCGGGTACCTGATCCAGACGCACCACCCCCTGGCCCCCCCGTTCGACATCTGGAAGGTCACCAAGGCCATGCCCTTCCAGATCGTCGGCGTGCTGGCGACCGTGCTCCTGCTGATGACCTTCATGATCGTGCAGTTCGTCGGCTTGTTCTGGTTCCTGTCGCGCGGCCGCACCTACGTCATCTACCCCCGCGAGTACGACGTCACCTTCGACGACGTGCGCGGCCAGCCGGAGATCGTGGCCTCCACCAAGGAGGCCCTCTCGCTGTTCCAGGGCTTCAAGAAGTTCCGTGACGCCGGCGGCTACCCACCCCACGGCATCCTCTTCGAAGGGCCCCCCGGGACCGGCAAGACGCTGCTCGGCAAGGCGATCGCCGGTTCCGCCAAGGTGCCGTTCGTCTACGCGTCCGGCACCAGCTTCAGCAACATGTTCATGGGCGTCGGCAACCTGCGGATCTCCGCGCTCTTCCGCAAGGCCCGCAGGCTCTCCAAGAAGTACGGCGGCGCGGTGATCTTCCTGGACGAGCTCGACGCGGTGGGCGGCTCGCGCGGGGCCATCTCCACCACCATGACCGCCACGCCTCCCACCGCCCCCAGCCCGCTGCGCTTCGTCATGCCGGGCGGCATGAACGGCATGGGCATGGGCGGCATGCTGGTCAACGAGCTGCTGATCCAGATGGACGGCATGACCATGCCGAAGGGACTCTGGCGCCACGTCCGCCGCATCCTGCACCTCGGCAAGCCCAAGATCCCCCAGTACAACCTCATGGTGATCGGGGCCACCAACCAGGCGTCCACGCTCGACCCCGCCCTGCTGCGCCCGGGCCGCTTCGACCGCAAGCTGCACGTCGGCCTGCCAACCGGCGAGGGCCGCGAGGACATCCTCAACTACTACCTGGACAAGGTCCCGCACGATCACATCGACGTCGACCGGCTGGCACGCGCCACCTACGGGTTCAGCCCGGCGCAGATCAAGAACCTGGTGAACGAGGCGCTGATCTACGCGCTGATCGACGGGCGCGACAAGCTGAACTTCACCGACCTGTGGACCGCCAAGGTCACCGAGGAGATCGGCCTGAAGGAGGCCACCAAGACCTCGGCGCGCGACCGCCAGATGACCGCCTTCCACGAGGCCGGCCACGCGGTGCTCGGCTACGTCCTGGAGCTGGACGACCAGATCCAGGTCGCCTCGATCATCAAGCGCCGCGACGCGCTGGGCGTCGTCTACCGCACGCCGCTGGAGGAGCGCCACACCGAGCTGCGCGAGGACATGCGTCGCGACATCGTCGTCGCCCTCGGCGGCCTGGCGGCCGAGGAGATCTGGTTCGGTGACATCAGCGGCGGGCCAAGCTCCGACCTCCGCAACGCCACCCTGCTGGCGGCCGCGATGGGCGGCTTCTACGGCATGGGCGACAGCCTGATCTCGTACGCCGCGCTCGGCGGCGGCGCGTTCGGCGAAGGCCCCATCCCCGCGATCATCGGCAACCCGCAGGCGCGCGAGTGGATCGGCAAGCTGCTGACCGACTGCAAGGCCGATGCGGTCGAGCTGCTGCGCCGCAACGAGCCGGCGGTGCGCGCGCTGGCCGAGCGGCTGCTCGAGAAGGACGAGGTCCACGGCGAGGAGATCGAAGAGCTGATGCAGGCCAAGGGCGTCGCCCGGGCCACGCCCTCGTTCCGCCCGGTGCTCGAGCTGCTCGGCGAGAACTGGCACCAGCCGGCGCTGGTCGACTCGCTGCCCAACCGGGACGCCCCCAACCGCCGGGAGAACGGCGACGCCAGCACGGCGGCGCCGGCGGCGCCGGTGGTCAACCGGTCGGCGCCGGTGGAGCCGCCGCGGCCGCCCGCCGGGCCGGCGACCGGCAACCCCTCGACCAGCCACCGCGAGTTCGAGTGGTAGGCGACACCGGCCGCTGAGGCGGCACAGCGTACGGGCCGCGCCCTGCCTGGTGCCTGGCGCGGCCCGTCGCGTTGCCGGCGCTCAGGGCGCCTTGGCGAGCCCGGCGACGCTGATCGCCGCCCAGACGACCTCGGGGTGGAAGATGTCGCTGTGCGCGCCCGACGGCGGGTCGCCCACGGTGATCACCGCGTCGCCGTCGAAGTTGGTGAAGTGCCCGGACGCGAGCTGGTAGGGCTGGCCGGCGGGGCCGAGCGGCACCTTGGTGGCGGGCACCGCCTGGGCGCCGTCGTGGCCCATGCCGCCCCAGCGGTACAGCGCGTCGGCCACGCCGGCGGCGTCGTCGTGGGAGCTGAGCGAGGCGAGCGGGTAGAGCTTGCCGACCGCCAGGTCGTGGACCGAGAAGGTGGTCGCCAGCGGCCCGTCGACCCGCCTGGCCATACCCTTGAGCGCCCCGCCGCGGCGGCGGTCGTCGGGCAGCGCGTCGGCGAAGGCGAAGTGCGAGAAGGCCCCCTGGATCAGCAGCAGCGACTTCACCGGCGAGCGGCCGGCGCCCGGGTCGGGCAGGCCGGCCAGGCTGAACGACACCAGTCGGGCGCCGAAGCTGTGGCCGACCAGGTGGACCCGCAGGCCCGGCGCGGTCGCCGCCAGCCGGCCGACCAGCGGGCCAAGGCCCTGCTGCCCCACCACCCCGGCGCGCTTCTTCATCTCGAAGTAGGTGAGCTGGCGCAGCGCCTCCTTGGCGCCGTTCCAGAGGCGCGAGAAGGCGCTGCCGAGCCCGGCCGCGCCGCCCTCGCCGGCCGGGGCGGGCACCGCCTGCGCGAAGCGGCCGAACACCGCCTGCGGCTCGTCGCTGAGCAGCGCCGTCTCGCCCTCGTCCTCGCCCGCCGGGCGCGCGTCCCGCTCCCGGGACAGCTCGGCCATCAACGCCTGGAAGCGCGCCAGCGCGGCCGGGTCGTCGGGCCGGGTGGCCAGCAGCTCGCCGAGCTCGTCGAGCGCGGCGCGCTGCTCCGGCGCGGTGAACACGTCGGCCAGGTCGGCGACCAGCGCCTTGTCGCTGGGGGCCGCGCCGGCCCCGTCGAGTCCCGCCGCGCCGCCCCCGCCGTCACCCGGGATGCTCTCGTCCGCCCAGCGCTTCGACGGCCAGATCACCCCGGCGAAGCCGAGGCCCGGCGCGACCCCCCCGGGCAGCAGCCCGGGGACCTGCTCGAAGAACCGCCGGTACAGGGTGGTCGCCTGGCCGCGGTCGTTGTTCCAGCCGTGGGCGAACATCATCAGGTCGGTGACGCCCTGCGCGGGCAGGCCGGCGGTCAGCGCGTCGGCGTCGGCGGCGTTGGGACGGCCCTGCTCGTCGAAGGCGATCTCCCAGTACGGCAGCCCGGCGATCTCCCCCATCGTGGCCCCTCCTGTCATCCTCGCGGCCCGGTCGCTCCGGGCCGGAAACCTCGGCTCGGCTAGACCAACTGGATGGCGCGCATCAGGTCGACCAGCCCGTGGCCCTGGAAGTAGGGCTCGCGCCCCAGCGAGGTGGCGGACTCGAGGAAGATCCGCTTCACCCGCTCGGGCTGGCCGATGAACTCGCGACGGATCGAGAGGAAGGCCGCGATCGCGCCGGAGACGTGCGGCGCGGCCATGCTGGTGCCGCTGTCCTCCACGTAGACGGCGACCTTCTCGGGGTCTGGCGGCGGGCCGTCCGGGTTGACGCTGGCCAGTGCCTTGCCGGCTGCGCAGGAGGTGATCCGCTCGCCGGGGGCGACCAGGTCGGGCTTGGAGCGGCCGTCGCCGGTCGGGCCCTTGGACGAGAAGTAGGACACGCCGTAGGTGTGGGGCATGTCGCGGTGGGTGGCGCCGACGGTGATGGCCAGCTCGGCGTTGCCCGGGTCGTTGATGGTCATGGTCAGGCCGACGTCGGTCTGCCGCTGGATCGAGCTGAGCGACCCGTAGCCGGTGTTGCCGGCGGCGACCACCACCACCACGCCGGAGCGGACCAGCCGGTCCACCTCGGCGCAGATCGGGCTCTGGCCGCAGGCGAACCACTTGGCGTCGAACTCGTAGCCGACCGAGAGGTTGACGCCGTGGACGCGCGGCAGCTTGCCGGAGCCGTTCAGCTCCTTGCGGACGTACTCCAGCGCCCGCACCACGTCCATCGAGTTGCCGCCGCCGTTGTCGTTGAGCGCCCTGAGGCTGATCAGCTTGGCGCGCGGGGCCATGCCGGCCAGCAGCGCGGGGTCCACCTTGCGGTCGTGGAGCCGCTGGGAGTTGGGGCCGCCGGGGTCGACCACCCGCTCGACCACCCGGGTGCCGGTGCCGGGCGCCATGCGCGCCGGCAGGCCGCCGGCGATGATTCCGGCGACGTGGGTGCCGTGACCGAAGCCGTCCTCGAGCGCCTTGCCGAGCTCCGGATCGCCCGGCAGGGTGAAGTCGCGGTGCAGCCCGGCGACGTCGCCGCCGAGCGTGTCGTAGGTGGCGAAGTGCCGGTGGCCGGCGTCGATGCCGGAGTCGATCACCGCCCAGGTGATGTTGCGGCCGGCGGCGTCGTAGGAGCGCCGCGCGGCGTCGGCCTTGACGGTCGAGCAGGACATGTCGATCAGCGCGCTGACCGGGAAGTCCGGCCAGATCCGGTAGATCGAGGTCCGGGCCGGGTCCGGGTCGGCCATGTCGGCGGCCACCAGGGCCTTGACCTGCTCGACCGAGAGCCAACAGCGGTAGTAGGTCTCGGCGACCAGCTGCGGGCTGCTCCGCTCGCCCGGGATGCCGGCGTAGAGCTCCTCGAAGCGCCGCCGGGCGCCGCTCAGGCCCTCGTAGTGGCGCAGGTTCAGCTCGATCACCACCGGGATCGGCTCGCGCTCGTCGGTCGGGAAGCCGAGCCGCTCCCGCTCGGCCGCGCTCAGCAGCGCGTCGGCCACGATGGTCCGCCGCACCAGCGGCTGCCGGTCCTCGAACCGGCCTGGTGACGGCCGCGGGTCGGGGGACGCAGCGGATTCTTCGGGCGGGACCGGCGGCATCTACGCGCTCCTGGAAGCAAGGCAGTCTGCGACACTGATCGCATACTAGAACGTTCGGGGCCTTCGTGGCGCGGTCAGTGCGCCAGCTTGCCGCCGAGCTGCACCGCCTGGATGCCCGCGCCGAGGTCCACCGTCAGGCTCGGCGCCGGCCTGGCCGGGCAGTCGATCACCAGCATCGGCGAGACCTGGCTGCCCCGGGGCGCGAGCGCGTTCAGGCGCGAGCAGATCAGGCGCCCGCCGGCGCGCAGGTCCGCGGTGACCGGCAGGGCGCCGAAGTCGCGCTCGCCCTCGCCCTGCGGGAGGGACAGCACCACCACCACGCGCCCGGCGCCGACGAAGGCGCCGGCGACCCGCAGCGGCAGCCGGTCCGAGCCGCCGTCGGCACGCGAGATCGGCACGCTGACGGCGCCGGCGGTGGGCTCGACCGCGCGCGTCGGCGGGCGGGCCGGCCAGGCGCCGGCGGTGGGCAGCTCCACCCGGCTGCGGTCGCTGGCCGTCGCCGAGAGCAGCAGGCCGCCGAGCTCGATGCTGTCGAGCGTGTCGACCGCCGGGGTTGGACCGAGGTCGATGACGTAGCGGTCGGCCCGCGGGGTGAACTGCACCGGGACGGCCTCGAGGCCCTCGAACTGGCCGGCGTCCGGCTCGGCGAACACGCCGCCGCCCGAGTCGACCATCCGCAGACCGCTGACCGCCAGCAGCCGCCGGCCCGCCTGGAGGCCGTTGACCTTCAGGGTGAGCAGCCCGGTGTTGTCGGCGCCGGTGGTGTCGCCGTTGCCGGCGTTCACCGGGGCGCGGCTGATCGACACCGCCTCGACGCTGACCCCGCCGACCGTCCTGCTGCGCCAGCCGAGCTGGCGCTGGAGCTCGGCGACCGGCGGCGCGGTGGTCGTGGTGGTGCTGGCCGGTGCCGCCGCCGGCGCGGCCGTGCCGCCGGTGCTGCGGCCCGCCACGAACGCCAGCGCGACCAGCACCACCGCGGCCACCGCCAGCGCGACCCGCAGCCGGTTCCTGGCCGGTTGCTCGACCTCGCCGGCGACCTCGCTGGCCGCCTCGCGCCGCTCGGCGACGGCGGCCGGCGCGGGCGGACGCTCGTCGAGGTCGACCAGCGGCGCCTGGCACTCCGGGCAGGCGCCCTCGGCCTGGCGGACCGCGTCGCAGCGGGGACACCAGCCCCTCATCGCTGGCCGCCGTTCCGGTCGATCAGCCACGGCCCGTTCACCACCTCGCTGCGCATCACCGACGCGGTGACGTCGAAGCCCATGCGCTGCTGGCTGTGCGGCGTGGCCGAGGCCAGGTCCCTGGCGTCGAAGGAGACCACCGTGGAGCCGCCCTCGGTGGAGGACTCGAACGAGCCGATCTGCCCGCCGGGCCCGTTGGTGGACACCAGGATGTCGGCGTCGCCCAGGGCCTCGCCGGGCGCCACCTTGCCGACCTGCGAGAGCAGCACCACCACGCGGCCGTCGCGGTAGGTGGAGCCGGCCACCCTGGCGGTCTCGCAGTCCACGCAGTGCACCTCGAGCTTGCAGTCGGGGCAGGCGCCCGGCCGGTCGAACTGGTTCGGCGGGGAGGACGAGTCCATCCGGCGCTTCAGCTCCGCGTCGAGCAGCGAGCCCTGGAGCTGCTCATGCGAGCGGCGGGTGGCGATCACCTGCCCCACCGAGACGCTGGCCACCGCGTTGGGGTCGACCCGGTTGGAGAGCTCGATGGTGCCGGCCTGGCTGCCGCCGCCGAGGTCCTGGAGCTCGTCGGCGGTGAGCGCCTCGCCCGGCGCGGCGGCGAGCAGCGGGCTGCCGCCGGTGCCGGTCATCTGCAGGCCCTGGACGCCGCCGAAGGTCCAGTCGCGCTCCAGCCCGCTGACCTCGAAGACCACGTGGGTGGCGCCGCCGGTGGCGGTGATCCGGTTCAGCGTCAGGGTGACGTTGCCGCTCAGCACACTCCAGCCGAACGCGCGTGAGACGTCGGTCGACAGGCCGCCGCCGGGCAGCAGCCGCCCGGCCGTGGTGGTCGGTGAGGCCGCCGCGGCGCCGCCGGACGG
>DASVXQ010000606.1:0-3087 GCA_036392615.1 Actinomycetes bacterium | reverse complement strand
GCGCGGCTACCTCGCGCTGGCGATCAGCGCACGGCTGCTGCGCGCCGAGACGGTCCTGCGGCTGGCGCACTCCGTGGGCAGGGGCGTGTAGGCGATGGCCACCGGACGGGCCGCGGCGGTGCGGCGCGGCGCGCGGCGGCCACTGCCGCGCTGGCCGCTGCTGGCGTTGTTCGTGGGCTTCCCGGTGTGGTGGCTGCTCGGGCTCGGCGCGCTGGTCTGGCCGCTGCTCGCGCTGCCGATGCTGGGCGCGCTGGTGATCCGCGGGCGGCTGCGGATGCCGCCCGGCTTCATCATCTGGCTGGGCTTCCTGCTCTGGATGCTCGGCTCCGGCATCCAGCTCGACTCCGCCGAGCGGGTGATCGGCTGGGCCTACCGGGCCAGCCTGTACTTCGCCGCCACGATCGTCTTCCTGTACGTCTACAACACCCAGCGCACCCGCCTGCCGCCGCGCACGCTGGCGCTGACCCTGTCGATCTTCTGGCTGTTCGTGGTGGCCGGCGGCTTCCTCGGCATGGCCAGGCCCGACGGCTCGTTCACCACCCCGGTCGAGCTGCTGCTGCCGGGGAGCCTGACCGCCAACGGCTTCGTCAAGGCGCTGGTCCATCCCTCCTTCGCCCAGACCGCCGGCGCCAGCCTCGGGGTGGCGCCACGGCCGCAGGCGCCGTTCACCTACACCAACGAGTGGGGCGCGAACTTCGCGCTGCTGGTCCCGATGGTGTTCACCGCCATGTCGCGGACCCGCACGGAGGGCGGCCGGCTGGGGCTCGGCCTGCTGCTGCCGGTCGGCATGATCCCGGCGGCGCTGTCGCTCAACCGGGGCCTGTTCCTCAGCCTCGGCGCCGGGCTGCTCTACGCGGCCCTGCGCTACGCCATCCGCGGCCGGGTCAAGCCGCTGATCGGCATCACCGTGGTGGCCTGCGTGGCCGCGGCGGTGTTCGCCATCGGGCCGGCCAAGGACCTGCTCCAGGAGCGGGTCGCCAACAGCGCGACCAACCAGACCCGCGCCGCGCTGTACCTGGAGACGATCGACCGGGTGAAGTCCTCGCCGATCCTCGGCTACGGCGCCCCGCGGCCGTCGGAGCACACCCCCGGCGCGCCCTCGGCCGGGACCCAGGGGCAGCTGTGGATGGTGCTGTTCTCCCACGGCTACCCGGGCGCGGCGCTCTACGTCGGCTGGTACCTGTGGGCGCTGTGGCGCACCAGGAGGGGCCGCACCGCGGTGGCCTTCTGGGCGCACGTGACCGTGTTCATCGGCCTGGTGCAGCTGCCCTACTATGGCGCGCTGCCCGCCCAGCTGGTGATCGTGATGATCGCCGCCGCGATGGCCATGCGCGAGGAGGAGGTCGTGCCCCGGCCCGACCCGGCACGCCGGCCCGGCGCCGCCCGACCGACCGTCGAGGCCGGGACCACATGAGCGACCGTCCCACCGCCACCCGGCCGGTCACCGTGCTGTATGTCGGCGCCACCGGGCGCAGCGGCAGCACCCTGCTGGAGCGCGTCCTCGGCCAGTCCGGCGGCTGCTGCGCGACCGGCGAGCTGGCCTTCCTGTGGGAGCGGGGGCTGCGCGCCAACGAGCGCTGCGGCTGCGGCGAGCCGTTCCGCGCCTGCCCCTTCTGGACGCAGGTCGGCAAGGAGGCCTACGGCGGCTGGGACCGCATCGACCTCGACCAGGTCCAGGCGCTGCAGCACGGGGTGGACCGGCACCGCTACCTGGCCGCGCTCGTGGCGCCGCGGCTGGCGCCCGCCCACCGGCGCCGCCTGCGGCGCTACGCCGAGCTGCTGGAGCCGCTGTACCGGGCGATCGCCACGGTCAGCGGCCGGCCGGTGGTGATCGACTCCTCCAAGGACGCCTCCCACGCCCTGCTGCTGCGGCAGGTGCCCGGCATCGACCTGCGCCTGGCCCATCTGGTGCGCCGCAGCCACGGGGTGGCGTACTCGCTGACCAAGACCGTCCGCAAGCCGGAGGTGGCCGACGCCGAGGCCTACATGCACCGGCAGTCCCCCGCCACCACCGCGCTGCTGTGGACCACCGAGAATCTCCTGCTGGACGGGTTGCGGCTGCTGGGCGTGCCGTCCCGGCGGCTGCGCTACGAGGCGCTGGTGGCGCGGCCGCGCGAGCACGCCGCCGAGCTGCTGCGCCTGGCCGGCCTCGGCGGCGGCGACCGGGAGCTCGGCTTCCTCCACGACGGCGAGGTGCGGCTCGGCGTCGACCACACCGTGGCCGGCAACCCGATGCGCTTCCGCCAGGGACCGGTGCGGCTGCGCGCCGACGACCAGTGGCGCGGGGCCATGCCGCGCGGCCAGCGGCTGACGGTGACCGCGATCACCTGGCCACTGCTGCTGCGCTACGGCTACCGGCTGGCGGCGCGCGACGATGCGGCGCCGGAGCGTGCGCGGTGATCTCGGAGACGGCGCGCTCCGGCGGCGGGCACGCCCGCGCCGACGTCCGCTCGCTCGCCAAGGGCGGCCTGCTCAACCTGGTCGCCAGCGGGGGCGGGCAGCTGTTCGCCTTCCTGATGACCGTGGCGGTCACCCGCGGGCTGGGCGCGCGGGGCGCGGGCGCGTTCTTCGAGGTCGTCGGCCTGTTCACGATACTGTCCAACAGCGTCCGGCTGGGCGCCGACACCGGTCTGGTGCGGGGCGTGTCGGCCCGCCAGGCGCTCGGCGCCACCCACGAGCTGCGCCGCCTGGTGCGGGTGGCGCTCGGCCCGGTGCTGCTGGTTGGCATCCTGGTCGCCGCGGCGACCTGGGCGCTCGGGCCGCTGCTGGCGCGGGTCTTCCTGCACGGCATCGCCCTGGACGAGGGCACCGGCGCGATCCGGCTGCTGGCGGTCTTCCTGCCGCTGGTGGCGGTGACCATCGTGGCGCTGTCGGGCACCCGCGGGTTCGGCACCATGCTGCCGTACGCCGCCATCGAGAACTTCGGCAAGCCGCTCGCCCGCCTGGTGCTGGTCGCGCTGGTGCTGGCCGTCGGGCTCGGCGGCATGGCCGCGCTGGTCGCCTGGGCGGCGCCGATCGCCGCCGGCTTCGTGGCCGCGCTGTGGACACTGCTCCGCCTGGTGCGCCGCGCCGAGGCGCAGGCCGCGG
>DASVXQ010000605.1:0-5994 GCA_036392615.1 Actinomycetes bacterium | reverse complement strand
ACCCGGAGGCGTTCGCCGGCGCCGGCAACACGCTGGTCTGCGAGGCGCTGGAGGCGGAGGGCGTCGGCGCCTGGGAGGGCTACCAGCCGATGAGCCGCTACGACCTGTTCCAGCCGGGGCTGTCGCGCCTGCCGGTGGCGGTGGAGCACGCGCAGCGGCTCGACCCCGCCGGGATGTCCTTCCCGGTGGCCGAGCGGGCCGGCCTGCGCGAGGCGGTCTACCTGGACGAGAACGTCTTCCGCGCCGGCGCCGCCGGGGTCGAGGACGCCGTCGAGGCGCTCGCCAAGGTGCAGCGCCACGCCGCGGAGCTGACGGCTTCCTAGTCGGGCCTAGCCGGGGAAGAACCTCGGCAGGTGGTCGCGGCTCTTGGCGAGCAGCGCGTCGAGCAGCGGCGCGGCCACCTGGTAGTCGCGCACCAGCGGGTTGGCCAGCAGGGCCTCCAGCGCGAGCCCGCGGTCGCCGCTGGTGGCCGCGGCGACCGTCAGCCGCTCGTAGGCCTTCATCTGCTGGACGAGGCCGAGCAGCACGGGCGGCAGCGGCCCGAGCGGCAGCGGGTGGGCGCCGTCGCGGTCGATCCGGGCGGGGATCTCGACCACCGCGTCGTCCGGCAGGTCCGGCAGCGCGCCCTGGTTGCGGACGTCGACCACCTGCACGTCGCCGGTGCCGGCGTGCAGTGAGGCGACCAGCTGCGCGGCGGCCTCGCTGTAGAAGGCGCCGCCGCGGTGCTCCAGCAGCTCCGGCTTGGTGTCGAGGGTCGGGTCGCGGTAGAGCTCCAGCAGCTCGCGCTCGATCTCCATGACGTGCTCGGCGCGCGAGGGGCCGCGGCGCTGCGCGTCGAGCACCTGGTGCGTCAGGTAGTAGTAGCGCAGGTAGTAGGACGGCACGGCGCGCAGCTGGCGCACCAGCTCGACCGGCAGCTCGACCTCCTCGGCGAGCGTCTCGGCGTCCCGCTCCAGCAGCTCGGGCAGGCGGTCCACCCCGTCGACCCGCAGGCCACGCAGCCAGGAGAGGTGGTTGAGGCCGACGTGCTCCAGCTCGACCCGGTCCGGCTCCACGCCCATGTGGGCGGCGAAGCGCCGCTGCATCCCGATGGCCACGTTGCACAGCCCGATGGCGCGGTGGCCCTCGTCGAGCAGCGCCTGGGTGACGATCCCGACCGGGTTGGTGAAGTCCACCAGCCAGGCGCCTGGCGCGCCACGCCGGGCGGTCTCCTCGGCCAGCTCCAGCACCACCGGCACGGTCCGCAGCGCCTTGGCGAAGCCGCCGGGGCCGGTGGTCTCCTGCCCGATGCAGCCGAACTCGAGCGGCAGCCGCTCGTCCACGACGCGCTGCGCCTGGCCGCCGATGCGCAGCTGCACGATCACGAAGTCGGCGCCCTCGAGCGCCTCCCCGCGCCGCCCGGTCAGCGAAAGGCGCCCCTGGAAGCCGGCGCGGTCGAGCATCCGGCGCGCGAGCCCGCCGACCACCTCGAGCCGCTCGGCGTCCGGGTCGAGCAGCACCAGGTCGTCCATGGGCAGCCGCTCGGAGCGCGCCGCGAAGCCCTGCACCAGCTCGGGGGTGTAGGTGCTGCCGCCCCCGATCACCGCGACCTTCAGGCCCATTCCGCCCCCTTGCCGCCCGAATCGTGGCTGCTATTATCCCCAGGATCGGCTTGGTTAGGAAAGTTTCCTTTATTCTGCCAGCGCACAGACGTCAGTGGGGCGACCGGTGGCCAAGATCGCGATCCTCGCCGTCGACGGCGGCAACTCCAAGACCGACGCCGCACTGGTCGCCGCCGACGGCGAGGTGCTGGCGGCGGTGCGCGGCCCGGGCGCGTCCCACCAGAGGCTCGGCGTCGCCGGCGCGATGGAGGCCCTGGAGGCGCTGGTCGCGGCGGCCTGTGGCGCCGGCGGGCTCGACCCCGACGAGCGGCCGATCGCCCAGGTCGGGGTGTGGTGCCTGGCCGGCCTGGACCTGCCGGCCGACGACGCCATCATGGAGCCGGAGATCACCGGGCGCGGCTGGTCGCGCGACACCGTGCTGCGCAACGACACCTTCGCCGTGCTGCGCGCCGGCACCGAACGGACCTGGGGCGTGGCGTGGTGGTCGGCGCCGGGATGAACTGCGCCGGCGTGGCCCCGGGAGGCGCGCAGGCCCGCTTCCCCGCGCTCGGCCCGCTGTCGGGCGACTGGGGCGGCGGCCACCTGCTCGGCGTGGCCGCCGTCGGCGCCGCGCTGCGCGCCGAGGACGGCCGCGGGCCGGCCACCTCGTTGCAGCGCCTGGTGCCGGAGCATTTCGGGCTGCCGTCGGTGCTGGCCGTGGTGGAGGCCATCTACCTCCAGCGGATCGACGAGGACCGGGTGCTGGAGCTGCCGCCGCTGGTGTTCGCCGCGGCGGCCGCCGGCGACCGCGCCGCCGCCGAGCTGGTCGGCCGCCAGGCCGACGAGGTGGTGATCATGGCCACGGCCGCCATCCGCCGGCTGGGCCTGGCCGACCGGGACCCGGACGTGGTGCTCGGCGGCGGCATCTTCCGGGGCGAGGACCCCGCCTTCCTGGAGCGCATCCGCGCGGGTATCACAGCGGTCGCTCCGGCGGCGCGCCTGCGGCGGCTGGCCGCCCCGCCGGTGGTCGGCGCCGCCCTGCTTGGGCTCGACCAGCTCGGCGCGCCACCGGAGGCCGCCGCGCGCCTGCGCGCCTCCCTCACCCACCAGCGCCTCACCGGCGTGCCAGAAGAGGTCCCGCGCGGCTAGCCCGGGTGGTCAGGCGGCCGTGCCGCGGTGGCGGAAGGTGCGCCGGTAGGCGAGCGGGGAGACGCTGGTGGCGCGGTGGAAGTGCTGGCGCAGGTTGGCCGGACTGCCGAAACCGGCGAGCTGGGCGACCCGCTCGACCGGCTCGTCGGTCGCCTCCAGGAGCTGCTGCGCGCGCCGGATCCGTTGCGCCAGCAGCCATTGCATCGGCGTCATGCCGACGGTGGCCTGGAAGCGGCGCGCCAGGGTCCGCTTGCTGCAACTGGCCACCCGGGCGAGGTCCGACAGCACCAGCGGCTGGTCGAGCCGGGCCAGCGCCCAGTCCAGCAGCCATGCAAGGCTGTTGCCCGCCCGCGGCAACGGAGTCTCGACGAACTGCGCCTGGCCGCCGCCGCGGTGCGGCGGGATCACCAGCCGCCGCGCCAGCATGTTCGCCACGGCCGAGCCGTGGTCCTGGCGCACCAGCTCCAGGCACAGGTCGAGCCCGGCCGCCGTGCCGGCGGAGGTGAAGATCCGGCCGTCCCGGGCGTAGAGCACGAAGGGGTCCAGGTCGATGTCCGGGTATCGCCGCGACAACGCCTCGGCGTGCATCCAGTGCGTGGTGGCGCGACGGCCGGCCAGCAGCCCGGCGGCGGCGAGCACGAACGCGCCCGTGCAGATGGCCGCGACCCGAGCCCCGCGTCCATGCGCCACCCGGAGCGAGTCCAGCAGCTCGGGTGGCGGCAGCTCGTGCACGTCCTTGTAGGCGGGCACGATCACCGTGTCGGCGGCGGCCAGCGCCTCGAGCCCGTGCGGGCTGTCGACCTCGAAGCCCGCCGCCACCCGCGTCCTGCCCGGTCCGACCGTGCAGAGCCGCAGCTCGTACCAGGGATCCACCAGGTCCGGCCGGTCGATGCCGAACACCTCGCACGGCACCGCCAGCTCGAAGATCGGCGCTTCGGGCAGGACGGCGACCGCGACCACGTGCATGGCAAGAATCTATCGGTGTATGGCGTTGTTGTCACTTTCGCCGCGCCGGCCGCGCGGTGAGGCTGTGCCGAGGCCGCCACCGGCGGCCACCGCGAACCGACCTGAACGGCAGAGGAGGGACGTCATGGTGGCGCCAATCGTCATCCCGGACGCGAGCAAGGAGCCCACCGCCTACGTCGAGGCGCTGCTGGCCACGCTCGGCGACCGCGACCCGCTGGAGGTCTACGCCGCCACCCCCGCGAGGGTGCGTGAGCTGTGCGCCGGCCTGGACGACGCGGCCTGGACCGAGCCGATGGCGCCCGGGGAATGGAGCGCCCTCCAGGTGGTCGGCCATCTGTTCGACGTGGACGTGGTCTACGGCTTCCGTTGGCGGCTGGCGCTCACCGAGGACTCCCCCACGTATCCCGGCTACGACGAGAAGCGCTGGTCAGAGCTCACTCGCCCGGCCCCGCGGGCGCTACTGGCGGCCTTCGCCGGCCTGCGGGAGGCCAACCTCGCGCTGCTGGCGGGCCTCGACGGAGCGCAGTTGCGACGCGACGCGATCCACGCCGAGCAGGGCCGCGAGGACCTCCGGCGGATGATCGACAAGGTCGCCGGGCACGACCTGGCCCACGCCAACCAGCTCGAGCGGACCGTCGCCGCGGCAACCGCCCGCGCCACCTGACCCAGGCGGCGCGGACCGCGCAGTACCGCCCGAACCGGCCAGGGCCCCGGAGACCACAGCAATCTCGCCTCCGGGGCCTTCTTCACGTCTTGACTTTCCAACTATGCGGAGGTAAACACAGATAAAACCAAATCGAAACGGCGGTGAACCCACATCTACGCGGAGGAGCGGCAGCAGCAGATCGCCGACCGCGCCCGCAGGGATGGGCGCGTCGAGGTCATGGGCCTGGCCGACGACCTGGGGGTCACCTCCGAGACGGTCCGCAGGGACCTCACCGTGCTGGAGCGCGCCGGCGTGCTGCGCCGCGTCCACGGCGGCGCGATCCCGATCGAGCGCCTCGGCTTCGAGCCCGGGCTGGCCGCCCGCGACGCGGTGATGACCGGCGAGAAGGAGCGCATCGCCAAGGCGGCGCTGGCCGCGCTCCCCCAGGAGGGCGCGGTGATCATCGACGCCGGCACCACCACCGGCCGGCTCGCCGCGGTGCTGCCCACCGACCGGGAGCTGACCGTGGTGGTCAACGCGCCCCCGCTGGCGGTCGCGCTGGCCTCGCGGCCCAACCTGACGGTGATCATGCTCGGCGGGCGGCTCCGCGGCCGCACCCTGGCCACCGTCGACGACCTGGCGCTGCGGCCGCTCGAGCACCTGTTCGTCGACGTGGCATTCATGGCCACCAACGGCTGCACCCCGGAGCACGGCCTGACCACCCCGGACCCGGCCGAGGCGGCGGTCAAGCGCGCCATGGTCCGCGCGGCCCGCCGCGCGGTGCTGCTGGCCGACCACACCAAGTTCAGCCAGGACTACATGGCCCGCTTCGCCGAGCTGTCCGACATCGACGTGATCTACAGCGACACCGGCCTGGACCGCGGGCTCGCCGCCGAGCTCGAGGCCGCCGGCCCCGAGGTGGTGCGGGCGTGATCGTCACCCTGACGCTCAACCCCAGCCTCGACCGCGCCATCGAGGTCGAGGCGCTGGAGCGCGGCGCGGTGATCCGGGCCGCCTCGGCCAGCCTCGACCCGGGCGGCAAGGGCGTCAACGTCTCCCGCGCGCTGCTCGGCAACGGCCTCGCCTCCACCGCGGTGGTGCCCTGCGGCGGCGACGAGGGCGAGCAGCTCGTGCGCCTGCTGCGCGCCGAGGGCGTCGAGGTCCACGCCGTGCCGATCGCCGGGCTGACCCGCTCCAACATCACCATCGCCGAGCCGGACGGCACGGTCACCAAGATCAACGAGCCGGGCGCGCCGCTGGAGCCCGAGGAGCTCGACGCGCTCGCCGCCGCGGTGCTGACCGCCGCCGGCCCGTCGGACTGGGCGGTCGTCTGCGGCAGCCTGCCGCCGGGCGTGCCGGTCGACGTCTACGCGCGGCTGTGCCGCCGCCTGGACGCCGCCGGGATCCGGGTGGCGGTCGACTCCAGCGGCCCGGCGCTGGTGTCCGCGGTGGCGGCCGGCCCGGCGCTGGTCAAGCCGAACCGCGAAGAGCTGGCCGAGGCCGCCGGCCGCCCGATCGTCTCGCTGGGCGACGCGGTCGACGCCGCCAAGGAGCTGCGCGCGCTCGGCGCCGGCGCGGTGCTGGCGAGCCTCGGCGCCGACGGCGCCGTGCTGGTCGAGGCCGACGGCGTCACCGCCGGCAAGGCGCCGGTGG
>DASVXQ010000604.1:0-11410 GCA_036392615.1 Actinomycetes bacterium | reverse complement strand
TACTCCTGATAGAGCTGGAGCTCCATCTCCGCCTCGTACCGTTCGAGGTCCTCGGCGCTCATCGCCCCTCCTGTCGTGCGCATTCGTCCGCCGTGGCGCGGGGTGGCGCGGCCCAGGGAGCGGCCACACCCGCGAACGAGTAGCGATGGTAGGCCGAGGGGCCACGCTTGCGCAGCGCGGCCCAATGCTCGTCCGTTCCGTACCCTTTGTGACGCTGGAAGCCATAGCCGGGGTAGCGCCGCGCGGCGCCGACCATGATCCGGTCCCTGGTGACCTTGGCGATGATCGACGCGGCCGCCACGCAGGAGATCACCTGGTCGCCCTTGCGCACCCCGAGCACCGGGCCCGGGCTGTCCGGCAGCGGGAAGCCGTCGGCCAGCCCGTAGTCGAAACCGTCGGGCAGCAGCCGCAGCGCGCGGACGAGCAGCGCCAGGTTGGTGCGCTGGAGGCCGATCCGGTCGATGGTGTCGGGCGAGGCGCGCACCACCGTGATGGCCAGGGCGCACTCGCGGATCTGCGCCGCGAGCTCCTCGCGCCGCTCGGGGGTGAGCAGCTTGGAGTCGGCCAGCCCTTGGATCGGGCAGTCCTCGGGCAGGATCACGGCAGCGGCGACCAGCGGGCCGGCGAGCGCACCTCGGCCCGCTTCGTCCACACCGGCGACGCGCGCGAAACCAACGCTGCGCAGCCGGTCCTCGAGGGCAGCGGTAGCTAGCACGTCAGGAGTCTAGGACAGGACCGACACACTGCTCTAGGGCGCCGGGCATGCATCGGTGCCGTGCTGGAACGCCCGCGCTGACAGCAAACCGAAATGTCGCGCACCGCGGATGCGTGACCGGCGCCCTCATCGGTCCCGGCGCAGCCAGCCGGTGTGGCTGAGGGGCCAGATTCGGACGAAGGCGCGGCCCACGATGGACGAGCGGTCGATCTGGCCGAAGGTGCGGGAGTCCTCGGAGTTGCCGCGGTTGTCGCCCATCACGAACAGCTTGCCCGGCTGCACCGTGGTGGGCGTGCAGTTCTCCGTGGTGGTCCCTGCCGCCAGGTACGGCTCGTTGACCGGCTTGCCGTTGCGGATCAGCGCGCCCTGCTGGCAGGTGATCCGGTCCCCCGGGACGCCGACCACCCGCTTGATGAAGTCGCGGTCCGACGGCGGCGCGACGCCGATCGCCTGCCCCAGGCCGGTGAAGAAGCGCACCACCGGGTTACGCGACTCCGGCTCGACGCCGGGCAGGTCGTGGACGAAGACGATCACGTCGCCGTCCTTCACCTCGCCGAAGCGGTAGGAGACCTTCTCGACCAGCACCCGGTCGGAGATGTTGAGCGTCGGCTCCATCGACCCCGAGGGGATGTAGAAGGCCTGCACCAGGAACGACTTGAAGATCACCGCCAGCAGGATGGCGAGCACCACCAGCACCACGGTCTCGCGGACCACCGCCAGCACGCCCTGCTGCGGCTTGCCGTCGCCGTCCTTGCGGGTGGGGCCGCCGGGCTCGTCCGGCCCGGGGCCGCCCGGCTCGCCGGGTGACACGGAGAGGTCGGCGTCTGGGGGCGCCGCGCCGTCGCCTCGGGGTCCTGGTGCCATCGGCCTGGTCTCGGCGCCAGCCTCGAGATCCGAGCGGTGCGGTTGGTCTGGCCTCATGCCCTGCTTGGGGTCCGCTTCTCCTTGATCTTCGCGGCCTTGCCGATGCGATCGCGCAGGTAGTAGAGCTTCGCGCGGCGCACGTCGCCACGGGTGACCAGGTCGACCTTGGCGATGCTCGGCGAGTGGACGGGGAAGGTCCGCTCGACGCCGACGCCGAAGGAGACCTTGCGGACGGTGAAGGTCTCGCGCAGGCCCCCGCCCTGGCGCCGGATCACGGCGCCCTGGAACACCTGGATCCGCTCCCGGTTGCCCTCGACGACGCGCACGTGCACCTTCACGGTGTCGCCGGGCCGGAAGTCGGGAAGGTCGTCGCGCAACTGTGCGCGTTCGACCGCATCAGTGATCTGCATCGGGTGAAGCTCCTTCGGGGCCTTGAGAGAAGAGCCGAAACTTTTGCGCGCAGAGCAACCCAGCGTTGCGGCGCGGCAACGCCCGAGGGTAACACGGTCGGAGCGAATGGCTCTACCCGACCGGGTCCCCGCGCCCCTCCGCCAGGCCGTGGCGGGCGCGCTCCTCCTCGGACAGTTCCGCGGAGGCGAGCAGCTCCGGGCGTGACAGGAGGGTCCGCTGGATGGCCTGCTCGCGGCGCCACCTCGCGATCGCGCCGTGGTTGCCGGAGCGCAGCACCTCCGGCACCTCCAGGTCCCGGTACACCGCCGGGCGGGTGTACTGCGGGTACTCGAGCAGGCCGGCGGCGAACGACTCCTCGCCGGCCGAGGCGGCGTTGCCCATCACCCCGGGCAGCAGGCGCGCGACCGCGTCGAGCACCACCAGCGCGGCGGGCTCGCCACCGGCGAGCACGAAGTCGCCGATCGACAGCACCTCGTCGACCCGCTCGCGCACGCGCTCGTCGACGCCCTCGTAGCGGCCGCAGCACAGCACCAGCCGCGGCTCGCGCGCGAGCCGCGCGACGGTCGCCTGGTCGAGGCGGTGGCCGTCCGGCGCCAGCAGGATCACCCGCGCCGGCCCCTCGGCGAGCAGGTCGTCGAGCGCCTCGAACCACGGCTCCGGCCGCATGACCATGCCGGCGCCGCCGCCGAAGGGCGCGTCGTCCACGGTGCGGTGCCGGTCGTGCGTCCAGTCGCGCAGGTCGTGGCGCCGGACCTCCAGCAGCCCCCGCTCCCCCGCCTTGCCCAGCAGGCCGGTCGCCAGCGGGGAGTCGAAGAACTCCGGGAAGATCGTGACGATGTCGCAGCGCACGCCCCTCAGCCTCCGAAACCCGCCAAGCTGGCACAGGCGCTCTTGGGGGGCCGTGGGGGGAGCGAGCTCCCCCCACATCGATCGAGGGCTACGGTGAGCGTCCCCATCCGTCACCCCTCACCTATCCCGAACCATCAGGATCGAGCAGGCCGGGGATCGCCTGCACGACCACGCGGCCCTGGTCGAGCTGGACCTCGATCAGCGCCGCCACCGTGGGGACCAGCACGGCCACGCCGTCGGGGCGGCGCACCTCCAGCAGATCGTGCGCGGTGCCGGGCAGCACGTCGCTGACCACGCCGCGGTCCTTACCGTCGCTGTCCACCACCGCGAGGCCGACGAGCTGGTGGCGCCAGAACTCGTCGGGCCCGAGCTCGCGGGCCGCCTCCGCCGGGATGGTCAGCAGGCTGCCGCGCAGCGGCTCGGCGGCGTCGCGGTCCTCGATGCCGGCGAAGCGCAGCAGCATCCTGCCCTGGTGCAGGCGCGCCGCGGTGACCTGGAGCGGCCGCAGGGGCTGGTCCCCGTCGGGGTCGCCGGCGGCGACCTCGGCGCCGGGGGCGAAGCGCTCCGGCGCGTCCGAGAGCACCTCGACGGCCAGCTCGCCACGCACCCCGTGCGGCCGGATCACGCGCCCGACCACCATCCGAGCCGGTGCCGCCACGGCTACTCGCCCTCGGCGAGGACCTCGACCTCGACCCGGCTGCCCGGCGGGGCGGCCGCCTTCACCAGGCGGCGCAGGGACTTGACGGTGCGGCCGCCGCGCCCCACCAGCTTGCCGACGTCCTCGGGCGCCGCCCTGACCTCGTAGGTCAGGCCGCGCTGGCCGCGGTACTCGGAGACGACGATCCGCTCCGGCTCGTCGACCAGCGCCCTGGCCAGGTAGGCGACCACCTCGCGCATGCCGGGCTCAGCTCTTGCCGGACCGCTTGCCGGCGACCTTGGCGCGGTGGGCGGCGCGCTTGGCGCGCTCCTGCTTGGCGGCCTGCTTGCGGCCGGCCAGCTCCTCGACGCCGGAGATCACCAGCAGCTTGGTGACCGTCTCGGTCGGCTGCGCGCCCTTGGCGAGCCACGCCCGCGCCTTGTCGACGTCGATCTCGATGCGGGAGGGCTCGTTGTTGGGGTGGTAGATGCCGATGTTCTCGATGAACCGTCCGTCGCGTGGGCTGTGCGAGTCGGCCACGACCACACGGTAGTAGGGCGCCTTCTTCATGCCCATGCGCATCAGGCGGATCTTGACTGCCATCTTCGGAGGTGCTCCTTCTCGGGGTGGCCCGCCCGTCCCGGTGGGTCTGCCGTTCCCCGCTGGTGCCAGATCGGCCCGGGACCATTCGCGGCAGGTGCCGCGGCAACGCGGCAGTCTACCTGGTCAGACCCATCTTGCGCAGGCGCTTGGGATTCATGCCGGCGAGCTGCTTCATCATCCGGCGCGCCTCGTGGAACTGCTTGATGACGGAGTTCACCTGCTGGGTGGTGGTGCCCGACCCGCGGGCGATGCGCGCGCGGCGCGACCCGTTGAGGATCTTGGGGTTGTGCCGCTCGGCCGGGGTCATCGAGCGGATGATCGCCTCGACCCTGGCGACGTCGCGGTCGTCGACCTCGATGTCGCGCAGCTCGCGGCCCATTCCCGGCAGCATCCCCAGGATCTGGTTCAGCGGGCCCATCTTCTTGACCTGCTGGAGCTGCTGGAGGAAGTCCTCGAGGGTGAAGGAGGCCTCGCGGAGCTTGCGCTCCATCTGCTCGGCCTCCTGCCGGTCGACCAGCTCCTCGGCGCGCTCGATCAGGGTGAGCACGTCGCCCATGCCGAGGATGCGCCCGGCCAGGCGGTCGGGGTGGAACGGCTCGAAGTCGCCCAGCTTCTCGCCGGTGGTGGCGAACTTGATCGGCACGCCGGTGACCGAGCGGACCGACAGCGCCGCGCCGCCGCGGGCGTCGCCGTCCAGCTTGGAGAGGATCACCCCGGTGACGTCGATGCCCTGCTTGAAGGCGACCGCCGTCTGCACCGCGTCCTGACCGGTCATGGCGTCGACCACCAGCAGGATCTCGGTCGGGTGGGTGGCCTCGGCGATGGCCGCGGCCTGCGCCATCATCTCGGCGTCGATCGCCAGGCGGCCGGCGGTGTCGACGATCACCACGTCACGCGCGGTCCGCTCCGCCTCGACGCGGGCCTGTGACGCGACCGCCACCGGGTCGGCCGGCCCGCTGCCGTCCTGTGGCGCGAACACCGGGATCGAGGCCTGCTCGCCGAGCACCTGGAGCTGCCGGACCGCGGCTGGCCGCTGGAGGTCGGCGGCGACCAGCATGGGCTTGCGTCCCTTGCTGACCAGGTGGCGCGCGAGCTTGGCGGCGGTGGTGGTCTTGCCGGAACCCTGGAGACCGGCCAGCATGATCATCGTCGGCGGGCGCGGCGACAGCTCCAGCGGAACGTTGTGCTCGCCAAGCGTGACGATCAGCTCTTCGTGAACGATCTTGATGACCTGCTGCGCGGGGGTGAGGCTACGGGTGACCTCCTCACCGACCGCGCGTGCGCGTACCCGGGCGACGAAGTCCTTGACGACCTTGAAATTGACGTCAGCCTCGAGCAGCGCGAGGCGGACCTCGCGCAGGGCGGAGTCGACCTGCTCCTCCGAGAGACGGCCGTGGCCACGGAGCTTGGTGAAGACGTCCTGGAGACGGTCAGAGAGTGCGTCGAACACGGGAGCGCGTAGATTCCTTCTCGATGATTGGACGGGATAGCATCTGCCGACTCAGTCAAGCATAGCCTTTCCTCCGCGCAACCCCCGCGCGGGGCGCGCGAGCCGGTCCTGGCCGGGCACAGGGCCGGGCGACCGGAGCGGCTGGGCGAGGGAGTTCGGATGAGCACGACGGCCAGCTGGCCAACGGCGTTGGCGCGGCGCGCCAACGCGCTGGTGATCGGTCGCTGGTGGGGCGTGACCGCCATCCTCTGCGGGCTCGTCTGGCAGCTGCTCACCCGCCCCAACCGGTGGGCCGTGCTGGCGCTGGTCCCGGCCGCGCTCGTCTCGGGGTTCAACTTCCTGCAGCGGCGCTTCCTGTTGAAGCTCCAGCAGAACGCCGACTCGACGGCGCCGGGAGCCAGGGAGACCTGGGACAGGACGGCGCGCCGCATCCGCGTGCTCGGCCGGGTGCTGCTGGCGCTCGACACCGCGCTGGTGGTGCTGGCGGCGCTCGCGCTGGCGAAGGAGCCCGACGTCGGCTTCTGGGCGCTGCTCGGCTGGCTGCCGGTGGAGGGCGCGATCACCGAGGGCACCGTGACCGCGGTGGTGGCCGGCGGCGCCTCGGTGATCGGGGTGATCGCCTATGAGGCCGCGATGCGCGGCGGGGTGCCGCCGTTCGCGCCGGGCAGCGGGCTGCTCATCCGGGTACTCGACCTGGTGGGCGTGACCGCGGCGGTGGTCGGGCTGGAGCGCACCCTCGCCAGGGGCGAGCGGATCATGACCGAGCGCCACGAGGAGCTGGCCGGCCTGGTCGAGCGCGAGCGCGCGGCCAGGGCCGAGCTGGAGGCCTTCTCGACCATCGTGCTCGCCGGGGTGGCCAACCGTGGCGACCTCGAGGGCACGCTCGAGTCGATGACCAAGGCGGTCGCCAACCACCTCGCCTACGAGCGCATGGCGGTGTTCGTCATCGAGGGGAGCCGGCTGCGGCTCTACGCCTGGTTCGGCGACTGGCCCGGCTCGCCGTCGCTGAGCATGCCGATCGGTCCCGGCAGCATCGTCGGGCGGGTCGCCAGGACCGGCGCGCCGGTCCTGGTCGAGGACCCGAACACCACACCGGACTACTTCGCCACCGCGCCGGACACCCGCTCGGAGATCTGCGTGCCGATCCGCTTCGGCGACCGGGTGCTCGGGGTGGTGAACGTCGAATCGCCGCGGCAGGGCGCCTACACCCAGGCGGACCTCGAGCAGCTCCAGCGGCTGGCCGACCAGATGGCGGTGGTGATCGACAACGCGCGCCTGTCCGACGCGCAGCGCGCCACCGCTCAGCGCGAGATCGCCGCCCGCCAGGAGATCGAGGCGGTCAGCCGCGCGGTGGTGGCCAGCGTCAAGGTGGGCGGCTACCAGGCGGCGCTGGACCGCATGCTGGCCGAGGTCGCCGGGGTGCTCGGCTACCAGTCGCTCTGCTTCGCGGCGCCCGACGGCAACGGGCGGCTGCGCATCCGCGGCGCGGCCGGCTTCCCGCCGGAGGTCGTCCGGCGCCAGCCGCTGGTCGGCGAGGCGGGCATCACCGGGCGGGTGTTCGCCAGCGAGCGGCCGGCGCGCAGCAGCAAGACCGAGCCCGGCAGCGGCTGGCTGACCCACGACCAGGACGGCGCCAGCTCGGAACTGGCCGTGCCGGTGCGGCTGGAGGGCAAGGTCCTCGGCGTGCTGACCGCCCGGTCGACCGGGCGCGAGGCCTTCACCGCCGAGGACGAGCCGCGGCTGGCGCGGATCGCGGACCAGCTCGCGGTGGTGATCGAGCGGGCCCGCCTGGCCGAGGGCGAGGCCGAGACCACCGCGCGGCTCAAGCTGCTGGACCAGATGCGCGACGACTTCGTCGCCATGACCACCCACGAGCTGCGCACCCCGCTGACGGTGATCCGCGGCTTCACCGCCACGCTGCTGCGCCCGGGGGTGACGCTCGAGCCCGACGAGCAACGCCACTTCGTCCAGGTGATCGACCGCCAGACCGCGCGGCTGGCCCGGCTGGTCGAGGACCTGCTGCTGGTGTCGCGCATGCAGGCCGGCATGCTGGAGGTCTCGCTGGCGGTCTACGACCCGGTCGAGCTGCTGGAGGACTACCGCGAGGAGTGGCCCAAGGAGCCGGCGCCGGTGTTCGTCGACCTCGGCCGCGACCTGCCCAAGGTGCGCACCGACCCGGACCGCCTCGCGCAGGTGATGCGCAACCTGGTGGACAACGCGCAGCGCTACGGCGGCGGCAGTCCGATCCGGGTCAGCGCCCGCCGCGCCATGCGTGAGCTGCTGATCGAGGTCAAGGACCAGGGTCCGGGGATCGACGCGGCCGAGCTGCCCCACGTCTTCGAGCGCTTCCGCCAGGCCGGCTCCTCCAGCGCCCACCGGGCCGGCATGGGCCTCGGCCTCTACATCACCAAGCAGCTGGTCACCGCGCTGGGCGGCAACATCGAGGTGGAGTCCTCGCCCGGCCGCGGCACCACCTTCCGGGTGCGCCTGCCCGGCGAGCGGGCCAGGTCGCAGCCGACCCGCGCGCCGGCCGGCAACGTCTCGCAGTTCCAGCGCCGCCAGGCCCCCGGCGGGTAGCGCCGTTCCGGCGCGCGCGGGCGGCGCGCCCGATCCGTCCCTATCCTGAGCGCAACCGGACGATCACCGTCGGCGTGCCCATCGAGGAGGACCTCGGCATGGAGTACACCCATCTCGGGCGGACCGGCCTGCTGGTGAGCAGGCTGTGCCTCGGAACCATGAACTTCGGCCCGTACACCACCGAAGAGGACTCGGGCGCGATCATGGACCGGGCCCTCGACCTGGGCCTGAACTTCTTCGACACGGCCAACGTCTACGGCTGGAAGAAGGGCGAAGGCGTCACCGAGCAGATCGTCGGCCGCTGGTTCGCCAAGGGAAGCCGACGCGACAAGGTCGTGCTGGCCACCAAGGTGTACGGCTCGATGGGCGACTGGCCCAACCAGAGCAAGCTGTCGGCCGCCAGCATCCTGCGCGAGTGCGAGGCGTCGCTGCGGCGGCTGCGGACCGACCGGATCGACCTGTACCAGATGCACCACATCGATCCCGACGCCCCCTGGGACGAGATCTGGCAGGCCATGGACGTGCTGGTCCAGCAGGGCAAGGTCGTCTACGTCGGCTCCTCCAACTTCGCCGCCTGGAACATCGTCCAGGCCAACGAGATCGCCAGCCGCCGGCACTCGCTCGGGCTGGTCAGCGAGCAGTCGCTCTACAACCTGGTGGAGCGCAGCATCGAGCTGGAGGTGCTGCCGGCGGCGCGCGCCTACGGGGTTGGCGTGATCCCCTGGAGCCCGCTGCACGGTGGGCTGCTCGGCGGGATCCTGCGCAAGATGGAGCAGGAGGGCCGCAGCGCCAGCGGCCGCGCCGCCGAGGCGCTGCCCAAGATGCGCCCGCAGGTGCAGGACTACGAGGCTTTCTGCGACGAGCTGGGCGAGCAGCCCGCCAACGTCGCGCTGGCCTGGCTGCTGCACCAGGAGGGCGTCACCGCGCCGATCATCGGCCCGCGCACCGCCGAGCACCTCGACGGCGCCATGCGCGCCCTGGAGATCACCCTCGACGACAAGGCGCTGGCCCGCCTCGACCAGATCTGGCCGGGCCCCGGCGGCCCCGCCCCCGCCGCCTACGCCTGGTAGGCGCGCGGCGGGACCGCTCGCGGCGCGGCGGAGTCAGGCGGCGGGCTCTTCGGTGAGGAGGGCGTCGACGAAGGCTTCGGGGTCGAAGGGAGCGAGGTCGTGGGCGCCCTCCCCGAGGCCGACCAACTTGACGGGGATGCCGAGCTCGCGCTGCACCGCGATGACGATGCCGCCCTTGGCGGTGCCGTCGAGCTTGGTCAGCACCAGCCCGGTGACGCCGACCGCGTCGGTGAACTGGCGCGCCTGCGCGAGCCCGTTCTGGCCGGTGGTGGCGTCCAGCACCAGCAGGACCTCGCGCACGTTGCCGTCCTCGCGCTCCAGCACCCGCCGCAGCTTGCGCAGCTCCTCCATCAGGTTCGACTTGGTGTGCAGCCGGCCGGCGGTGTCGACCAGCAGCACGTCGGCGCCCTTGGCGCGGGAGGAGGCCAGGCCGTCGAAGGCGACCGCCGCCGGGTCGGCGCCGGCCTGGTGACGGATCACCGGCGCGTCGACGCGCTCGCCCCAGATGACCAGCTGCTCGGTCGCGGCCGCGCGGAAGGTGTCGGCCGCGGCGATCACCACCTGCTTGCCCTCCTCGGCGAGCGCCAGGGCGAGCTTGCCGACGGTGGTGGTCTTGCCGGTGCCGTTGACCCCGACCACCAGCACGATCCCCGGCCGCCGGTCCTCCTCGATCAGGTCGAGCGCCAGGGTCCGGTCGCCGTTGCCGACCTCGGACAGCAGCGCCTCGCGCAGCAGCTCGCGGAGCTGCATGCCGCTGGCGCGGGTGGCGCGGGCCCGCTCGCGCAGCCGCTCGATCAGCTCGGTGGTGGTGGTCACGCCGACGTCGGCTGAGAGCAGCGCCTCCTCCAGGTCCTCCCAGGCCTCCTCGTCGCCGGCTCCCCTGGCCAGCAGGCCGGAGAGGCCCTGGGAGATGGCGGCGCGGGAGCGCCCCAGACGCTCGCGGAAGCGGCGCCGCGGGGCGATGACCTCCTCGGTGGCGGTGGCGACGCCCGGCGGCTCCCCCGGTGGGGCCTCCTCCTGGTCGTCCAGCGGCCGTGCCGGTCCAGGAGGCGCCGGCTCCTCGCCGACGCCCGGCTCGCGATCGAGGACCGTCTGGCCGGCGTCGTCGGCGCCATGGCGCCGCCGGCGCCCCGCCACCAACGGGATGATCGCGATCGCCACGACGACCAGCACCGCGACGGCGATCACCAGGACTTCCACTCCCACCTACGTCACCTCCACCGGCGAGGCCGGATGGCCCGCCGCCCGTTCCTCCTGGCTGGCATCCCCCAGGGTGCCACCGCTGGACCCGGCCGGGGCCGCTCCGTTCAAGCTTTCCGCGCGGTGCGCGCGCCCCGGCTTGCGGCCCTCGCGCAGCCGCTGGCTGACCACCTTGCTGACCCCGGCGCCCTGCATCGACACGCCGTAGAGCGCGTCGGCCGCCTCCATGGTGCGGCGCTGGTGCGAGACCACCAGCAGCTGTGCGTGCTCGCGGGCGTCCTCCAGCAGGTCCAGGAAGCGGTGCAGGTTGACGTCGTCCAGCGCCGCCTCGACCTCGTCGAGCACGTAGAAGGGGCTCGGGCGGGCGCGGAACACCGCGAAGCAGAAGGCCAGCGCGACCAGGCTGCGCTCGCCGCCGGAGAGCAGCTGCAGGCGCTTGACCTTCTTGCCGGGCGGCCGCGCCTCGACCTCGACGCCGGTGTTCAGCAGGTCCTCCGGCTCGGTCAGCACCAGCCGCCCCTCGCCGCCGGGGAACAGCAGCCGGAAGGTGCGGTCGAACTCGCGGGCGACGTCGGTGAACGCCTGGCCGAAGACCTCTCGCACCCGCTCGTCGACCGCCCGGATCACCTTCAGCAGATCCCTGCGGCTCTCCTTGAGGTCCTGGAGTTGCCCAGCGAGGAAGGTGTAGCGCTCCTCCAGCGCCTTGAACTCCTCCAGCGCCAGCGGGTTCACCCGGCCGAGCAGCGCCAGCCGCCGGTCCAGCGCGGTGGCCACCCGCCGCAGCTCGGTGGTCTGCTGGCGGCGCGGGTCGGACTCCTCCAGGCGGGCGAGCGTCGAGGGGTCCGGCAGGTATTCCTTGAGGGCCTCGTCCGGGTCGATGGCGAACTCCTCCACCATCCGCTTGGAGAGCTCCTCGACCCGCAGGCGGGCCTCCACCCTGGCCGTGTCGCTCTCGCGGGTGGCGGCGTGGTGCTCGTCGAGCGCCGCGGCGGCGGCGCGCCGGCGGGCGCTGGCGTCGGCCAGCCCGCCGCGGG
>DASVXQ010000603.1:0-2016 GCA_036392615.1 Actinomycetes bacterium | reverse complement strand
AGATACCCCTGATCGGTACTGACGCCAGGCGCATCGCCTTACTGCCGTCAGTTGCAGAAAGCGGATAGCCTGCGGGGCTCTTCTGGCGATCAAAACAACTGAGGAGTCTTGCGCCACTGACCGGCGTCTGGAGACGCTAGTTGCGAGGTCCGATGGTCGGGAGCGAGTCCAATGCCACGTAGGCTAAGTTGATCAGCCTGGTGACCTGGTAGTTCTTGATCTCTCGGCGTGGCGTGATCGTGTTCGCTGGTGTGGCTGGCACGGTCGCCGCTCGTGGACGAGGGTGTGGTGGTGCGGCCGGATCAGGTGTCGCTGGGCGTGCTGGTCAACGCGGTGCCCCGGGACCTGGTCGATGAGGCGGTCGCGGTGTGCGGGGTGCGAGAGCGCCGCTCGGATGGCAAGCTGCCCGCGCACGTGATCACGTATCTGACGTTGGCGTTGTGCTTGTTCCCGGATGACGACTATCGCGAGGTCGCGACCAAGGTGACCGGGTCGTTGGACCGGTGGAACTGCTGGAACGCGGCCTGGAGCGTGCCGACCACCAGTGCGATCACCCAGGCGCGGAAACGGTTGGGCCGCCGCATGTTCGCCGAGTTGTTCGAGCGGTGCGGCGGTCCGGTCGCCGGGAAGCCCGGTCCGACTGCCGAGGTGGCGGCGTTGGGTACCGCGCGGGGGGCGTTCCTGCGCCGGTGGAGGCTGCTGGCCATCGATGGGTTCGACATCGACGTGCCCGACACGAAGGAGAACGCGGCCGAGTTCGGCTACGCCGGCAGCGGGGACAACCGCTCGGCGTTCCCCAAGGCACGGGTGGTCGCGTTGGCCGAGTGCGGCACCCACGCCTTCCTGGCCGCCGAGGTCGACGCCTACTCCGTCGGGGAGAAGACCCTGGCCCAGCGGCTGTTGCCCCGGCTGCGCACCGACGAGCTGCTCACCGCCGACCGCGGCTTCTACTCCTGGAAGGCCTGGGACACCGCGCAGGCCACCGGGGCGGCGCTGCTGTGGCGGGCCCCGACCCAGCTCGACCTCCCGGTTGTGCGGGTGCTGTCCGACGGCACCTACCTGTCCGCGTTGATCAAGCCGTCGATCCGGGGCGGGCGCCGGGAGCGGCTACTGGCCGCCGCCCGCGCCGGCCAGGATCTGTCCGACATCAACACCGTCCCCGACGCGTTCGACGAGCGCGGCCTGCCCGTCATCCACCTGGCCCGAGTCATCGAGTACGACGTGCCCGACCGGGTCGGCAACGGCACCGGCGAGCTGATCGTGCTGCTGTCCACCATCACCAACCCCGCCGGTGAGGACGGGGCTCGTGCCGACGAGCTGGCCGCCGCCTACCACGAGCGCTGGGAGCACGAAACCGGCAACGACCAGCTCAAGACCCATCTCCGCGGTCCCGGCCGGGTGCTGCGCTCGCGGCTGCCCGACCTGGTCCATCAGGAGATCTGGGCCTACCTGATCGTCCACCACGCGATCAGTGCGCTGACCGCGAAGGCCTCCGCGGCCGCCGATCTCGACCCGGACCGGATCTCCTTCGCCCAGGCCCTGCGCCTGATCCGCCGCACCGCCACCGGGACGGCGGCCCTTCCCCCCTGCGGACTGGGCTGACCGGCTCCCGGTCCATCTGGCCGAGCTCGCCTTGCTGCTCATCCCCCCGCGGCGGGAGCGGAGCTGTCCCCGCGCGGTTAAACGCGCCCGGCACAACAGCTACCGAGTCAAGAAACACGACGAGCCGGCCAGCACCCGCCACCGCGCACCGGCCACGATCTACCTCCGCGGGCTCCCACGGACAGCTTGATCAACTTAGGCTACGTGGCATTGCCTCTAGCATCAGCTCATATACGTAGAGGCTTTTCCCTGCACCGGGCCCCCCGACGAGCATGCCGAGGTCACCGATGCGGAGAAGATCTCGCAGTGCCCACGCCTTGGGCTTAGGTCGCGGCTGGGTGAAAAACTCCGGAGGCAGCCGACTGGCAAAGATCGGGGACCAGCCCCACTCCTGAGCGAATTGGGGAGGAGGCA
>DASVXQ010000602.1:0-9053 GCA_036392615.1 Actinomycetes bacterium | reverse complement strand
CTCGAGCGGCACTCCTACGACGTGGTCGTGGTGGGGGCCGGTGGGGCGGGGCTGCGGGCCGCCATCGCCGCGCACGACGCGGGCGCCCGCACCGCCATCGTCTGCAAGTCGCTGCTGGGCAAGGCCCACACGGTGATGGCCGAGGGTGGCATCGCCGCCGCCCTGCGCAACGTGTGGCAGGAGGACAACTGGCAGGTGCACTTCCGCGACACCATGCGCGGCGGCAAGCTGCTCAACAACTGGCGGATGGCGCAGATCCACGCCCAGGAGGCGCCCGACCGGGTGCTGGAGCTGGAGGAGTGGGGCGCGCTGTTCGACCGCACCCCCGACGGGCGCATCCTCCAGCGCGACTTCGGCGGCCACCGCTACGCCCGGCTGGCGCACGTCGGCGACCGCACCGGCCTGGAGATGATCCGCACGCTCCAGCACCGCATGGTCGGCGGCGGCAGCATCGAGGTGTTCATGGAGTGCACCGTCAACCGGCTGCTGACCGACGACCAGGGCCGCATCGCCGGGGCGTTCGGCTACTGGCGCGAGACCGGCCGCTTCGTGGTCTTCCGCGCCAAGGCGGTGATCCTGGCGACCGGCGGCATCGGCAAGGCCTGGACGGTCACCTCCAACTCCTGGGAGTACACCGGCGACGGCCACGCGCTGGCGCTGTGGGCCGGCGCCGACCTGATCGACATGGAGTTCGTGCAGTTCCACCCGACCGGCATGGTCTGGCCGCCGTCGGTGCGCGGCATCCTGGTGACCGAGGGGGTGCGCGGCGACGGCGGCGTGCTGCGCAACGCCGAGGGCCGGCGCTTCATGTTCGACTACATCCCCGACATGTTCCGCTCCGAGACGGCCGAGACCGAGGAGGAGGCGGACCGCTGGTACAACGACCGCGAGGGCAACCGCCGCACCCCCGACCTGCTGCCGCGCGACGAGGTCGCCCGGGCGATCAACACCGAGGTCAAGGAGGGGCGCGGCAGCCCGCACGGCGGCGTGTTCCTGGACGTGGCCTCGCGTCGCAGCGCCGACGACATCAAGCGGCGGCTGCCGGGCATGTACCACCAGTTCAAGGAGCTGGCCGACGTCGACATCACCAAGGAGCCGATGGAGGTCGGCCCGACCTGCCACTACGTGATGGGCGGCGTGCGGGTCGACCCGGACACCCAGGCGGCCTCGGTGGCCGGCCTGTTCGCCGCCGGCGAGGCGGCCGGCGGGATGCACGGCGCCAACCGGCTGGGCGGCAACTCGCTCAGTGACCTGCTGGTGTTCGGCCGCCGAGCGGGCCGCTACGCGGCCGAGCACGCGCTCGGCCTGGGCGAGCTGCCGGTCCTGGACGAGGGCCAGATCGCCGAGACCGCCGCGGCGGCGCTGGCGCCGTTCGAGCGCGAGCGCGGCGAGAACCCCTACGCGCTCCACCAGGACCTCCAGGCGACCATGCAGGAGCTGGTCGGCATCATCCGCACCGAGGGCGAGCTGAAGAGCGCGCTGGAGAAGCTCGGCCAGCTCCAGGACCGCGCGGCCACCGTGCGGGTGGAGGGCAACCGGCAGTACAACCCCGGCTGGCACCTCGCGCTCGACCTCCAGTCGATGCTGGCGGTCTCGGAGTGCGTGGCCACCGCCGCGCTGGAGCGCAAGGAGAGCCGCGGCGGCCACACCCGCGACGACTACCCCAAGGCCGACCCCGAGCTGGGCAAGCTCAACATGGTGCTGATCCGGCGGGACGGCAAGCTGGACCTGCGGCGCGAGCCGCTGCCGGAGATGCCCGAGGACCTGCGGCAGCTCTTCGAGGACAAGTGACCGCTCCCCGCCAGGGCGGAGGACGAACGATCAGGAGACGTGACTGACATGGGCTACGAGCAGACCCTCCGGTTGTGGCGCGGCGATGCCGACGGCGGCGCGCTGCGCGACTACCGGGTCGAGGTGGAGGAGGGCGAGGTCGTCCTCGACGCCATCCACCGCGTGCAGGCGACCCAGGCCGGCGACCTGGCCGTCCGCTGGAACTGCAAGGCCGGCCGCTGCGGGTCGTGCAGCGCGGAGATCAACGGCAAGCCGCGGCTGCTGTGCATGACCCGGCTGAACCTCTTCGACCCGGCCGAGCCCATCACGGTCACGCCGATCAGGACCTTCCCGATCATCCGCGACCTGGTCACCGACGTGTCGTTCAACTACGAGATGGCCAAGCGGGTGCCGATGTTCCAGCCCGGCCCCAAGGAGCCCGACGGCACCTACCGGATGCAGCAGCGCGACATCGACCGGGCGCAGGAGTTCCACAAGTGCATCGAGTGCTTCCTGTGCCAGAACGTCTGCCACGTGATCCGCGACCACGAGGAGAACAAGCCGAGCTTCGCCGGGCCGCGCATGTTCATCCGCTTCGCCGAGCTGGAGATGCACCCGCTCGACACCAATGACCGGCGCGAGATCATCCGGCAGCAGGGCGGCATCGGCCTCTGCAACATCACCAAGTGCTGCACCGAGGTCTGCCCGGAGGACATCCACATCACCGACAACGCCATCATCCCGCTGAAGGAGCGGGTGGTGGACCGCTCCTACGACCCGCTGGCGTGGCTCGGCCGCAAGCTCAAGGGGCAGAGGACGAAGGACGCCGGCTGAACGCCGGCGCGTCCTCGGTCGCCAGCACCGCGAGCGCGGCCGGCACCACCTCGAAGGTGACCGGCACGGTGCCGCCCGGCTCGCCGTCGAAGTGCACCGCCACCGGCTCGTCGGCCTCCAGCGTCGCGCGTGCCGCGCGGTGCAGCCGCACCAGCGGGTTCTCGACGTGGCGGCCGGAGAAGACCTTGGGGAAGGTCGCCAGGAAGCCCGGCTTGGACAGCGCCCCGTCCACCACCATCACGTCCAGCAGGCCGTCGTCGAGCAGCGCCTCCGGCGCGATCCGCATGCCCCCGCCGTAGCTCTGGCTGTTGGCCACCGAGACCATCCACGCGCTGGTGGTGATCGTCCTGCCGTCCAGATCGAGCCGGAAGTTCCTGGGCCGCCCGATGGCCAGCTCGGCGAGCACCGCGCCGACGTAGCGCGACTGCCCCGGCGCCTTCGCCAGCCGCAGGTTGGCGCGCCGGCTGACCTCGGCGTCGAAACCGGCGCCGCCGGCGTTGAGCAGGTACCGCTCCCCCGCCCGCACCAGGTCCGCCGGCCGCGCCGCCAGCCCGGACAGCATGGTCGCCGCCGCCAGCGGGTCGTCGTGCGGCAGGCCGAGGTTGCGGGCGCCGTCGTTGCCGCCGCCCGCCGGGATCACCCCCAGCGCCGCCAGCGGCACCGCCCGGTAGCCGGCGTGGGCGGCGGTGTCGCCGGCGGCGAAGTTCGACCGGGCCGCCAGGCCGGCGGCGGCCAGCCCGGCAGCGCACGAGCCGACGGTGCCGTCGCCGCCCATCGCCACCACCACGTCCACCAACGAGGCCGCCTGGCGGGCCGCCAGGCTGGCGTCCTCCAGCGAGACCGAGCGGTGCTGCTCGACCTGGAAGCCGCCGCGGCCCAGCCGCTCGAGCACGGGCTCCAGCAGCCTGGCGGAGCGGCCGCCGCCGGCGGCCGGGTTGTGCACCAGCAGGGCGCGCATCGCGCTCGAGGCCCGGGCCCGTCTAGGGGTTGCCCGAGGAGGACGGCGGCGTGGAGGCCCCGCTGGTCGGCGGGACCGGCGTGGCGCCCGGGACCTGCGAGGGGTCGAGCTGCTGGGTCGGGTCGCCGGAGACCGCGCCGGTGCGGTTGCCGAAGGCGGTGCTCGACTCGCCCGGCAGCTGCTGGCTCACCGGCAGGTGGTACTGCACCATCACGCGCGCCAGCAGCGCGGCGGCGTTGTCCATCGCCTGGCCGGCCTTGGCGCTGTCGCCCTGCGCCTGCTGGAGCAGCTGCTGCACCTGGGCGCCGCTGGCCCCGCCGGCCGCCTGGTAGGTGGTGGCCGCCTGCCCGTAGAAGTCGAACGCCGCGGTGTAGGCGTCGCGCACGCTGTTCAGCAGCGGCACGTGGCCGCCGACGTTGTTGACCGGCGTGCCGTCGAAGGAGCTGACCGCCTCCGGCGTGCCGACGGTGATGTTGGCGACCTTCTGGCTCAGCTCGCTGATCTTGGCCGACCAGCCGCTCGCCCGCACCTGGAGGTCCTTGGGCTTGAGGCTGCCGCTGGCGACGTCGGCCGCGGTCTGCATCCCCGGCAGCTGCTTGGTGCCCGCCCCCAGGATCGGGGTGAGCTGGTCGGTCTGGGCGCCCAGCTGGGTCGAGAAGCGCCGGATGTCGTCGCGGCCCCAGCCGAGCTGGGTGCGGTTCCAGGCCGCCAGCAGCGTGACGGCGAGCACGACCACCGCGATGGTCACTCCGAAGGCTGGCGCCCGCCACCACGGGGCGCGGCGCTCGACGAACTGCGGGCGCGGTGCGGTGGCAGGCCGGCGCATGGGCCGGCCTTGGCTGCGCTTGGTCTTCCCCTTGATGGCCACGTCTGGTCAGCTCCCTCGCTCCAGTTCTGCCCGTCGGCGGGCTCGCGCCGGTTCGATGAAGAACCTGGCGACCCCTGCCGCAGCAAAATAGAAGATCCACATCGGGATCGCCATCGCGAACAGGCTGATGGGGTCCTGGCTGGGCGTCACCACCGCCGCGACCACGATGATGATCGCCACGGCGGGCCGCCACGCCCGCATCATCGCACCGGACGACAGGATCCCCACCATGGAGAGGAACACCAGCACCAGGGGGAACTCGAAGGTCAGGCCGAAGGCCAGCCCCATGAACAGCACGAAGCGCAGGTACCGCTCGGCCTGGAAGAAGGTGGCGAGGCTGTCACCGCCGATGGCCACCAGGAAGCCGATCGCCTTCGGCAGGGTGAAGAACGCCACCGCAACGCCCATCGCGAACAGGATCGTGCTGGCCAGCGAGAACGGGATGGCGTAGCGCTTCTCGCTGGGGCGCAGCCCGGGCGTGATGAAGCGCCAGAGCTGCCAGGCGATGACCGGCATCGCCAGCACCAGGCCGACCGTCAGCGCGACCCGGACGCGGATGCTGAGCGGGTCCAGCGGCGACAGCGCCAGCAGCCGGCAGTCGCCGGAGGCGGTCGAGATCCGGTACTTGCCCGGGATGCTGCAGTACGACCGGGTGATGAAGCTCAGCAGTGGCGAGTACAGCCAGGTGAACGCGAGAACGGTGGTGATCGCCAGGGCAAGGCACGCGCGAACGAGCCGATCACGGAGTTCCGCGAGGTGTTCGAGTATGGACATCTCGGCTTCGGGGTTGTCCCGAAGCCGGCGTCGCCGGAATCTGACGGGTACGCGCACTCGTGTGGGAGGGGATCGGCACGGCTACGCCGATGGTCCCCGCTCCTCGGTCCCGCCCGGTCCAGCCGACTTGCGGGCCTCGCGCTTCTCGTCGTCGTCACTGCTCGCGTCGGCGATGCCCTTCTTGAACTCCTTGATGCCGAGGCCGACGTTGCGGCCCATTGCCGGCAGCCGGCTGGCCCCGAAGATCACCGCGATCACGACCACGACCCAAATCCACTCCGGACCTGGCATTGCTCCTGCTCCTTTGCCCTCGACCCTGGCGGGTTCGGCGTCGGACTGAGTCTACCCTCCAGATGCTCGTTTCGGGCAGGGGGTCTCAGCTTCTTCGCCGCTTTCCGCGCTGGTCCTGGGCCTGCCTGGCGGCCTGCCGGCGTTGCAGGCGCTCGCCCAGCTCAGCGGTCTCCTGGGCCTTGGCGGAGAGCTCGTTGAGGGTCGGCGTCAGCCGCTCGCTCAGCTCGTTGAAGCTGCGCAGCAGCGCCTTCAGGTTGGCCAGCAGGTGCCACGCGGTGAACCCGACGGTGACCAGCACCCCGAGCCAGAACACTCCCAGAAGGATGGCGACGACCAGGTACAGAGCGACCTCCGGGGAGCGACGGTGACAGGTGCCGCATGGTAACCCGCTGTCGCGCCGGTCGGCATCCCGGGCATCCGGCGCGGACCAGCCCGGACGCGCCGCTCAGGCGTAGACGGCGAGCTCGCGGCGGACGGCTTCGGCGACCGCGTGGCGCAGCTCCGGCGGGCCGACCGGCTCGGCGTCGGGCGCCAGCCGCAGCACCAGGCGGACCACCCAGGCGAGCTCGTGGGTGGCCAGCTTGACGCGCAGGCGGCCATCGGGTCGCCGGCGGCTCGACAGGATCGGCAGCCAGTCGGCCACCCACGCGGCCTGCGGACCGAGGTCCAGCTCGCACTCCAGGCCCTCGTCGAAGGCGCCGCCCCAGGGCGACTTGCTGTAGGCGACCGGGTCGAACTCCGCCGGCCGCTCGAAGGGCTCGTCGGTGGGCTCCACCTCGACCACCCGGTCCAACCGGAACAGTCGCTCGCCGCCGGCCCGGTGGCAGTAGCCCACCAGGTACCAGTGCCCGGCGGCGGTGAACACCAGCCAGGGGTCGACCTTGCGGCGGCTCAGGTCGCCGCGCGAGCCGCTGTAGTACTCCAGCACCACCCGCTGGCTGGCGGCGGCCGCGCGGGAGAGGATCGCGCGGTGGTTGCGCTCGGACTCGCCGCCGCCGAGGTCGACCGACACCCGGCTGGCGAGGTCCTGGATCCGGTCGAGCTGGTCGGCCGGCAGCACCGCCTCGAGCTTGGCCAGCGCGCGCTCCAGCGCGCCGTGCTCGTCCAGCTCGCGCAGGCCGGCCAGCGCGCGGCCGGCCAGGTACAGGCCGGCGGCCTCGCGCCAGGTGAGCCGCGGGGCGCTCGCGAAGTAGTCGGCCAGACCGATGTGGACCCGCTCGCCCTCGATCCAGGCCTCCATCAGGTCGCCCGGCCCATACGGCGGCACGCCGGACATGAACAGCAGCTCGAGGTCGGCGGCCAGCGACTCGCGGGTCATCCCGAAGCGCTCGCAGACCTCGTCGACAGTCGCCTCCGGGTGCGCCATCACCCAGGGCACCAGCACCAGCAGCCGCTGGAGCCGGCCGGCGGCGCTCGCCTCCGGGCTGCGCTGCGCCGGCCCGCGGCTCACGTGGACCCGCCTTCGACCTGGGCCAGCAGCCCCTCCAGCCGCCCGCGCGCCTGCGCCCGGAGCTCCTCGGGCTCGACCACCTCGACGCCGTTGCCGATCGCCCAGTCGACGAAGCCGTCCCGGTCGATGATCGGCATGCGCAGGGTCACGCGGCCGTCGGGGCCCTCGTCGCCGTCCGGCTTGGCGCCGCGCAGCTCGGCCAGCCGAGCGGCTGCCCGGCCGGCGCGGACGGTGGCGATCGGCGAGGCGTCCGGCTCGCCGGCGGTCGGCAGCACCTCACCGGCGTCGAACCACTCGGGCACCTCGAACTCCGGGCCGCGGCCGGTCGGCTTGGCCAAGCGGACGCCCGACTCGATGCGCGAGAGGCGGAAGGAGCGCAGCGCGTCGCGCTTGCTGTCGTGGCCGGCCACGTACCAGGTGCCGCGCCGGTGGACCAGCGCGTACGGGTTCACCTGCCGCTCGGACGGCGAGCGGCCCGGCGGGCGGTAGGTGAACACGATCCGCTTGCGGCGCGTGACCGCGTCGATCAGCGTGGCCAGCACCGGGCTGGCGCCGTCCAGGTTCGCCCGCAGCGCGTCAGGGCCGGCGCCGGGGTCCAGGTCGAGCTTGGACAGGCCCGAGAGCGCCGAGGGGTCCTGGGACGGCCCGGACCACGCCCGCGCCGCCAGCGCCAGCGCGGCGCGCTCGTCCGGCGCCAGGTCGAGCCGCGGCATGGCATACGCCCGCGGATCGATGAAATAGCCCTCTTCGCTGCCCCACGGGTCGATCGGGCCGCGTTCCACCGGCACGCCGAGCCCGCGCAGCTCCTCCTTGTCGCGCTCGAACATGCGGCGCAGGCTCTCGCCGGTCGCCTCGTAGCCGGGCACCAGCTCGGCCACCTGGTCGAGCGTCAGCGGCCGGTGGGTGTCCAGCAGCAGGGCGACCAGGTTGACGAGCCGTTCGACCTTGCGCATCCGCGCATGCTACCTCGCGCCTCGGGGACAGCCACGCTCCATCAGCTCGGACTGTAACAGCTTTCCGCCAGGGAATCGAACACCAGTTCCCGCTGAACCTCCCGCTCCGGACACCTTGGAATTGCGCAGAGACACCGCGAACTATTGAGGAGCGCGCGGGCCGCCCGACCGACTTGAACCGATCGCACATCGGGTGGAAGCTCGAGCCGGTCCGCCGCCCCGCTGGTGCTGGCGGCGCGAGCGCGCGCGGACGTATCGTCCGCGCATTGCTGGGGACGCTGAGAAGGCACCGGGAACGGGAGCACCGATGGCACCGCGAGGAGCCCGGACGGCGGAGGCGATCAGACAGGCCGCCGTGGACCTCTTCTACAAGCACGGCTACGACACCACCTCACTGCGGGACATCGCCGAGGTCGTCGGCGTCAACGTCGGCAGCCTCTACAACCACATCCCCTCCAAGGAGCAGCTGCTCTTCTCGATCATGTCCGGGGTGATGCACGACCTGCTCGCCAGCCTGGAGCGCGCGCTGCTGCCGTACACCGGCGCGGTCGACCGCATGCGCGCGGCGGTGGAGTGCCACGTGACCTTCCACGCCGAGCGCGCCAAGGAGATCTTCATCGGCAACTCCGAGCTCCGCAGCCTCAGCAAGGCCGACCGGCGCGCGGTCGTCGGGCTGCGGGACCGGTACGAGGAGCACTTCCTGCGGATCCTGGAGCAGGGGGCCGAGGCGGGCGTGTTCCACTACACCGACGCCAAGCTGCTCACCTACGCCATCCTGGCCACCGGCACGCAGGTCTCGGCCTGGTACAAGCGCCGCGGGCGCCTCAGCCTGCGGCAGATCGCCTCGACCTACTCGGACTTCGTGCTGCGCGGCCTCACCAACGACCGGCCCCAGGTGCCCTTCGGCGAGGTCCTCGAGGTCCAGGCGTCCTGACGCGCCGGTGCGTTCAGTTCGGCTTGCCGGCCCGCAACTCCCCGATCGCCGACTGCGTCGGCGCCGGCTGCGGCCCGCTCTCCGGCGCGTCGGCCTCGTCCGGCCGCCGCGCGTCCGCGGCCGCCCCCTCACGGCTGGAGGCCGCGGGGCCCCCGGCCGGGTCCTTGCGCTCGGCCGCGGAGGCCGCGGTCGCCGGCTCGGCCTCCTGGCGCCCGGCGGGG
>DASVXQ010000601.1:0-52162 GCA_036392615.1 Actinomycetes bacterium | reverse complement strand
CGCCGGGCAGCACCGGCAGGCCGGCGGCGACGGCGTGCGCCCGCGCGGCGAGCTTGTCGCCGGCGGCGTCGAGCTGTGCCGCCGTCGGACCGACGAACACCACCCCGGCCGCCGAGCAGGCCTCGGCCAGCCGCCGGTTCTCCGCCAGGAACCCGTAGCCGGGATGGACGGCGTCGGCGCCGGTGGCGACCGCCGCGTGCACGACGGCGTCGACGTCGAGGTAGCTGGCCGCCGGCGCGGCCGGGCCGATGCAGACCGCCCGGTCCGCCATCCTCGCCGGCACCGAGTCCAGGTCCGCCTCGGAGGCGGCCAGGACCGTCTCGATGCCGAGCCGCTGGCAGGTGCGCAGCACGCGCACAGCGATCTCGCCGCGGTTGGCGACCAGCAGGCGCCGCAGGATCATGGCGCCTCGGGGTCGATCCGCAGCAGCACTGTGCCCTGCGTGACGAACTGGGCGTCGCTCAGGCAGATTTCGGCGACCCTGCCGCGGGCGCCGGCCGCCACCGAGTTCATCAGCTTCATGGTCTCCACGATCCCGACCACAGTGTCCTCCTCGACCCGGCTGCCGACCTCGACGAACGGCGCAGCGCCCGGCTGGGGTGCGCGGTAGAAGGTGCCGAGCAGCGGCGCGCGGACCTCCCACAGCCCGGCCGCGGACGGCGGCCCGCCGGGCACCGGCGGGGCCTGCTCGGAGGAGGCCGGGTCGGCGGCGGACCGGGCCGGCTCCACCGCCTCAACCGCCGGGGTGGAGCGCACCTGCGACTGCTGGGTCCACCCTCCGTCAGCCGAGCGGCGCAGCGTGAGCGTGAACCGGTCGGTCTCCAGGTGCAGCTCGTCAAGCTGGGCGGCGTCCAGCAGCCGCAGGATCTCCTGGACGTCCTCGGCCGAGAGGTTCACGGCCGCCTCGACTCCCCGCCGGCGGTCCCCCTGCCCGAGAGCAGCGCCGCCACGTGGTCGAAGGCCCGCGGCTTGGGGGTGGCGACCGGCGCGGTCTGGCGGCGCGACCAGACCGTCTCCGGCCGGCTCTGCAGCAGGAACAGGCCGCGGTCGGGCGGCAGGTCCCGCGCCAGCGCCCACTCGATGTCCTGCGCCGTGGCGTAGTGCCGCTCCACCAGGCAGGCCAGGCGCGCCAGCGCCTCGACGTCGGCGTGGGACAGGCACGGCCGGTCCTGGAGCTCCCGCGGCACCTCCTCGTCCAGCACCCCGGACCCCGCCGGGTCAGGAAGGTGCCGGCGCAGCTTGGTGGCGACGGTCCGCCTGAGGATCTCGCCGTCCACCTTGTTGACGACCCAGGTGTCCGGCGTGACCTCGCCGCTGACCACCGCCGAGCCCAGGCCCCAGGCGGCCTCGATGGTGACCACCGAGCGGTCGCCGGTCGCCGGGCTTCGAGTGAACGCCACCCCGGCGGCGCGGGCGTCGACCATGCGCTGGACGACCACCGCCATCGCGGTCGCCGCCCACCCGCGGCGCAGCCGGTAGGTGACCGACTCGACGCTGTACAGGCTGGCCCAGCAGCGGCGCACGCGGTCGGCGACGCCCTCGCCGCCGCGGACCCAAAGGTAGGTGTCCTGCAGCCCGGCGAAGCTGGCGTCGGCGGCGTCCTCCGCGATGGCGCTGGAGCGCACTGCCACGGGCGCCGCGTCGACGTCGTGGGCGGCGAGCTCGCGGTAGCCCGCCGCGATCGCAGCGGCGAGCTCGGCCAGCAGCGGCGCGGCCCTGATGCGCTCGCGGATCTCGGCGGTGACCCGCGCGACCAGCTGGTAGTCGTCGGGGTCCAGCCGGTCGGCCTGGCGGACCAGCGACCCCTCGGGGTCGACCGCGCGCATCGCCGCCGTGAACGCGGCGGTGGTCACTACGCAGCCCGGCGGGACCCGCAGGCCGATCCGTACCAGCTCGCCGAGGCTGGCGGCCTTGCCGCCGACCGTGGGCCGGTCGCCGGCGCCGACCGCGGCCAGCGGCAGCACCAGCGGCGCCCCGCCCACGCGCGGCTGGCTGCCCTGGTCTGTGTCCGCCACTCTGGGCTCCCCGCCTCAGCCTCCGTCCAGGATGCGGACCACGCCGCGGTCGCCGTCGACCTGCAGGCGCTGGCCGGTCTTGATCCGGGCGGTCGCCTGCCCGGTGCCGACGACCGCGGGCATCCCGTACTCCCGCGCGACGATCGCGGCGTGCGACATGGTCCCGCCGATGTCGGAGACGGCCGCCTTGATCTTGCCGAACACCGGCGCCCAGCTCGGCGCGGTGACCGGGCAGACGAGGATCTCGCCCTCGCGGACCTGGCCGATCTCGTTGACGTCCCGCACCACCCGGGCGGTACCCTCGACCACCCCCGGCGAGGCGGCGTAGCCGCCGATCTCCCGCTCGTCCAGGCCGGCGCCGGCGGCGGCGCTCGCCCAGGCCTGGATCGTCTCCGCCGTGATGCCCCACAGCATCTTCACCGCCGGGTCGTTCAGGGCCTTCGGCATCGGGCCGAGCGCCGGCGGCGGCGACCACTGCCGCAGCGCCTCCAGCATGCGCTTGCGCTCTGCGACGATCGGTTGGAAGTGGGCGCCGCCGAGCGGCTTGCCGCCGGCGGACCAGGCCAGCATCACGTCGGCCAGCGCCTGGTCGACCTCGGTGTGGTGCAGGTGGAACACATCCTCGGCGTCGGCGAGCACGCCCTGGCGTGCCAGCAGCTCCCCGAACTCCCGGATCCTCTGGAAGAAGCGGCTGGTGAACCAGTGCTCGCAGTAGAACTTGTGGTCCTCCACGTAGGGGAACACCACTCGGCAGAGCCCCAGCATCTGGTCGAAGGCGGCGCGCTCCTCCTCGCTTGCCAGCAGGTCGCGGTAGGAGGCGGCGATCCGCTCGCGCTCCTGCCTGAGCGTCTCGGTGGGGCGGTCGAGCGTCTGCCCCTCCCGCGCCAGCCTGACGTAGCGGGGCAGCGCCGAGAACGGCACCGTCAGGTCGTCGTTCCAGCTGCGGTGGTGGTGGTAGAAGCCGTCGCCGGTGGAGACGTGGAACCAGGGGTCGCGTGCCTGTTCGAAGGCCTCCAGCCAGCGGCCGCCCGCCTCGCCGCGGCCGCGCAGCGCCGCCAGCACCTCGGCGGGGTCGCAGCCGTCGACGAACAGGTCGTCGAGACCGCCCTCGACGGCCAGCCGGGCCAGCCGCCGCAGCTCGTCGTCGGGCCGGTACATCATCACCTCGATGCCGGCGACCATGCGGGCGACCATCTGGTCGGGGATCTCAGGGAAGGCCTGCTTGCAGAACTCAAAGAAGACCACGTAGGCGCCGTACCCGAGCATCAGGAACTCGGTGTGGTGGTGCCACATCTTCGAGTACAGGTCGATGCAGCGGTGGAACCGCTCGCGGACGTAGTGGTTCTGTGCCACGCCGGTGGACCTGGTGACGACCTCACTGTCCTCCAATTCCGGCAGCTCGGGGACGGTGATCGCCTCGATCTCGGCGATCAGGTTCCGCATGCGCGTCTTCCAGCTCTCGTACAGCCGGTCCCAGTTGTCAAAGTAGTACCCGGCGCGCTCGTTGAAGACCGCCAGCCGCCGCTCGACCTCGGCCGGGTCCAGGACCGGGATGGCGGTGATGTAGACACGCCCGTTGACGATCCGGTGCTCGATCCCGAGCGTGGTGGGGAAGCAGAACACCCGTGCGGTGTTGGCGCCGATGGCGGTGTAGGGGATCTCGGCGGTGATGGTGTCGAAGGCGGGCATCGGCTCGGGGAAGTGCATCGAGTTGTAGAACCAGAAACGCTCGTCGTCCTCCGGCTGGAAGCGCGTGTAGAACGGGTACATCGACTGCCAGCCTTCGGCGCCGGGCGCGTCGGCGATCTCCGAGGGCAGGGGGAAGCTGCGGATCAGGCCGCTACCGTCCATGGGCGTCTCCTCGGGAGCGTCGGGGGTAGTCCTGCTGAGTGCGCGCGTAGGCGAGGAAGTCGTCCAGCGCCTGCGGGTTGGCCATGGCGCTGCGGCTGACCGCCTGGTCCGGGGGGAAGCCGAGCAGGATCCTGCGGACTGGCACTTCCAGCTTCTTGCCCGTCAGGGTCAGCGGGATCGCCGCCACCTGGACGATGCGGTCGGGTACGTGCCGGGGGCTGTAGGCGGTGCGGAGCCGCTCGCGGATCTTCCGCTCGACGGCGTCGTCCAGGCGCCGCCCGCTGGCCAGAGTGACGAACAACGGCATGAAAGAGCCGCCGTCCGGCAGGTCGAGGCAGACAACCAGGGCGTCGTCGACCTCCTCCACCGCCTCCAGGGCGCGGTAGACCTCGGCGGTGCCGATGCGCACGCCGTGGCGGTTCAAGGTGGCGTCAGAGCGGCCCAGGACGAAGCAGCCGCCACGCTGGTTGACCCGGAAGAAGTCGCCGTGCCGCCACACTCCCGGAGAGTCGGCGAAGTAGGTCTCGCGGTAGCGCCGGCCGTCCTCGTCGCCCCACAGCCGCACCGGCATCGACGGCATCGGCTCGGTGATCACCAGTTCGCCGACCTGGTCGACGACGCTGTGGCCACGCTCGTCGAAGGCGTGCGCGGCCACCCCGAGGTGGCGGCCCTGGATCTCGCCGGCGCGAACGGGCAGGGTCGGCACGCCGCCGACGAACCCGGTGCAGCAGTCGGTGCCGCCGCTCCCGGTCGCCACCCACAGGTCAGCCTTGACATTGCGGTAGAACCAGGCGGTGCACTCCGGCGACACCGGCGACCCGGCCGGGAAGACGGTGCGCAGCGCCGACAGGTCGTAGCTGGCGCCGGGGACCACGCCGGCCCGGCGCATGTGGTCGACGTAGGCAGGGCTGGCGCCGAGCAGGGTGATGCGGGCGTCCTGCGCCGTCCGCCACAGCACGCCGGCGTCCGGGTGCAGGGGGCTGCCGTCGTACAGCACCGGGACCACACCGAGCAGCAACGAGCTGACAAGGAAGTTCCACATCATCCAGCCGGTGGTGGTGTAGAAGAGCAGCCGGTCGTCGGCGCGCAGGTCGAGGTGGAAGGCCTGCAGCTTGAGCTGCTCCAGCAGGATCCCGCCGTGGCCGTGGACCAGCGCCTTGGGCAGCCCGGTGGTGCCGGAGGAGAACAGCACCCACAGGGGGTGGTCGAAGGCGACCTGCTCGAAGCGGAACCCTTCGGCCGGCACCGGCGGCCCCGCCAGCGCGGCCTCCCACGGCAGCGCCCCCCGCCCCGTCGGCGCCGGGTCGGATGGCTGCAGCAGCGCCAGGTGGACGACGCGCTCGACGCTGGGGAGGCCGGCGAGGATGCGGCGCAACTCCTCACGCCGGTCGAAGTCCCGGCCGCCGTGGCGGTAGCCGTCCACCGCGAACAGCACCTTGGGCTCCAGCTGCTGGAAGCGGTCGAGGGCCCCCTGCCAGCCGAAGTCGGGCGAGCAGCTCGCCCAGATCGCGCCGATGCTGGTGGCGGCCAGCATTGCGACCACCGTCTGCGGGACGTTCGGCAGGTAGGCGACAACGCGGTCGCCCGGCTGCACGCCCGTCCCGCGCAGCCAGGTCGCCAGGGTGCGGACCTGGTCGGCAAGCTCCTCCCAGGGCATGCCGGCCAGGGCGGTGGTCTCGCCGCGGTGAAGCAGCGCGTCGGTCCCCGGCCGCGCGCGCCGCAGGACGTGCTCGGCGTAGTTCAGCCGGGCTCCGGGGAACCATCGCCCGCCCGGCATGGCCCGGCGGCCGAGCGCCCGGGCGGGCGGGGCCGAGGCGCTGACGCCGAACCAGTCCCAGATCGCCTGCCAGAACGCCTCCAGGTCGGTCACCGACCAGCGCCACAGCTCGTGGTAGCCGGCGAACTGCAGCCCGCGCTCCGCCTCCAGCCAGCGCTGGAAGGCGGCCAGGTTGCTGCCCTCTGCCCGCTCTGGGCCGGGCGTCCAGAGGAGGTCGCCTTCGCGGACCTCAGTGGTCGCCGGCCCGGTCGTCATCGCCCTCCTCCTCTGACTGGCAGCAGCAACCATCACCCACCGCGAGAGACAAGGGCAACGGATTTCTGCTAGGTTTTCGCAGAGTGAAACGAGCGAAGGCGGCGGATGCGGGACTACAAGGTCAAGCCGGTCGAGTCACTGTCCCGGGGACTGCGGGTCCTGCAGGTGCTGCAGGAGATGCGCGCCGCGAGCCTGCACGACCTGCACCTGGCCACCGGCATCCCCAAGAGCACTCTGACCCGGATCCTCTACACGGCCCACCGCCAGGGGCTCGTCTGGCAGCGCATGGCCGACGGCGCCTTCCTGCCGAGCCACACGTTGCACCGCGTCCCGCTCGACGACGCGGACTGGCTCGGCGAGATCGCCTCGCCGGTGCTGGCGCGCCTCTGCGAGCGGGTGCGGTGGCCGTCGGTGCTGTCGGTCCCCAGGCTGTACTACATGGAGGTGGTGGAGACCAACAGCCGCCGCGCCTACTTCGACGACATCCGCGCCAGGCCGGTGAGTTTCCGCGTCAACCTCCTCCGCTCCGCCTCCGGGCGTGCCTATCTGGCGTTCTGCCCCGATCCGGAGCGCGAGGCGGTGCTGCGTCGCCTGCGGGAGCGGAACCTGCCAGGGCACGAGCTGGCGTCGCGGCCCGAGGCGCTGCAGCGGATCGTGGAGGCCACCCGCCGGCAGGGCTACGCGCTGCGCTCGGCCGACTTCGGTGGCCACTACTCCAAGACCCGCGCCGACTACGACGACGGCCGCCTGTCGATCGCCATGCCGATCCGGCTGGAGGGCAGGGTGCTGGGGTGCATCAACCTGACCTGGCGGATGAAGGTGATGACCGTCGCTGAGATGGCCAGGCGGCACCTGGACGACCTGCGGGGCGCGGTGGTGGTCGTCGAGCAGCGGGCGGGTGAGGTCAGCCGCGGCCTGCGGGACGGGGTCGGCGTCCACGACGCGTGAAGGAGCGGCGGTGCATGCCATCCTGGTGGAGCGGTTCGGCGGGCCGGAGGTCCTGCAGGTGGCCTCGGTGGAGGAGCCCACCCCCGGCCCGGGCGAGGTGCTGGTGCGGGTCGCCGCGGCCGGCGTCAACCCGGTCGACTGGAAGGTCCGCGCCGGAGCCGCCGGCGAGCGCTTCGGGCGGCCGCCCTACGTGCCCGGCTGGGACGTCGCGGGGGTGGTCGAGGCGACTGGTGACGGCGTGTCGGCCTTCGCTGCCGGCGACGAGGTCTTCGGCATGCCACGGTTCCCGGAGCCTGCCGGCTGCTACGCCGAGTACGTCTCCGCGCCGGCCGGGCAGCTGGCGGCCGCGCCGGCTGGGATGGACCGGGCCGCGGCCGCCGGGTTGCCGCTGGCGGGACTGACAGCGCTGCAGGTCCTCGACCTGGCCGGTGTCACCAAGGGGCAGCGCGTGCTGGTCCATGCCGCCGCTGGCGGCGTCGGGCACCTGACGGTCCAGCTCGCCAAGGCCCGCGGCGCCCAGGTGATCGGCACCGCCCGGGCGGACGGGCACCCCTTCCTGCACGAGCTCGGCGTCGACCAGGCGGTCGACTACACCACGGTCGCCTTCGAGCAGGCCGTCGAGGAGGTCGACGTGGTGGTCAACCCGGTCGGCGGCGACTACGGCCGCCGGTCCCTCCTCCTACTGCGGCCCGGCGGCGTGCTCGCCATGATCGTCGGGGGTGGCGATCGAGGGCTGACCGCGGCGGCGGAGGCGGCCGGGGTGCGGCTCGTGCGGCACCTGGTCCGTCCCGACGGGCCGGGGCTCGCCCGGCTGGCCGAGCTGGCTGGCGGGGGCGGGCTGCGGGTCGTGGTCGAGCACCTGCTCCCGCTGGAGCAGGCGAGGAGGGCGCACGAGCTGGGGGAGCGCGACCGCACGCGGGGCAAGATCGTGCTGGCGGTCGCGCGCTGACCCGCCCGGCCGGGCGTCAGCGCGAGTCCAGGCCGAGCAGGCGGGCGGCGTTGTCCTTCAGGAGCTTCGGCCTCACCGCCGGCTTGATGTCCAGCTCCTCGAAGTCCGCCAGCCAGCGGTCGGGCGTGATCAGCGGGAAGTCGGAGCCGAACAGCACCTTGTCCTGTAGCAGCGAGTTGGCGTAGCGCAGCAGCAGCGGCGGGAAGTACCGCGGCGACCAGCCGGACAGGTCGATGTGGACCTGCGGCTTGTGAGTCGCCACCGCCAGGGCCTCCTCTTGCCAGGGGAACGACGGGTGGGCCAGGACGATCGGCATGCCCGGGAAGTCCGCCGCGACGTCGTCGACGTGAATCGGGTTGGAGTACTTCAGCCGGACCCCTCCGCCGCCCGGCGCGCCCGCACCGATACCGGTTTGCCCCGTGTGGAAGACCGCGGGCAGGCCCAGCTCCTCGATCGCCTCGTACAGCACGTAGGCGGCGCGGTCGTTGGGGTAGAACCCCTGGAGGTTCGGGTGGAACTTGAACCCCCGGACTCCGTGGGCCTCGGCGAGGCGGCGCGCCTGCCGGGCGCCGGCCCGTCCCCTGGCCGGGTCGATGCTGGCGAAGGGGATCAGCACGTCAGGGTTGGCCGCCGCGGACTCGGCCACCTCCTCGTTGGGCACCGGCGGTTGGCCCGTGGCCGCCTCGGCGTCGACCGGGAAGACCACGCAGGCCATCTGCCGCTGCCGGTAGTAGGCGGCGATCTCGGGGAGGGTCGGGCGCCGGGCGTCGACCTTGAAGTAGGCGCTGGCGGCCGTCGCCAGCTCGGGCGGCAGGTAGCTGTGGCCACGCCGGGAGACCTCGGCGTGGACGTGCACGTCGATGGCGACCAGCTCGGGAAGGCGCAAAGAGGTCATGGTGGGCTCCAGCGTGGACGCGGTCGACGGCTAGTGTCCTACGGTTCGGCGCCAGTGAGCTCACGCAGAACCGCGCGGCCATTACGAGCTGGTTGTCGAGGAGCCAGAGAACCGGCGGTTGACTGTTACGTTCGACGAGTTGGGCCCTGGCTGTCTGCTAGCGCCCGGAGGTCGCGGCTTCAGCGTGCCCTGGGCCGGCGCAATGCAGCCTCAGCGCCGGCCCAGATCACCAGTTACCCTGCCCCTCAGGATCCTGTCACCCTCTCTTTAGGGGCAGAAAGGGCGTCTGATGGATTGGGCTGGCTGGGCGGTTTTCGGGGTGCTCGCCACGGCCTTGCTGACCGCCGTGTTGATCATGGCGCAGCTCGGTGGCCTGACCCGTATGGACCTGCCGCTGATGCTCGGCACGCTGTTCGTGCCGGATCCAGATCGCGCCCGCGTCGTCGGGTTCTTCATTCACCTCGCCAATGGCCAGGTGTTCGCCCTGGTCTACGCGGCGGCCTTCGCCCTGCTCGGCCACGCCGGGCTGGCGCTCGGGGTCGGGTTCGGGCTGCTGCATGCTGCGGTGGCGCTCACGATCCTCATCCCCCTCCTGCCGGGGGTTCACCCTCGCATGGCCTCTGAGCGCGCCGGACCGCAGGCTGTGGATGCGGTCCTGGAACCGCCAGGGCTGTTCGGGCGCAACTACGGCCGGGAGACGGCCATCGTGACGGCCGTCGCGCACGTCGGGTACGGGGCGTTGCTTGGCTTAGTGCTCAACGTCTCGTAGCCGGCTCCGCGTCGCGAAGGGCGAACGCGGCCTGTATCAGGGCGGCATGCGTGAGCGCCTGCGGGTAGTTGCCGAGGTACGCGCCCGTGGCCGGGTCCAGCTCCTCGGCGAACAGCCCCAGTTCGCCCGCGCACGCCAGCAGCCGCGCGAACTCGGCCCTGGCCGCCTCGACCCGCCCCAGCCTCGCCAGGGCCTGCACCAGCCAAAACGAGCAGGGCAGGAAGACCCCCTCGCCCCCGGCCAGCCCGTCGAAGCCGGGTGGGTAGCGATGCAGGAACGGGCCGCCCGCGCCGAGTTCGCGCCACACCGCCTCGACCGTGCCCTCAACCCGGGTCGCGTTGGCGCCGTCGAATTCCAGGAGCGGCAGGAGCAGCAGCGCTGCGTCGAGGTCGGCCGAGCCATAGGCTCGCACGAAGGTGTTGCGGGCCGGGTCGAAGCCGCGGGCGACGATGTCGGCGCCGAGGGCCGTCCGCTCCGCCTCCCAGCGCTGGCGGCGGGCCCTGGCGGTGGGGTGGGTGGCCGCGATGCGCAGGGCGCGGTCGAGCGCCAGCCATCCCATCAGCTTGGAGTGGACATAGTGACGCGGCTCGCCCCGTACCTCCCAGATGCCGGCATCGGGCTCGCGCCAACGGTGGGCGACGAGGTCGGCGAAGCCGGACAGGGCGCGCCAGGTCTCCCCGTAGAGGCGGTGGCCGGCCCGCGCGAGCAGCCACCCGGCGTCGAGCACCCACCCGTAGCCGTCCAATTGATGCTGGTCACGGGCACCGTTGCCAAACCGGACCGGCCGGCTGCCTGCATAGCCGGGCCAGTCGTCCAGCACCCGTTCGTGCGGCACGCGCCTGCCGTCGAGCGTCAGCAGCGCCGGCAGGCGGGGACGGTCCAAGCGGCTGGCGTGCAGCAGCCAGTACAGGAACGCCCGCGCCTCCTCGATCTTGCCAACGCCGAGGAACGCGGCGATGCCGATGCTGGCGTCACGTGGCCAGGCGTAGCGGTAGTCCCAATTGCGAGCGCCGCCGAGCTCTTCGGGCAGTGAGGTCGTGGGCGCCGCCACCGGCGCCCCGGAGGGCGAGTAGGTGAGCAGACGCAGGGTGAGCAGGCTCCTGCTCACCGCATCACGGAACGGACCCGAATAGTCGATCCCAGCCGTCCATCCTCGCCACCAGGCATCGGTCCGGCACAGGGCCTCCCAGGCTGTGTCGGGCCGAACGTGGACCAGCGGTTCGCGGTGCGCCCCCGCCAGCACGGCGGTCAGCGGCCGGCCTGGCTCGAGGGCGAATATCAGGTCCTTTCCAGGCTCCAGAGGCGTGGTCGGGTCCAGATCCAGATGCAGCGCAACGGCCAGGTCCCCCCAATCGCACACCAGACCGCCGTTGCGCTGCTGGCTGCGAGGCCGCCGCCGCTCCGGACCCCGCCGCGGGTTGAACCGCAACCGTACCCTGCTGACGCCACCGCGTGACTCGAGCCGGCGCACGAGGAGCGTTGCCGGAAGCAGCGCCCGACCGACCTCGGCGACCATGGCCTCGGTCAACGTCAGCTCCACGCCGTTGGTGTGCCAGGTGGTCTCCAGAACGGCCGAGCCGGCCCGATAGCGCCGGCGAGCGGGCCGCGCCGGGTCAGCCGGGCCGAGGCTGAAACAGCCTGCCTCATCGCCGCCGACGAGGCGCGCGAAGACGCAATCGCTGTCGAAGCGGGGAAGGCACAGCCAGTCGATCGACCCCGACGGCGAGGACAGCGCGGCCGTCCGGGTGTCGCCGATCAGCCCGTAGTCGGCGATCGCCGGGGCGGTGACGCGCCTGGTGCTCGGTCCTGCCTGCCGCCAGCCATTCACAGCCTCATCCTAGGGGCACCGTGAAGCCTCGCCGAGGCCTGTGGGTGCCGAAAACTCATTCATGTCATGCGACCTGGGCATATTTATGGATCAGTCCGCCGACGCGGTCCAGCCTCACGACCGGTACGTCGGCCGCTGGAGCGGGTGATGGGACGACTCCCAGGGGTGACCCTGGTCGAGGGAGCGATGCGGCCGGTGCTGGTTGTCGTGCATCACGTAAGCCGACAGCACCGTCTGCAGATGTCGCCGACCGGCGTCGACCAAGCGGTAGCCGTAGGGGGTGGCCGCGGCGCTGAACCTGCCGTCGAGGGTGGTCCCGGAGTTCATCTTGCAGCTCGGCCACCGCGCGCCCGAGCGCAGGGAAATGCGCCCCGGCGCCTCGACCAAGCCGTCGCTGGACGAGCTGCTCTCCTGGGAGCGGTACCCGTAGGTGCGGCAATCTCGGCGTGTCGGCGGTATGGGTCCTCGTCCCAGCGGACCGGTGGGCCGGCGGCCACCGGTGTCACGGTGGGCAGGTATTCTGACGCCCATGCCGATCACGGTGAAGATCCAGGATCAGTCGGGCGCCGGGCGTGTCAACGCCACCACGACGCTGGAAGGGATCTCGAGCGATGTCACCCTTCGCGATCTCGTGCGGACGCGGGTGCGCGAGGAGGTGGCGCGCTACAACGCGAGCCCGGAGCGGACCTTCTCGGGACTGGTGATGCCGGAGGGGGCACACCCGACCCGTGAGGGGTTTCGAATGGGCCAGCCGCGGCGGATCGACTGGCAGCAGCAGGCCGATCGCGCGATCCAGGCGTTCCAGCGCAACGGGTTCTTCGTCCTGGTCAACGACCGGCAGGTGACGGAGCTCGACGAGCCGCTCGATCTGACCGCGGACTCGGACATCCGCTTCGTCCGCCTGGTTCAGCTCGTCGGGGGCTGACGGTGCCGTCACTCAAGAACGTTCTCGGCGGCCGCGGGGACAGCCAGGCAAGAGCCCTCGTCACGGCCGCGCTGAAGAAGCTGAGGGAATCGTCGTGGATGCCCGAGCCCGAGGTGCGCGAGCTGCCCGAAGTCCGGGCGGTCCTCGACTCCTCCGATGAGCTCCGGCGCCAGTGCATCCTCGGCGTCGCCGGCCGGAGGGACGGCTACGAGTGCGTGCGCCTGCTTTCGGTGATCGCTCGCAAGCGCGTCGAGCTCACCGGCGCGGACCTGGAAGCCTTGCTTTCCCCTCCGCGCGGGAAGATGGATCACGGCGAGGCGTGGCGTCGCGGCCAGATGATCCGCGCCCTGAGTCGACAGATCGAGTCCACCTACCCGGGCCTGAACGACGACCAGAAGGCGCGCCTCGAGCCGCTGCTCGAACGTGCCGCCTCGGAGGTCGGCCACCCGTCCACTGCGACCCGAATCCGGAAGCTGATCGGCACCGGCGACCAGATCCCGTACGAGCTCATCGACGATGGCGACGACATCGGTCCTCGCCTGCGCGTCCTCATCGAGACGAGCCAGGAGTCGGACGAAGCGCGCGCGGCGGTGCTCGATTTGCTGACGGCCTTCCCCGCCAGCGGTCGGCCGGCGAAGCAGTGGCGCGCCGAAGCCGAACGCGTCCGCGGTCTCCTCGCGCAGCCCACCGCCCTCACCGGCGGCCTGCTCGACGCCGCCCTTGACGCAGCCGATACGCAGGAGGAGCACACCTACAACCGGCAGAGTTACACGGTGACTCGCTACGCGACCGCCGGCAACGAGTCGCTCCTCTGCGGTGCGGTCACGTTCGCGGGCGTCGTGGCCGACCCGGTCCTCCTGTCGCGGCTGCGGCGCCTAGTGGTCAAGAGTGTCACCGTCATCGGCGGCCAGTTCGGAAACCCGCGCAGCCTTCGGCTGGCAAACGCCTCCGCCCAGGCGATCGCCGACGTCGGCGCTCCAGCCTCGATCACGGAGCTGCTCGCGCTCGAGCGTTCGATTCGGCACGGAACGCTCCTGAAGCGGATCCGCAAGGCCATCGACACGCTTGCGGCAGAGCAAGGCATGACGCGCGAGGAGCTGCTGGAGCGCGCGGTCGAAGACCATGGCCTCGATCCCGACGGCACACGGCGCGTTCCACTCTCCGTCGGCTCCGCGCTGATCGAGACCGACGGGCGGTCAGCCTGGTTCGTCTACCTCGACCAGGGGGAGAGGCGTCGCAAATTCGTACCGGCCGACGTGAAGGAGACCGACGCCGAGACGCTCAAGGCCATCCGCGAGGACCTGAAGGCCGTCCGCAAGACGATCGCTGGCGAGCGAACCCGACTCGACGGTCTGATGTCTCTCGATCGTCGCTGGCCGATGGCGGACTGGCGCTCGCTCTACCTCGACCACCCGGTCACCGGCCGGCTCACCCGCGCCCTGGTGTGGGGCTTTCGCGGCGGCGATGGCTCGGACGTCGTCGGCATCCCCCGCGAGAGGACCACCGCGGTGACGAGTTCGGGCGAGGAGGTCGAGATCCCGCGGGACGCCGAAGTCCGCCTGTGGCACCCGATCCACGACTCCGCCGAGGACGTTCGGGCCTGGCGACGCTACCTCCTGGAGCAGCGGATCGTCCAGCCGTTCAAGCAGGCGTTCCGCGAGCTGTACCTGCTGACCCCGGCGGAGGAGCGGACCCGCGTCTACTCCAACCGCTTCGCCGCCCACGTCTTCCGCCAGGTTCAGGCGCGGGCATTGATGAAAGGCCGCGGCTGGAAGCCCGTGCCGGTTGCCTGGTGGGACGACGGCATCGACCACGGGGTCGCCCGCCGTGGTTACGAGCCGTTCGGGATCCGCGCCGAGTTCTTCTTCGACCCGATCCTCGACATCGAGCCCGACGCGAGCGACCTGTATCCGTACTGCACGAGCGACCAGGTGCGGTTCTTCGACCCCGGAAGCGATGAGCCGATGGAACTCGCCGACGTGCCGCTCCTCGTCTTTACGGAAGCAATGCGCGACGTCGACCTCTTCGTCGGCGTCACCTCGATCGGCGCGGACCCGGAGTGGCTCGACCGAGGCGAAGGCCGTCGCTTCGAGTTCTACTGGAACGCCTACAGCTTCGGCGCGCTCACCGCCGCGGGCGAAATCCGTCGCGAGGTCCTCGAGCAGCTGGTCCCCCGACTGGCCATCGCCGACCGCTGCCAGCTCGACGATCGGTACCTCGCTGTCCGTGGCGACCTTCGCACGTATCGCATCCACCTCGGAAGCGGAAACATCCTGATGTCGCCGAACGACCAGTATCTCTGCATCGTGGCCGCGCGCGACGGCCGCGCCGAGAAGCTGTTCCTTCCCTTCGACGACGACCCAGTGCTCAGCCTCATCCTCAGCAAGGCATTCCTGCTCGCCAACGACTCGGCCATCACCGACAAGACCATCACCGCCCAGATCAAGCGACGCTGATCCGCGCCCTCGCCACACCCTCCGGTAGCCTCGGGCTCGCGGCTGACCGAACGCTCGGCTCGCCCCGCCGGCACGGCCCGGTACGACCCAGGCGCCTGCGGCCGGTGACACCATGGGGCGATCTTGTCGACCACGGTCAGCTCGACGAGTGCTGCCCTCATACACGTCCTCCCGTGCCGGATGGAGCTAGCGCTGCTGGCGGCGGAGGCTGAGTGGGCGCATGTCGGTCCAGGTCTGGTCGATGTGGTCGAGACATTCCTGCTTGGAACCGCCCGTGCCCTCGTCACGCCACGCGGGCGGCCGAGCGTCTGCGCAGCGAAGCGCCCCAGCCAAGAGACCAGCGTCCTAGCAAGGCTGGGTGCTATCACGCACCGGCCCGTGCTCAACGGCTGCCTTGAACCGCGGGTGGACGCCGTACAACTCCACGGTGCCACCCTCGGGATCCAAACACCCCTCCACCGTCACCAACGTCGCCAGCAGCCACAGCACCCCCGCCAAGGCCACCAGGACACGGCCAAGCAGCATCGCCGCCGAGCCGGCGCCATGGAGCATCCATCCGCCTGCCAGGAACGCCACCACCCACGCCCAGCGCATCACGGCGATCCTTCGCACCGCAGCCCGCGTGATCGGCACGTCCCCAATGGCTCGTCCGCTGGCAGGCCACCAGCCCTTCATCACGGGCAGCAAGCGGACCAGCCCCCACGCGATGCCAGTCGCGGCGACAACCTCGGCCTGACCCACCAGCTCAGCCGGCCGGCCCGTCTTGACGCACACGGGTGGAAACTGCCCGCGCTGGAAGACCGCCAGCGGCACCACCACCCGCGCCACGACCCTCGCCTCCCGCCAGCGCCGAGCTCGCCCAGCAAATGGTAGAGCCTGACCGACCAGCCCGTCCCTGCGACCCTCGGACCTCACCGGCCTGGGAGACAGGGCGCGGGTGTTGCAGCGGCTTCTGGGCGGGATGCGTGGCGCCAGGACCGCCGACAAGCCCGGTCCCGAACGTGATGGCAAGGCATCCACGCCCGAGGCACCAGACCGAAAAGAGACTTCAGGGACGGAAGACTCGTCCGATGGTCGGTCGCCGTCCATGTAATGGACGGCGGTCTTCATCCCTCTGAGCAACCTTTGCCTTGCCAGCGCCCTCGGCTCCGAGCGGGGGCGCTGGCTTGTCGGTACACCAGAGCATCAACCCCACGCGCGACTGCACTGCGAGCTTGGGAGGCAACAGAGCTTCGAGCATCCACAGATCAGGGGGAGCTCCGAGTGCGCGTGACTGGGGGTTATGGAGCGGGAGGACAGCCGGAGCAAGGGCACGACGGGGCACGGGTGGGCTCGTGCCGGCCGGGTCGAAGCCTCAAGCATTGTGATCCCCCTGTCCGGCCGGGACTTCACTCTTGGTGAGGTGGGCGCTGGACGGTCGATGAAGGGCCGGATGGTTTCTGCACGTCCCATCCCGCATCGTCGGGTGGCGTTGGCCGTCGCCAGGCCCATCGCAGGACGAGAACGATGGCGATGGGTTCGGCGATGGTCTTGTACAACAGCTTGACGTACAGGGGGAGTTCTTCATTCCACCATGAACTCACCGCATCCACGAGGAGGCCGGCACTGGCGAGGACCGCGAGGACCTTTTGGCGGTGGCGCCTTCCTGGCGGCTGGTCGGCCATGAGCGAAGTCTGGCTCTCCGGACGGTGCGCGGCAAGTGGCCCGGCTCGGGGCGCTGTCCAGTCCCGGATGGCGTATGGGGTCTTGGTTCCTCCACGACCAGGGACCGCGTCGGCCGGTCCGGGGACGGCGGAGAACCATCTGCTCGCTCGTCAGCCGTCGTCGTCGACCGGCGGCGTGTCCTGGGCGCTGGCCTGCGCGGCGGCGCCGTCACTGTCGTTGGCCTGAGCGGCTGGGGCGCTGTCGGTGGGCTGTCGAGCGGTCGCTGGCCTGGGTGGTCGGCTCCCAGCGGTTGCAGATCCTCTCCGAGCGGCGCGCTTGCCGCCTGGCACTGCCCAATCGGGAACCCCCGGCCTGGCCGTCCCGTCATACTCTTGGCGACCAGGAGCAGATAATGGGCGACATCGAATGGATCTCCCTCAACCGCCGCGCCGCGCTGGCCCTCCTTGGCGTGGCCGGACTGGCCGCTTGCGGCCAGGCGCGCGAGCCTGGTGCCGGTCGGCAGGTGGCCAGGACGGAGGGGGGCTCGGGCTCGGCGGAACGCACCACCCCGCAGCCCGGCCGTGGCTGCGAGCCGCCCGAGCTTCCGCCCCGCAAGGCGGCGGTGCTCGCCTTCGACGCCACCGGACAGCAGCGCTGGTCGGTACCCCTACCGATCGGGAAGCAGATGGACGCCAACGTCGGCCCGCTGGTGGAGGCAGACACCGTCTACACCACCCAGGGCGACGAGCTGCGCGCGCTGGCCGCGGCCGACGGCCGGCAGCGCTGGCGACTGCCGCTGGACGGCTTCGTCTACGACGCCTCGCTCCGCGCGGGGATGCTGGTGGTGCGGGTCGGCCCGCTGGATCGCGGCCGCCTGCTTGGCGTCGAGGCGGCCACCGGCCGGGTGCGGTGGCGCTACCCGTCCCAGCCCGGCCCGCTGTCCTGGCAGCACGCCTCCACCGCCGACGGCGGGATCGCGGCCATCGGCGACCGCGGCGTCCTGGTGGTACTGGACCGCCGCGACGGCAACCTGCGCTGGTCCCGGCCGTCGCAGGCACGGGGGCTGCCGAAGATCTTCACCACCGTCGGGGAGCGGGTGCTGCGGCTGGACCGTGGCACCCTGGAGGCCTACCAGGCGGGCGCCGGCCGGCTGCTGTGGCGCACCGCAGGGGTCCATCGCGGCCTGGACTTCGGGGCGCAGCTCACCAGCCGCGACGACGGCATCCTGGTCTGGGAGGGGAGCAGCGCCGCCACGGCAGTCGCCGCCTACCGTCTGGATACCGGCGCGCGGCGGTGGCGCCTTGGCGGGCTGCGCGAGCCGGCGGTGATCGGCGTGGGACCTGCCGGGATCGCGGTGGTCTCACGGATCGACCGGGATCAGCGTCACCAGCTGCTGCTGGTCGACCCGGCCAGCGGCCAGGCACGGTGGCATCAGGGACTGCCCGGGCCGCTTGACCTCGACATGAATCCCGCCGTGGACCGGCTCGCGCTGGTCACCGCCAGCGAGATCGTGCTGGTCACGCGGGGCCCTCGCGGTCAGGCGCCGATCATGCTGGCCGCCTACCGCGCCCGGGACGGGCGGGTGGCTTGGCGTGTGCCCGTCCAGGCCGACCAGTGGCCGACCTGGACGCCGGACGGCCGGCTGCTGATCGTCGGCTCACCACCAGACAGCACCACCCCAGAGCAGTCGCTGACCGCTGTGGACCTGCACGATGGCCGGCTGCTGTGGCGCAGCGCGCTGCCCATGATCGCCGACCGTCCGGCGGCCCCGCTGGGGACCGGGGCGGTCATCCAGGTGTGGGATCCACAGCGCGCCTGCGCCACTGCCGGCACCGCCTCGGTGGGTATGGGAGGCCGCGGCGGCCGTTCGGTTGGCATGCCGTAGCCAGACGGTAGTGTCAGGAGCGGCGGTGGGCGGCCCGCCGCGAGAGCGTCGGGACGGGTCGACAGTCGCAGTAAGGGCAGCCGCCGCGCGCTATTGCTCGTCGGGGTCGATGCCAAACCGGCACAGGACCGGACGGCGGCCGGCAGCGCTCCAGCATGGTCAGCGGCGCTCCGGCCCCGGGAGCAGGCCCGCCTCGCGCGGGCAGACCGACGGCCCCGTGGTGCTCCGGATCCGCTCCGGCGGCGGCGCGGAGTCGGGTGGATTGGGTCGCCGGGTCGCCGATGATCGTCAGCCGCTCCTGGCGGCGTTAGAATCAGTGCCTTCCCAGCCTGAGCGGGCAGCGCAGGCGAAGCGGAATGTCCACTGCGCTTCACGGACTGTACTCACGGCGACAACCCAGCGATTGAGTCCCTGGCTCCGGTCCTGAGATCTTTGGACGAGGAGGGCGCTGTGTACGACTACGTGATCGTCGGAGCCGGCTCGGCGGGCTGCGTGCTCGCCGCCCGTCTCAGCGAGGAGCCCGACGTCAGCGTCGCGCTGGTGGAGGCCGGTCCTCCTGATACGGCCGAGGAGATCCACGTCCCTGTCGCGTTCGGGCAGCTCTTCCAGACGAAGTGGGACTGGGACTATCTCACCGACCCGGAGCCGGGCCTGGACGGCCGGCGTCGGTACCTGCCGCGCGGTCGGATGCTCGGCGGTTCCTCGTCGATGAACGCCATGATCTACATGCGCGGCAATCGGGCCGACTACCAGGAATGGGAGGCGCTCGGGGCCGAGGGCTGGAGCTGGGACGACGTGCTGCCCTACTTCCTCAGGGCCGAGGACAACGAGCGCGGCGCCAGCGAGCTGCATGCGGTCGGAGGGCCCTTGACCGTGAGCGACGGGCGCTCCCGCCACCAGCTCATGGACGCCTTCCTGGAGGCCGCGGAGCAGGCCGGGCACCCGCGCAACGACGACTTCAACGGGCTCCAGCAGGACGGCGTCGGCTACTACCAGCTCACCCAGCGCAACGGGATGCGGTGCAGCGCGGCGGTCGCCTACCTGCATCCCGCGATGGGGCGACCGAACCTCACCGTGATCACTGACGCGCTGTGCACCCGGATTGTGTTCGACGGCGGCCGTGCCGCCGGCGTCGAGATCGAACGCGCCAACGAGCTGTCGGAGCTGCGCGCCGAGCGCGAGGTGCTCCTGTGTGGCGGCGCCTACAACTCACCGCAGATCCTGATGCTGTCAGGCATCGGCATCGCGGCGGAGCTGCAGGCGTACGGCATCGAGCCGCGGGTGGACCTGCCGGTCGGCGAGAACCTCCAAGACCATCTCAACTTCGGTCTGGGCTTCCTGACCGACACCGAGACGCTCATCACCGCACGGAGCGAGGAGAACCTGCTGCTGCTGCAACGCGAGGGCCGCGGCCCGCTGACCTCCAACATCGGTGAGGCGGGCGGGTTCTTCCGGACCCGGGACGGCCTGGCTGGGCCGGACTTCCAGATTCACGCCGCCCCGGTGATGTTCGTCGACGAGGGGCTTGCGCTGCCGGCGGCGCACGCCTTCGTGTTCGGCGCCTGCCTGCTGCGCCCGACCAGCCGGGGCAAGGTGTTCCTGCGCTCGCTGCTGCCGTCGGCCAAGCCGCACATCCTGCACGGCTACCTCGTCACCGAAGAGGACCGGGCCACCTCGGTCGAGGCGCTGCGGAGGCTCCAGGAGATCGCCGAGCAGCCCGCGCTCGGCGGCCACCGCCGTGGTGACCTCCGCGTGCCGGCCTCTGACAGCGACGCCGATCTGCTCGACTTCATCCAGCACCAGTGCCACACGCTCTACCACCCGGTCGGGACCTGCGCGATCGGGTCGGTGGTCGACAGCGAGCTCCGCGTGCTCGGCGTCGAGGGCCTCCGCGTCGTCGACGCCTCAGTGATGCCGGTCATCGTCCGTGGAAATACCAACGCCCCGACGATCATGATCGCGGAGAAGGCCGCCGACCTGATCCGTGGTCGCAAGCAGGAGAGGGCGGAAGCCGCCAAGCTCATCACCACATGAAGGAAGTGGAGGCACTGAGGCTCGGGTTTCGCGCACCGCCCACGCCGCCGGGCCGCGACCGATACCACTCGTCGGGACGTCACCGCTGGGCGCTCGTACGGCGGGGTTTCGGCGCGCATGGGCTATGACGGGCCGGGGGAGAGGTTGGTGCACGACCGCAGGGCGGTCAGGCGCGAGCGGGCCTGGGTGGCGGCCGTGCCGCTGAGGGGGATGGGCGCGCCTTGGCGGATGGTCGCCGGGGTCCACGCGGTGTGCAGCACGCGCCCAGCCGTCACGGTCAGGGTCAGCACGCCGGTGGTGCGGTTGGCGGCTGAGAACCAGTTCCACCAGTAGAAGTTGCCGAGCCCGTAGGCGACGTAGGTCTTGGCGAGCCAGCCGCTGCCTTGCAGGGTGTGCGCGTGGGTGCCAACCACGACATCGGCTCCGGCTCTGGCAAGCAGCGCCGCGAGCTGGCGTTGCTGGCCGGTGGGGCAGGGGTTGCCCTCCTCGCCCCAGTGCAGGTACACGACCACGGTGTCGGCCAGCCTGCGCGCCTGCCGGACCGCCGCCAGCAGTCGCGGTTGGTCGTGGGTGGCGGCCAGGCCTGGCTTGTGGGGACCAGCCGTCCAGGTTTCCTGCAGGCCTGGCTCGAGCACCTGGGTGGCGCCGATGATGGCGACGCGCTGTCCGCCAACGCCCACCACCCAGGGCGCCCAGGCCTGGGCGGCGTCCCGTCCGATCCCCACCAGCGGGAAGCGCGCCGCGGCCGCCGCGGCCAGCGAGTCGCGCAGCCCGATCAGCCCGTAGTCCATGCCGTGGTTGTTGGCCATCGTGACCACGTCGACGCCGGCTGCCCGCAGCGCCCGAAAGGCGCTTGGCGGGGCGCGGAACACGTAGTGTTTGTGCTGCGGCTGCCCCCGGGTGGTGATGGTCGTTTCGAGGTTGACCATCGCCACGTCGGCTCGGCGCAGCACCTTGGCGACTGGCCCCAGAGCGGTGTCCGGGTCGCGGGCCAGGCGGGCTCCTGGCACCTTCATGAAGTGCACGTCACCGGCAAAGGCGAGCGTCACCGGACGCACGGGCTGGCCGTGGGTCGGGGCAGACCGGCTGCTGCTGGCCGGCTTGGCCGCTGCCGTGGTCGCAACCGGGCGCGGCGCGGCACGCTGGCAGGCGGCCAAGCCCAGTGTGGCCACGAGCAGCACCGCGGCGGATGCCGACAACCAGACCGGGTGTGCCCGCACGGTTCCTGCGCCACCTCCGCCCTCGACAACCAGGGGAGCCTACTTCGACTGCTGGATGCACAGCCAGCACCGGCGGCGGCGTGGGCGGCCGCCCCAGGCTGGATCGGCGCCGGCGTCCGGGGTCCTTCCACGTCATTCGCGGCGCCAGCCGAACCCTGGTGGAAAGGCGGATACGGTGACGTCGACCCAACCTCGGGAGCGAGACGGGGTCGGCCTCAGCGGCCCTCGGCGACGCGGGTGAGATACACCATGCCGACGAAGGAGTGGAACAGGGCAAGGGGGTCGTCGCCCTCGATCGTGACCGTCCGCAGGTCGGTGCGCTCCACTCCGCGGATCCAGGTCGCCATCTCCGCCATGTCGGCGGTCTGCAGCGACACGTCCAGGCGCGCCGGGAGGTCGATGGCCGGAGGCCGCAGCGCGCCGGCTTGGACCTTGGCGATCGCCCGGCTGGCGCCCTCACGGATCCGCTGGCGGGCGGCATCGGGGTGCAGGTTGTGTGCGGCGAAGCGGCTCACCGACTGCTTGACGATCACCCGCTCGGCCCCTGGGAGGAACTTCTCGGACTCCTCGGTGGTCTGGCGGTCGCCGGTGATCAGCCCGACGGGCACGCCGTGGTGCAGCGCCACGAGCGCGTTGATGCCGCTCTCGCCGACACGGACCCCGTTCAGCTCGACGTGGCTCACCACGGCGGGGTTGTAGGTGTGCGACAGGATGGCGCTCTCGCCGCTGATCGAGCCGTGGTAGCCGACGTAGAAGGCCACGTCGAAGCTCGCGTCCAGCCCCTGCATCATGTACAGGGGCTTGTGCCTGCCGCTGAGATAACCGGCGCCGCCGTGCAACTCGTCCGGCGCCAGGTTCTGCATGGTCCAGTGGGAGTCGTTGACCAGGAGCTCGCTGGCACCCCCGTCGACCGCACCGTCGATCGCTGCGTTGACCTCGCCGAGCGTCAGGCGCCTCCCGATCTCGTAGGCGGCGCCCTGGCCGACGCACTGCTCCCAGTCGACGATGCCGGCCACGCCCTCCATGTCGAAGGAGAGGAACACCTTCACCTGACCACTCCTTGGTCCGCCGCGTCACTGCCGGGGCTGGTCGAGATGGTAGGAGCGGCCCAGGCGAAGTGGCACGCGGCGCTGTGGGCGGCCACCTCGCGGTTGGCTTGGCCAGGGCCCGGACCTGCGGTGAGCGCCGGGTCGTCCTGCCGGCAGAGGTCCTGGGCGATGGGGCAGCGCGGGTGGAAGCGGCACCCCGGCGGGAGTCGCAGCGGGCTCGGCGGGTCGCCGCGCACCGCGACCGCCTCGCCGGCGTGGCCGGGCCGCAGCCGCGGGATGGCCCGCAGCAGGCCCTGCGTGTAGGGATGGCGGGGGTCGGCGAACAGCGCCTCGGCGGGGGCGCCCTCGACGATGCGGCCGAGATACATGACCGCGACGCGGTCACACAGGTGCCGCACGACCGCCAGGTTGTGGGCGATCAGCAGCAGCGTGAGGCCGAGCTCCCGCTGCAGGTCCTTGAGCAGGTTGAGGATGGTGGCCTGCACCGAGACGTCGAGCGCTGACACCGGCTCGTCGGCCACCAGCACGTCTGGCTCCAAGGCGATCGCGCGCGCGATGGCCACTCGCTGGCGCTGCCCGCCCGAGAATTGCCGAGGGTAGGCGTCGAGGGCGTCGCGGCCGAGCCCGACGAGGTCGAGGAGCTCCCGGGAGCGCGCATCGACCTGGCCCCGCGGCACCAACCGGTGGGTTCGTAGCAGCTCACCCAAGGTGTCGCCGACGGTCATGCGCGGGTTCAGCGACGAGTACGGATCCTGGAACACCATCTGGACGCTGCGCCGCTCGGCGCGCTCGCGCCGAGGCGGGAGGATGCGGCCCTGAAAGCGGATCTCGCCGGCGGTCAGCGGGACGAGCCCGAGCAGCGCCCGCGCGAAGGTCGTCTTGCCAGAGCCGGACTCGCCCACCAGCCCGAGTGCCTCGCCCGCCCAGACCGCCAGGTCGACGCCGTCGACCGCGTGGACCCGCGCCGCCCGCTCGCCGCGGACCCGCGCGAGCGCCGAGCGCTCCAGATCGAACTGGACCTTGACGCCGCGCGCTTCCAGCAGCGGCTCGCCGGCCAGCGCTCGCCGGGTTGCTGGCGGCCCCTCAGCCACCGGCGATCACCGGCTCGACGTCGACCTGGGCGGCGCAGGCCTCGTGGTGGATGCAGGCGCTGGCGCGCTCGTCGCCCGCCGGCCGCAGCGGGAACTCGCCGTGCAGGCAATCGCTCTGGACGATGGGGCAGCGCGGGTGGAAGCGGCAGCCACGCGGCGGAGCGACCAGGTCGGGCGGCGATCCGGGGATCGGCTGCAGCGAGGCGCGGACGTTCTCGAAGCTCGGCACCGAGCGCAGCAGGCCGAGGGTGTAGGGGTGGCGAGGCTGGCCGAACACCGCCTCCACCGCGCCGGTCTCGACCACCTGACCGGCGTACATCACCGCGAGCCGCTGACAGGTCTGCGCGATGACCGCCAGGTCGTGGGTGACGAACAGCAGACTCGCGCCGAGGGTGGCGCACAGCCGCACCAGCAGCTTGAGGATCTGGTCCTGGATGGTGACGTCCAGCGCGGTGGTCGGCTCGTCGCACAGGATGACCTGCGGCTCGCACGCCAGCGCCATGGCGATCATCACCCGCTGGCGCATGCCCCCGGAGAACTCGTGCGGGTAGGCGCGGAAGCGGCGCTCGGGGTCGGGGATCCCGACCAGCCGCATCATCTCCAGAGCGCGCTCCACCGCGCGCCTGTGGCTGTAACCGAGGTGGACGGCCGGGCCCTCCGCGATCTGCTCGCCGACCCGCATGACCGGGTTCAGCGCCGTCATCGGCTCCTGGAAGATCATGCCGATCCGCCGGCCCCTGACCGCGTTCAGCTCCGCCGACGACATGCGTCCGAGGTCCCGCCCCTCGAACAGCACCTGCCCGCCGGTGATGCGCGCGCGCGGCGGCAGCAGGCCGAGGACCGCGCGCAGGGTCATGGTCTTGCCGCACCCGGACTCGCCGACGAGCCCGACCGCCTCGCCACGGCCGACCGTGAAGGACACGCCGTCCACGGCGCGCACGATCCCGCGGCGCGTGGCGATCTCGACACGGAGGTCGTGAACCTCGAGGACGTCCTGGCTCTGGGTCATCGCGCTCCTACTCCGGTCGCAGAAGATCGGCGAGGCCGTCCCCCAGCAGTGACAGGCCCAGGCCGGTCACCACCACGGCGATGCCAGGGATGGTGGAGAGCTGCCAGTGGGTCGTGAGGAAGGTCTGCCCCTCGGAGATCATCGAGCCCCAGTCCGGCGTCGGCGGCGGGACGCCGAGGCCGAGGTAGCCGAGCGTCACGATGGCGAGGATGTCGAGCACGATGTCCGACATCGCGAACACGACCGCCTGGGTGATCACGTTCGGCAGCAGATGACGGCCGATCACGCGCAGGTCGGAGAAGCCGGCCGACTGCGCGGCCGCCACGTAGTCCTGGCGCTTGGCCACGAGGATCTCGCCGCGGACGATCCGCGCGTAGGACACCCAGCCGACCATCGTGATGGCGATGTAGATGCTGCGGACCCCGGGGCCCAGCGCGAACACCAGGGCGATGATCAGCACGTAGAACGGGAACGCGACCACCACGTCGACCAGCCGCATGATGACCGTGTCGATCCAGCGGCCGTAGTAGCCCGCGAGGCAGCCGAGCACCGTGCCGATGCAGAAGGGGAACAGCACGGCGAGGAAGGCGACCCGCAGATCGACCCTGGCGCCGTAGAGCAGCCTGGCCCAGACGTCCCGGCCGAGCTGGTCGGTGCCGAGCGGGTGGCTGCTGCTCGGTCCGAGCAGGGTCGCCGAGAGGTCCTGCCTGACCGGGTCGTGCGAGCTGAGGAGCGGCGCGAGCAGCGCCATGGCCACGATGACGCCCATGACCGTCAGCCCCGCCACCAGCGTCGGCGTGCGGTACCACCGCGCGCGCCTCGCGCCCGCCCCCGCCGACTCGACCAGCGCCTCGGCCGCCGCCATCAGTCGAACCTCACCCTCGGGTCGAGCAGTGCGTAGGTGACGTCGGTGAGCAGGTTCACCGTCACCACGAGCACCCCGAACACCAGCGTCACCCCTTGGACCACCGGGAAGTCGCGGTTGAAGATCGCGGTCAGCATCAGGTTGCCGATCCCGGGCAGCGCGAAGACGCTCTCGACCACCAGGGTGCCGCCGACCAGAAAGCCGATATTGATGCCGAGGACGGTCACGGCAGGGATGACGGCGTTGTGCAGCACGTGCCGCAGCAGCAGCCGGTGGGCGGGGAGTCCCTTGGCACGCGCGGTGGTGACGTACTCCGACTCGAGCACGTTCAGCATGCTCGCCCGCAGGCTGCGGATCAGCAGCGGCGAGATGCCGATCGCCACGGTGAGTCCCGGGAGGAACATCGACCGCAGATGCCCGCCGATGCCGTGGCCGTAGCCGCCGACGGGGAAGGCGCGCAGGGTGAGCGCCAGCGCCAGGATCAGCAGGATTCCCACCCAGAACGGCGGCATGCCGAGGCCGACCAGCGGGATCGCCCGGATCACGTGGTCGCGCAGGGCGTTGCGGCGGGTGGCGGCGATCGTCGCGAGTGGCACGCTGATGACCGTGGCGAGCACCGTGGCGAAGGCCAGCAACCACAAGGTCGCGGGCATCCGCTCGGCCACGAGCTGCGCGGTGGGGACCCGATAGAACAATGAGTCGCCGAGGTTGCCGCGCAGCAGGCGACCGAGGAACAACAGGTACTGCTGCGGGAGCGGCCGGTCCAGCCCCCACTGGTGGTGCAGCACGGCCACCGCCTGGTCGGTGGCGTGGACCCCGAGCATGGTTCGCGCGGGGTCGCCCGGCACCAGATGGATCATGAGGAAGACCAGAACGGTGACGCCGAGCACCACCGGCACGAGATGGAGCAGGCGGCGGCGCACAAAGGCGAACCGGCTCACGTCGTCGCCGTCCCGGCCCGGAGCGACAGCTCCGTCATGCGCCTCAGCCGCCCAGCCAGACGTCCTCCAGGTGGTAATTGCCCATCGGCGTCACGTGAAAGCCGTTCACCTTGCTGGAGTAGGCGTAGGCGTACGGCGAGTAGTACAGGAACCCCAGGAACGCGTCCTTGGCCGCCTGCGCCTGGATCTGGTTGTAGAGCTGCCGGCGCTGGGCGACATCGAACGAGCGTTGGGCCTGGTGGGTCCAGCCGATGACGTCCTTGTTGGCGTAGTCGGTGAAGAACGAGTGCGACCCGCTGGTGGGGTCGACCGCGAACGTCACCAGCTCGTCCGGGTCGGCGATGTCCATCGTCCAGTAGGAGAAGCCCATCTGGTAGTCGAACTTCTGCAGGTTGGTGAACTCCGTGGTGGGGTCGACCCGCTGCAGGGTCACGGTGATCCCGAGTGGCTTCAGCGCCTGCTGGATGATCTGCGCCAGCGAGTTCTCGGTCACGGTCCCGGCTCCGACCATGAGCGTGGTGCTGAAGCCGTTCGGCATCGAGGACTGCGCCATCTCCCGCTTGGCCTGATCCGGGTCGTGCGTGATGCCAGGCGAGGAGGAGTCGTAGAACGGCACCTGCGGGGGCATGAACGAATTGGCGGGCTTGCCGTTGCCGAACAGCACCGCCCGCACCATCGCCTCGCGGTCGAGCGCGTAGGAGATCGCCCGCCGGACATGCACGTCCTTGAAGGGCGCGAGGCGCTCGTTCAGCACCAGGTAGTCGGTGCGCGTCGAAGGCAGCAGGCCCATGACCACGCCCGGGGTGCTCTTCAGGCTCGCAACCGAGGACCATGGCGGGAACTCGTCGATCTGGATCTGCCCACCCTTGAGCTGCAGAATGCGGGTGTTGTCGTCGCCAACGACGGTCCAGGTCACGCTGTTCAGGTATGGCTTGCCGGCCTGCCAGTAGTTGGGGTTGCGGACCAGCTTCAGCTCCTGGCCCTTGGTCCAGTGGTCCCACTTGAACGGGCCGGTGCCGACCGGGTGCTGGTAGAACTCGCTCTTGCTCGCTCCGCCGTAGTTCGAGGGGACGATTCCGTTGGCGAAGAGCGCCAGATCGGCGAGCAGCGGCGCCCAGGGGAACTTGGTATGGATCACGACCGTGGTCGGGTCCGGCGCCTGGACGTCCTTGATCGCCGTATCGATGTAGCCCCAGCCCTGCTTGGCTGCCCGCGCCTCGTCGATCGAGAACTTCACGTCCTTGGAGGTCATGGGCTGGCCAGTCGAGAACCGCACGCCCTGCCGCAGGTGAAAGGTGTAGGTGAGCTTGTCGGGCGAGAGGTCGTAGCTGGTCGCCAGCCACGGGATGACCCCCTGCCCGTCGGGCCGGACGGTGTAGAGCGTCTCGAAGACCTGCTCGAAGATCCAGATCGACTCGTTGTCGAAGACCGTCGTCTTGTCCATCGACTGCGAGTCGGCCACGCGAGCGATCACCAGGTCGCCGCCCCGCCGGGGCTGCCCGACGCTCCCGGTCTGCTCCGACTGGCCCCCGCCGCAGGCGGCCGCCACCAGCGCCAGCGCCACGACGAGTCCCCAACGGCTTGATACCCGCATCTCCCACCCTCCCGCGTCCATGACGCCGATACGACCGTCGCGCAGGGCGAGCTCGGACCGGATCATCGTGGAAGCAACCGAAGCAAGCGTAACCGCTCGTTCCATGCAAAACCAGGGTTTCTCCGGCTGAACCGACCACCCTGTACCCTTGTCCTCACCGCCGGCCAAGCGACTGCAGCACGGCCTGCCCACGCTCGCGCGTGCGCTGGTGGACCCCCTGCATCCAGGGGACGTCCGAGGGCAGGAACCGCTTGGGCGCCTTGGCGACGACGGTGTAGTTCGCGTCGCACACGTTCGCGATCCGTGACCTGGCGGCCTGCGACACCAGCTGGTAGGTGTCCATCAGCGAGAGTCCGGTGTCCTGCGAGATCCAGCTCACCAGGTCCTTGTGGGCGATCCTGTACGCGTCCTCGAGCGGCCGGTACGAGCCGGCGACCATGATGGCCTCGTCGCTTTCGATCCTCGGCCAGTCGCAGTAGACGCCCTTGATCACCTCGACGGTCAGCATCGTGGTCATGGCTCCTTCGACGGCCACTCCACACAGCTCGCCCTCGCCCATGGTGTAGTGACCGTCGCCGAGCGAGAACAGCGCGCCCGGGACGTTCACTCCCAGGTAGATGGTCGCGCCGGCGCACGCCTCGGGCGTGTCCATGTTGCCGCCGAACGCCTCCGGAACCAGGACGTTCCGGGCTTCATACGCCGCCGGGGCGACCCCGATGGTGCCGTGGAAGGGCTGCAGCGGGAACCTGGTCTGGTAGTCGGAGTCCAGCGCCTTGAACACCACCTCGCGGGCCGCGGTGTCCACCTGGTACACCCAGGTCCGTTCGGGCAGGGGCGGCTGCAGGGTGGCCGTGTACTTCGTCCCGGTGAGCGCACCGAACAGCGCCACGGTGGTGCTCACCGCCCAATCTCGGGCGGGCTGCACGTCAATGAGGTGGATGGCGAGCGTGTCGCCCGGCTCCGCGCCCTCGACGGAGAACGGCCCTGTCTGGGGATTGATGAACGGGTACTCGATGCTGGTGCTGGGAAGGTCGTCGGTGGTGCGGAGCCGGCCGGCGAAGCAGTCCTCGGTGAACAGCTCGAGCACGTCCCCGGGCTTGATCGTCCACCGTGGGTCGACCCCGCCGAACGTCCAGGCGTACTGGTCCTCCGCGGGGACGATTCGCCTGATGGTGGAAGCTCCCTGCTCCATCGGTGTCCTCCTGCTCCTTCGAGCCCCGCCTCAGAACGACGGCGGCGCGATCGACGAGATCGCCACCAGCTCCCCGCGCCCCAGGTTGCAGATCCGGTGGGGGAGATCGCCTGGGAACGTCGCGGCGTCACCCGGCCCGAGGTCATAGTGGATGCCGTCCACCTCCAGACGCGCCCGGCCCTTCACGACCACGACGCACTCCTCGCCGTGGTGGGACAGGGGGGACTCGGCCGACACCCCGCCGACAGCGATCCGGACCTCCATCACCTCGATCTGGCCGCCGAGGTCCGGGGTGAGCAGCTCGTACCGGACGTCGGAGCCTGGCAGGGCGAGCAGCTTGCGCTCCGTGGGCCGGACCACCACCTTCCGGCCAATGGCCGGGGTGAGGAAGAACCGGAACACGGGCTCGTCCAGCGCCACGGCCAGCCGGCGAAGGGTGGTGAGCGAGGGTTGCGTGAGCCCCGACTCGATCTGGCTGATCGCGCCGGGGGACAGGCCCGCCGCGGCCGCCAGCGCGGCGATGGTCATTCGGCGCCGCGTCCGCGCCTGCTTGAGCGCCGCGCCCACGTCGACGTCGTCCGGTGCCGGCATCTCCCGCTGGTTCACCCGTAGATGGCCTTCTGTCCGACCTGGAGCGCCAGGAGCAGCATGGCCACCAGCACCCGCATGGCTTCGGCGAAGTCGTCGGTGGCGAACTCGGTCTCCCGCGAGCCGAGGAGCTTGACCCCTGGGATCAGCTCGCACGTCGATGCGATGGTGGTCGAGTTCCACTCCACCCCGATGGTGATCGGCGGCTCCACCACGTAGGGCTTGAAGCGGCCGAGGTCGGAGAGCGCCCGCCTCGCTCCCTCCTGGATGCGGTCCTGGGCCTCCGCGGGGTGCAGGAGGTTGGCGGTGAACTTGTCGATGCCATCCTTGACCGAGACGGTCTCGACCTGCCCCAGAACTCGTTTGGCTTCCTCGCACACCGCGGTGTCCCCGGCGACCAGTGCCACCGGCACGCCCATCGACCCGGCGAGCCCGGCATTGAGGCGCGTCTCCCCGGTCGGCTCGCCATTGAGGAAGACGTTCTGCACTTCCTTGCCGAGCAGCGTGTGGTTCAGCACGCCGCCCTCCGTGCCAGCGCATGAGTGGTAGCCGACGAACATGGCGGCCGAGTAGCTCTCGTCGAGCCCCTGGACCATGCAGAGGGGCTTGTGGAAGCCCTTGATCACCCGTGCCCGCCGGTCCAGCTGGTCGAGCAGCAGGTTGCGCATGATCCAGTGGGAGTCGTTCACCAGCACGCCTTCCGCTCCGGCGTCGAACGCGCCGAGCACCGCCGCGTTGGCGTCCCCGGTCATGAACACCCGACCCCGCTGATAGTCGGCTCCGTCGGGCAGGACGTCCTCGGGGTCGGTCACCGCTGACGAGCGCCTCAGATGTGCCCAGGTCCGCTTCAGGCGCAGGCCCAGGCCGGCGGAGCATCGGGCGAAACACCCGCAGACGCTGTGTCAAGAACCATCAGTTCGGGCATGGACTACCCCAGCCTTCGACTCCTCCAAGGTGTCACCGGCGAGGTTGGCCGGTTCCACGCCCTTGAGGTTGGACCATGTGGCGGTCGCTCCAGGGCCAGGCAGGGTCGGCGGCACACTGCGAGACGTCATACCAGATTATGAAAGCGGCAATTCCCACGGCCCATGCTCCAAATACTATTGCTACCACTCCCGCCGGAGTCGCCCGACCGACGATGCCGAGAACCAGGACAACTAGCCCAATTATGAACAGGAACACCGGGCCCGTGACATGTCGCCAGACGCACCTCCAGAAATCGACTGTCGTGTCTGGCGCGATGTCACCTCCAAGAACGACGCCGCCTCCAGCTCGCTGCACCAGGATGTCGAGTTTGGCGCCGAAGAAGTTCGGCGCGAACCAGTCATCGGAAAGAGATGGGATAGCAGCTTGCAGCTTGCCTTTGATCTGGTCGAGCGAATCAGTTGGAGTTATCGGAACTTCAACCGCTTCAAAGCGGTGGCCAGCCGCGAGAGCCTGTTTCGACGTCATTCGCGCCAAGGGACCCGCTTCACGACCCGCTGACATCAGTAGGCCTGGTTGTGTGTCCGTGACACGGGTCAGTAGGCTGTTTGCTGCTTCCAAGCCAAGTGGAGCGAGGACCTGGTGCATGGTGGCCCTCGAGGCTGCCACGGCTAGGTCAGATCCGTCCGGCACTTTCCAACGGCGCTCGGAGAATCCACTTCCGAGGCTACCGGGCCTCGGTATGCCAAAGGTGGGAGAGGCAGCTCAGTCCGGAACCGCCACGCCTCGGCATCGGGTACATCGCCAACCTCTGATGGTGACGCTGAAAGCACCAGCCAACATCCCGTGGCGACACCGCTTGAATGGCGGGAAGGTGCAGGACGGTTGAGGCGGCGGGTCAATCGATGCCGAGGTCTGGTCGGACCCGCAAGTAGAAGAGGGTTACGGCCACCAGGGAGAGCGCTGCTCCGAGATAGATCCTCCAATCGCTGGTGTCCAGGACGAGCGCGATGAAGCCGGCGAGGGCGAGCAGCACGGCGGGTGTGAAGACGACTCTCCAGGTGCTGACCATGTAGACGTACAGCGGGCCATGGCGGCGGAATGTCTGATCGAGGTGCTCGTTCTGACGCTCGTCCCTGGTCCGCCAAACGAGCGGCTGGCGGAGCACCTGCATTCGAATGGTCGCGAGGAGCTTGACGACTCGACGCGAGCGGCCGCCGTAGAGCCAGTACCCCTGTGGCATCCCGAGGGTGTCATAGGCATAGATCGAGCCGACAAACAACGCCAAGGCGAGCGTCAGGCAGATGATCGCGGCGATCCGGAGACCTGAGCGAGCGTCGCTGCCAAGGAGCAGTTCGATGAGCGCACTGAAGGTGAACCCGGCGAGGAAGGTTGCGATGTGGGCCTTCGAGCGGATCTTCTCGCGGAGGCTGGCTTCCTGGTAGTCGACAGCGGGATGCCGATACTCGATCTTGGCCCTGCCTTTCAGGAAGTCGAGCGGGTCGTCGGCGGCCAGGCAGACCGCTTCGGCATGATGCAGTGGGCGGTGGCGGCTCGAGGTCAGGTTCATCGCGAGCTGGCCGAGTGCCGGCTCGTGACCCGCGATCACGACCACGTCCGATGGCGACAGGGTCACCCCCTGCTTTCTCACCGCACCGAACAGGTCGAACGCGGGGGTGGTCCTGTCCAGGGCCTCGAGGGACAGGGGCGTGCGGCCTCGGAGCGCGGCAGTCAGGATTTCTCCGGTTTGCTCGGCGTGGAGCTTGGTGCTGGTGAGGCAAACGGTCGGCGCGGTGCCGAGTTGGCGGAGTGCGCTGGCGAGTTGCTCGACCTCTGCCTTTCCAGCCTCCGACAGCGACGCCGCCGAATCCTCGTCGCCGTCGTGCCTCCGCGAGCCATGCCTGACCAGGATGATTTGCATCGCGGGTCCTCCAGACTTTGGGTCGTGGCCGTCATGACAGCAGGAATAGGTCGATGAGCCGATGCGTCCGCGACCCGGAATAGGCATCGGGGTCGATGCCTCTGCGGCGGGTGGAGGCAAGGAATGCGGGCTGGACGAGCGCGGCATCCTCCGGCGTGACGAGGACCGAGAGGTCCATGAACTCCAGGGCCGCCGGCGCAGCATCGAGGGACCATCGCTCCAGGCGGACGTCGAACCACTGATCCTTCACCAGCCAGCGGCGAACCTGAATCGGCCCATAGAGCCGTACGTGCTGGAAGCTGTCGGGGCCGCCTCTGCCGCATTCTCGGACGAATTGGCGCTGGCGATCCGAGAAGAGCTTGGCGGTGCTGTCTGGAGCGAGTCGTTGCCGGTGTTTGCCGGTCGGCGAATTCGGCTGGGCGCCCTGGGGGATGGGGCCATAGCTGAGCGAGGCGGCGACGGTTCGCCGGTCGGCCACCCAGTCTCCCTCCACCCGCAGCTCATGATGGGTGTCGCGGTGAAACCTCGACCACGAGTCGCCCAGCTGCCCGGCCCGGCGCGGCCGCAGGGTCACCGTCGAGATGGCAGACCGTGGGTGGAGGCGGACCTCGGCGGTGATCCCCGCGTCCGCCAGCAGCATGCCTGGATGCTCCGGCGGTCGCTCGCAGAGGTGGAGCTCGTGCTGCTGGCTCGGGCGAGCGTGCAGGTCGTAGGAGCGGGCGGCGGCTTCCACGTCGCTGCCGGCGACGGTGACGCGGATGCGGACGGCGTCGAGGCGCTGGGATCCGGCAGCGGTCATCATGGTGCTGCTCCTCGAGGTTGTCCCTCCGTGGCCGACGGGCTCCGTCGACCACCACGTCAGCAGACCACGACAGCCATGCCGCCGCTTCGGGGGAAACCCTCAAACGTGATCAAGAGGGCTTTCCTCGGTCCCGTCCGCGAGTCATGCTTGAACAGCTCGGACTACGGGGGGTTGCTATGGGCGCCATCGACGCCAGTGCACCGTGGTTGCGGGGCGCCGATGCCGCTCCCACGGCGCCGCTGGTGGGCCGTGCGCGGGAGCGGCGGCTGCTGGCAGGGTTGATCGATGCCGCGGACGGTGGCGGGGCCGCGGCGGTGGTCCTTGGCGAGGCCGGAATGGGCAAGACCTCGCTGCTGGAGTTCGTGGGCATGCACGCCAGCCGACAGGGAGCCGCGGTGGTCGCCCTGCGCGGCGTCGAGCCGGAGGCGGTGCTTCCCTTCGCCGCCATCGCCGACCTCCTGCTGCCGTTGCGCGAACACATGGGACGGCTGCCCGCGACCCAGCGGCAGGCACTCGAGGTGTGCCTGGCCCTGCCCTTGTCACCAGACAGCTATGCCTCCTGGGGCGAAGTCATTCTCTGTTCGCCCATCTCGGCCCTGGGCGACAGCGGCAGCGCCGTGCTTCGCGACGACAACCCCTCCGCATGCATCGGCCACGTCGTGGGCGGTTTGGAGGGCTACCTGACCGTCGTGCAGCACCTCCAGTACCAACTCGACAATGCCCGCGTCAGGCTGCGCCTCTAGGTCAGCAAGGGGGACATCATGACCATCCTGGTCGCCTGGGCTGCTGTCCTCGCGGCGTTCCTCTGCCTCGCCACGGGCATCTTGTCGGCTGTGCAGACGCGGCCAAAGCGGCGCGAGGTAATCAACGCGCTGCGCCCCCCGAGGCCTCCCGCTGACGATGGGGTACCCGGACCTATCACCAACCAGTCGCTATCCACCACGATGGAGAGCGTCGCCAAGCTTGCCAGCGCATTGAAGGATCTTGACCGTGTCGCTCAAATGTTCACGCTGGCTCTCGGATTCCTTGCTGTGGCGGCAGCAGCAGCGGGCGTCGACGCGGTCGCAAACGCCGTAAAGTAATACGTGACCGCCCTTTCCCTGCCGTACCCTGAAGCACCCCGTGGCGCCTTGACGTGCCCCTCCGTGCCCAACGCCCGCTGCCACGGAGCCGCTCGCCTCGCCATCGCCCGGGACCGGAACGTGCCCGCCTATGGCATGGGTAGGTCACCCGGTTCCGGGTGCGTGCCGTCTGGCACAGCGCAGCGCCGCCCTCGATTGCGTCGAGAGGCGGCATGGCCGGGTTGCCGGGCAACCCCGGTCAGCAGCGGCGGCCTTGGAGCCGTGGGTCAGCCCTTCGGCCTGTCAAGCGGCTTGAGGCAGATCAGCCAACCCAACCAGATTGCGGATGACGTCAGGAGCTGTCGGTTGCCTCGGCTTGCGGATCATGGCTGGTGACCTGCAGGCAGCCGGCGCTCGGCACGAACATCGACGACGATCCCGAGTCCCATTGCACCGTGATCAGCGGCCCGTCCACAGCGGTCACCACGCCGCTGCGGGTGGCGGTTCCGACCTTCTCCGACTCCACGAGCACCCGGTCGCCGACCTCAACCATGTCGACCTCCCCTGCGGCTGACGGAACCAGGCTGTTCAAGTCTCCTCAGATCGCCCACCCAACTCAAGAGGATCGTGAGCGCTGTCGGAGACGAAGGACCTCGTGACGTTCAGCCACCCTGATGGCTTGGTCGCTCCCCGATGACGGTTCCGCCCAGTTGCCACAGCGACGCAAGTTGTTCCTAAGCGAGAACTCATACAGATGCCGTAGTTCTGGCGACATGCGCGATGTGGTATAGCTATCGCGAACCGTGCGCGGGCACGACGGCACAGGGGGCTATGGTGGCCGAAGCCGGCGGTGACGCCGCTCACACTCAGGAGGTCCGGCTCGCGGTCGTGATGACTGGAGGCGTGAGCCTGGCGGTCTGGATCGGTGGTGTGGCGCGCGAGATCAATCTGCTCACGCAGGCCACGGCACTGCGTCACGATGACGCCGAACCCGTTGCCGGAACGACCCTTGCACCGTCCAGTCATCAGGTGCGAGAGCTGTACCGGCGCCTGCTCGACCTGCTCGACGTCGACGTCACCATCGACGTGCTGTCCGGCACCAGCGCCGGAGGCATCAACGCGGCACTCCTCGGGCTCGCCAACGTTCGCCGACTGGACCTCGGAGGCCTTCGTGAGCTCTGGCTCGACAAGGGCTCGCTGGTGGAGCTGCTGCGCGATCCCGGCGCCAAGGCGCCACCGCCATCGCTGCTGCAGGGCGACGGGCGGCTCCTGGCCGGGCTGCGCGAGGCGCTCGGTCGCCTGATCGGCACGGACGGGCAGGTGCCGGACGTTGAGTCGCGCCCCACGTCGGTGTTCATCACGACGACGCTGATGCGTGGCGAGACGGCACGCTTCACCGACGACTTCGGAACGACGGTACGAGACCTCGACCACCACGGGCTGTTCACCTTCACCCAGACCCAGCTTGGGCGGCCGGGCATCGTGACGCCGCTGGCGCTGGCCGCACGCTGCACCGCGTCGTTTCCGGGAGCCTTCGAGCCCGGCTTCGTCCCGGTGGGCGAGCAGTCCGTCCCCCCGCTTGCCGCCTACTGCGACATGCGGGACCACGTCAACACCGCCCGGAGCCACTTCGTCGCCGACGGCGGCCTGCTGGCGAACCGGCCCCTGGGTCCCGCCCTTCGCGCGATCTTTGAGCGGCCGGCGGACCAAGGCCAGCAGGTCCGCCGCCTCATGGCCTACGTGGTCCCGACGTCGGGTGACGACCAGCCAGAGCTCGATGAGGGCTTCGACCAGCCGTCGACGCTGTCGAAGGCCCTGCTCGATGACCTCGCCGCGTCGATGGCGCAGACGATCACCGGGGACCTCAGGGCGATCCGCGACCACAACCGGCGCGTCAGCGCTCGCACGGACGCGCGGCTGCGGCTGGCGCAGCTCGGCGCGGCGCTGCCGCGGCCACAACGGCTCGCCGATGGCGGCCTGTACGACGACTTCGTCGCTCGCGAGTCGGAAGCCGTCGGCCGGGAGGTCGTGGCGGAGGTGCTGCGGCAGGCGGGCGACCGCGCGGATCTTCGGGACGAGTGGGCCGGCATGTTGGACTTCGGCCCGGCGGCGGAGCAACTGCTCTCGGCGGCGTCACGGGCGGTCGCCCGCCGGCTGCCGTCGTCACTGCCGGTGAGCAACGTCGCCGCCGAGGCCGTGAAGTTTGGACGCAGCGCCGCCGACGCAGCCAAGGCAACCGTGCTCGCCTTGCTCGGGCAGGGCTTCGTGCTCGGGCCGCCAGCGGACGTCCGGGCCGAGCTCGTCGGACACCGGCAGGCCGTGCATGCCGCGCTGCCCTCGGTGCGCACGGCCCGGACGTTGGCGGCGGTCGTCGGGGAGGTGCTCGACAACCTCGGTCAGGGCGACCGGACTCGATCCGCCGGCGACCTGGTGGGCGCCGCGGCCGTTGCCGCAGCGGTATGGCACCAACAGCTCACCGATGCGGCCGCCTCCAACGGGCCCCAGGGCTGGATGGATCTCGCCAAGGTGATCAGGACGGCGCGGCCGCTGCTCACCGACCTCGTCGAGGGGAACCGGGCGTCGTCAGCGGCCTCGAGCCCGGCACCGGGTCCAAATGGCGACAGCGCGTTGGTCACGGCGGTCTCGACGTTGCCGTCCGCTCCGGGCGGGCGGTCCCTTGCCGACGCGCGAACCGCCGCGGCCAGCTACATCGACGTGTTTCTCAAGTTCCTTCCTGACGACCCTGACGACTGCATGAGCGCACTGCTCGAGTTGCACGTCGCGCTCCGCGCCCTCACACCCGACGCCGTGGTCATCGATCAGCCCGTCGAACTGGTGCAGCTCAGCGCCGACACCCGGAACCTGCTGGACGACACCCGCTGCCTGGCCCGGCAGAAGCTCACCGGGCTGCAGTTCCACCATTTCGGAGCGTTCTACAAGCGCTCCTGGCGCGCGAACGACTGGATGTGGGGCCGGCTGGACGGCTGCGGCTGGCTGGTGCACCTGCTGCTGGACCCGCGCCGCCTGCTGGTCCGTCGGGACGCGATCGACCAGGATCCGGCCCGAACGCCCGGATCCGCGTCCGGCGCCCAGCAGATCCGGGCCGCGCTCACCAGCCTTGCCGGAGCCGACCCACCGACGGCGGTGCAAACCGAGCTGGCCTTCCTCGACGACCGAGGTGACCCCGGGAAGTCCGTGCTGCCGCGGAGCCTCCCGCAGACCGCCCAGTGGGTCGCCGCGCCATTGCAGCGGCTCGTCGCCGGCGAGGAGCTGGCCTGCGTGGCCACGCAGGTCGAAGCGGACCGGCGGGCCGGTGCCGCCGAGAAGCAGGCCGACGGATTCCTTGCCGCTTACCGGAACGCGGTCGCACCCGACGCAACGGCCGTCCCCGGCGGAACCGCGGTGCCGCCGGAAGACGCCGGCAGGGTGCTCAAGGCCTGCCAGGTGTCCGCGGAGACCTTCCGTGGCGAGTCGGGCAGCAACCTGCTGACACGGACGCTGGCGCAGACGAGCGCGGTGGCAGCGGCTGCCGTCGCCGGCGCCTCGCCGATGCCGCCAGTGCTCCGTCCGGCGACCATGGTCATCCGCCGCGCCACCCTGTTCGCCTACCAGGTGGCGCTGCGCACCACCCAGGGCAAGCGCGCCACCACCATCTGGGCGGCGCTGGGCATGCTGATCATGGGCGCGCTGATCGCGACCAGCAGCATCGCTGTGGTCGGCGCACTCGGCTTGGCGGTTGCCGTCGCCGGCGTCGTCCTGCTGACGCTCTCGACCACCCAGTCGGTCCTTCGCGCTGTCGGCGCGCTGCTGGTCGCCCTGGTGGTGATCGTTGCGCTGGCAGGCTACGTGCCATTCGCCGGCAGGCACCTGTTCGGTTGGCTGGGGACCAGCGCGTTGCCCTACCTGCGCCAGCACCCCGCCGCATGGGCAGGCGTCTTCCTGCTGTTCCTGCTGCCGTTCATGATCACGTTCGGCTGGGCCCTGACAGAAATCCGACGACCGAAGCGACCAGCCAGGCGGCCCTCGCGGCGAGTCACGCGGCAGGTCAGCACACCGCCGGACCAGCCTGAGCCAGCCACCACCGGTGAGCCGTCAGAGCAGCCCGCCGTCGGCAAGACCTAGCGCCTGGCGGTTCGACGAGTGCACCGAGCTGGGGCCCGACGCTTCGACACCCTCGGGTTCACACCCGCCTACACCTGCGAGGTCGATCCCGAGTTCCCGGCGCGGGCCAGTGGGGCCGCCCCCATTACGGCTTCCACCACGACGGCGTGGTCGCCGAGCCGTTCCGCTCCCGCTGGGGCACCCCCCTGGTCGTGCGGGTCGCGATCGCCGACGACAGCCGCTGGGTCGGCTCGTTCGAGGCGGGCGGCATGCGCGCGCTGACCGGCGTATTCGCCTGCCCCAACCCCATCCAAGCGCTGGTGGTCTGCGACGGGCGGCCGTACCTGGTCGATGTCACCGCGCCGACCCGCGCGACCGTGGTCGACCTGGAGCCGGTCACCCAGGTCCGCCGGGTGCGCGACCTTGACCTGCTGGTGCTGGCGGGCCACAGCGACCTGGCGGCGCTCGGCCCCACGGGCCTGGTCTGGCACAGCGAACGGCTGTGCCTGGACGACCTGCGGGTGCTGGACGCCGCCGCCGAGGGCATCCGCTGTGCCGGCGACCTTCTGGGCAGCTCCGAGGAGTTCACCGTGGACGCACTGACCGGCCAGGTCCGCTCTGGCCCGCGGTTCCTGGACATCTGGCCCGGCGACTAGCGCCATTGGCGGCTGCAGTCCTCGCGGCGCAAGTTCAGCGAGCTGACCGGCGCTGGCCCACCGCACGCCCGTCAGCAATCCCGAACTCGCGGGCTTGTGGGCATATTGTCATCAATGCGTACGCAGCTCCTGCGCTGTTGGGGGTCAGGTCCCAGGCAGGCGAAGCCTGGGTGTCTGCGCTGGGTGGCGTCGATGCGGCTGACCGATCCCGGCGGGGACGCGGTGTCGCCGCATGTCTGCGGCTGCCAGTTCCCGCAGGCAAACGACCCGCGTCAGCGCTACAGCTGGCACCTGATCGCCGGTGACGCGGCAGGCCCCAGGGCCGCTGGAGCTTCCGGTACCCAGCGTTGACGTGCGAGGAGTCGCCGCGCGTGTCGGTGTGGCTGCGCCGCCAGCCCCGGGCGCGCTCCGACAGGCAGCCACCGAGTGGGACGAGGAGTTGGCTGCCTTCCCCGACGGCCTGGCGTCGCCGACCAGCGCCGCGGACCTTGATCAGCGCGACCGGGGTCTCAATCATGGAGCGCGACCGAGCCGGCGCGCCCCGCAAAGGCCAGATCGCCCGTGGCCGACCAGACCGAACCGCCGTTCCAGCAGCTCGACTTCCTGTACACGCCGAGCCGTGACGTGGCTGCGGACCTGGCATACCTCGTCCAGGTCATGGGCGCTCGCGTGGTCTTCGCGATCGAGGCGATGGGGACCAGGGTCGCCGCGGTGGAGCTCGGCAACGGGCCGCCGTTGCTGCTGCTGGCCGACCACCTCCAGGGCGAGCGGCCGGTCCTGGTCTACCGGGTGACCGATCTTGGCTCCGCCCTTGCCGGGCTGCGGGCGCGCGGCTGGGAGCCGCAGGACACCTTCGAGATCCCCCACGGGCCCTGCTGCTCGTTCCGGACTCCGGGTGGCCACCGCATCGCGGTGTACCAGCTGACCCGACCGGAGGTGATGGCCCACTTCGCGGGCCGCCGCGACTTCTGAGGGCCCGGCCCGCAGGCGCGGCGATCGCCAATCCGATGCTCCGCCTCGAGCTTCCGATGCGTCAGGCGGACGCGGCCGCGGCTCGGCAGCGGGCCTCGCCGTCCATGGCCGGGTGCGCCAGCCAGGCGTCGCCCTACGCCCGAATGTCCGGTACCACATTGCCCGCGGGATCGGGGGAGGCGGCGCAGACCCGCGGAGACCCGTCAGCAACCTACTTGACATGGTTGTAGGATACGAAAACCTTGAATCGGACGACAGTTCCAATCGCCCGAAGAGGAGACATGATGGCTATATCGGTCATTATCGGTGTGTTTGTCGGCTTGGTCGTTGGCTGCGTATCCATGGCTATGTGGGCGGTCCGCCGTATTGGCGACAAGCCGATGCCCCAGCGGCATCGGTCCGCCGAGCGGCGAACCCACGCCCGACCGCCGTTGCGACCAGGCCCGCACTTGGCTTGAGGAGACCACTGATGCCCACTGAGACCAAGTCCATGATCGCCGTCGCAGTCGCCCGCCGTCCCGTCGACCCGGCCATCGCCGAACTCGACCAGTGGCGGGCCTCGAGCCTTCAGGTCATCAACGAGGCCGTCGACGCCACCCTCGCCGAACTCCATCACGCCTTCGACCAGGCCACCATCGCCCGCGACCGGGTCGCAGACGTTACGCAGCGGCAGCAGCCGCCACGCGCCAAGCCCAAGCCCACCATCCTCGACGCTGAAGTCGCCCTGGTCCGCGAGCTCACCGACCTCGTCACGGTCGCCACCCAGCTCCACCATGCCACCCTCGAGATCGAACGGGACGCGGACGTGGCCATGGTCGGGCTGGTGCAGACCGCCCGGGAGGCCGAGCGGCAACAGCGCCGCTTCATGGCCGGCCGCGGCCTGCCAATCCCGCCGGCGGAGGATGACCGGCTCACCGAGGGCGGAGAGGCTCGGGGGCAAGACCCCGACGGGTGACGGGAAGACGGCCACTGGTGGTCCGATGACGTCCGGGCGGGTCATGCGCCCCCGTTGGGTCGCCGTCGACCCGAGGCAGACGCCGTGCCCCTGACAGCCCCGACCTGGCGCCTACCGGACCGTCCGCAACCTGCCTGAGGACACCGCGGTCACCTGGGCGTACTCGCTGTGATTGCGGGCCTGGTCCCCGTGTTACCCGTGGGCTGACCGTCTGGCCTCGTGAGGACAGATGACCGGCAACAGGAGCGCAGGCACCATGCAGGAAGCGAGGCATCGGGACCCAGCGGGTGAGGAACTGCTGGATGTGGTGGTGGTCGGCGGCGGCCAGGCCGGCCTGGCGATGGCCTGGCACCTCGCCCGGCGGGGCCTGGGCTTCGTCGTGCTCGAGGCCGGCGCTAGGCTGGGACAGGTGTGGCGGTCCCGCTGGGACTCGCTGCGGCTGTTCACCCCGGCCCGCTACAACGCCCTGCCCGGCATGGCGTTTCCCGGCCCGGCCGACAGCTATCCCACCAAGGATCCGGTCGCCGACTACCTGGAGGCCTACGCCAACGCCTTCCACCTGCCCGTCCGGCGGGGCGCCAGGGTGATCGACCTCCGCAGCTGCACAGCTCCGGGTACCGCAACCCCCAGGCCCTGCCGGGCGGCCCGGTGCTGGTCGTCGGTGGTGGCAACTCCGGGTTCCAGATCGCCGAGGAGCTGGCCGCCACCCGCCAGGTCGACCTGTCCATCGGCGCCAGGAACCCGAAGCTGCCGCAGCGGCTGGCCGGCAAGGACCTGTTCTGGTGGCTCATCCGGCTCGGGCTCATGCGGGTCACGGCCAACTCCCGGCTCGGCCAGCGCGTCCAGGCGCGCGGGGAGTTCGTGATCGGCAGCAATCGGCGCCGGCTCAAGCGGGCCGGCGTCAGGATCCGGCCACGGGTGGTCGACGCCCAGGAGCGCACCGTCCGGTTCGCCGACGGCAGCACCCTGGAGGTCGGCGTGGTCATCTGGGCGACCGGCTTTCGGGCCGACTACTCCTGGATCCACATCCCGGGCGTGGCCCAGGACGGCCGCGTGGTCCACCGGCGCGGCGTCACCGACGTGCCCGGCCTGTACTTCCTCGGCCTGACCTGGCAGCACACCCGCGGGTCGGCGCTGCTCGGCTTCGTCAAGGACGATGCCGCCTGGCTCGCCGACCGCATCATGGAATACCAGCAGCCGACAGCGCCCGCCGGCGCCGCCGCGGCGCGGCAGCCATGAGGGGGGCCCGCACCTCCACACCGACCCAGCCGCCGCCGACGCCATCCGGAGGGCGGCCGGCGGGGCCGGTTCATCGCCGCCGTCCTGTCTCCGTCGTGTCACAGTGTCTAGCGTTGTGCCTGCGCGACCAGTCGACAGTTCGGGGGAGTGGGCCCGAGATGGGTATGGACTTCCTGGGCAGCTTTCGCTACGCGTTCCGCGGTCTTCGGACGGCATTCGTGGGCGAGCGCAACGCACGGATCAACATGGTGGCCGCGGTGGCGGCGTTGGTGGCCGCGGTCTGGCTGGGTCTGGGCCGTGTCGAGATCGCTCTGGTGCTCGGCATGATCGCGCTGGTTCTGGTCGCGGAGTTGATCAACACCGTGGTGGAACGATTGCTCGATCTGGTGCATCCCGACTACAGCGAGCGCGTGGGCGCGATCAAGGACATGAGCGCCGCTGCCGTGCTGGTCACCGCTCTTGGCGCCCTCGGTGTTGCGTGCCTGCTGTTTCTGCCTCGCCTCGTCCACATCTGGCGTTGAACCTCCACCAGGCTCCCGGTTGCGTCTGGCCGTGCGGAGGCGGGGCGATCACCCATGGCGGGGCGATCGACATTCGCAGGGAGCGGGTCTGAGCGATGCACGGTCGGTGGATCGTGGTCGCCGTGAGCGCCATCGTGGCGATGGCGCTCGTCGTGCTCGCGCTGGCCTGGCTGTTCCAACGGCGACTGATCTACCTGCCGTCCGCCGGGAGGGTGCCACCCGCCGCCGAGCTGCTGCACGGCGGCGAGGACGTCACCTTCGCGACCGCGGACGGGCTACGGCTCGAGGGCTGGTTCGTGCCGGCCGCCGGCCACAGCCGGGCGACGGTCCTGGTGCTCAACGGGAACGCCGGCAACCGGGTGGCGCGCGTCCCGCTGGCCGTCCAGTTGTCGCGTGCCGGGCTGTCGCTGCTGCTGGTGGACTATCGCGGCTATGGCGGCAACCCGGGCCACCCCTCCGAGCGGGGACTTGTCGCCGACGCGCGTGCCGCGCGGGCGTACCTGGCCACCCGCGACGATGTGGACCCGGCCCGGCTGGTGTACTTCGGCGAGTCACTCGGAGCCGCGGTCGCGCTCCAGCTTGCGGTCGAGCAGCCGCCGATGGCGCTGGTCCTGCGCTCGCCGTTCGTCTCGCTCGCCGAGGTGGGGCGGATCCACTATCCGTTCCTGCCGGTCGGGTTGCTGCTCAGAGACCGCTGGGCCTCGATCGGACAGGTCGGTGGGTTGCGCTGTCCGGTGCTGGTGGTGGCCGGGGCGGGGGACGAGATCGTCCCCTGGCGGCAGAGCAGGCGGCTGGCCGCGGAGATTCCCGAGCCGAAGCGGTTCGTGCTCATCCCCGGCGCCGACCACAACAGCCTCGAGCTGCTCGCCGGCCAGCGGATGATCGACGAGGTGGTCCGCTTCGTGGCTGACGCGAGCCGCCACCCGGGCCGCACGGACCGGTGAAGCGTGGCGGACACCCGCGGCGGAACGGGATTACCGTGCATCCTCGGAGACCTCACCGCCCCAGGAGTCGAGCATCGATGATCGCGCGTGTCTGGAAGGGCGCTGTCCGACGTGAGGATGGCGATGCGTACGCCGAGTACATGCAGGCCACCGGGATCGCCGGGTACACGCGCACGCCGGGGAACCGGGCGGCGCTGATGCTGCGGCGCGACGTCGGGGACCGCTGCGAGTTCGTGATGTTCACGCTGTGGGACTCCATGGAGGCGATCACCGCGTTCGCCGGGACCCAACCGGAGAAGGCGGTCTTCTACCCTGAGGACGACCGCTACCTGGTCGAGCGGGACCTGACCGTCGACCACTACGAGGTCCACACCGCCGTCGGCCTGTGAGCCGGCGCGGCTCAGCGGACCCGCAGCTGGCCGTTGCCGATGCGGACCAGGGAGCCTTCGCGGCGCCGGCCCTCAGCGTGATAGACGAAGTGGATGACCTCGCCGCCCTCGGCGCGGACGATGGCCTGCTCGCCGGTCAGGTCGATCTGGCCCTGACTGTCCTTGCCGGGGCGCACGACGAAGCGGACCTGCTCGGGCTGGGCGGCGAACCGCTGGCCGTTGCCGGTGGTGTAGCCGAAGAGGAGACGGGTCAGCTCCGCCTTGGAGTCAAGCGGTCGATGCCCGGTGAGACGGTGGTCGAAGACCATGACGTCGTACATGCGGCACTGCCCTCCTGGACGGCGGGTACGCCCTTGGCTCATTACCCTTGACGGGCTGATTCTTCCCACATCCGGGCCAACTCGTTCGGGAGACCATACGCTGGATCGAGGCGCACCGGACCGGAGGAGGCAGGTGCCGATGTCCACGAGCGAGACGCTGGCGTTCAACCCGTTCCTGCCCGAGGTCCACGAGGACCCCTATCCGCTGTACCACCAGCTGCGCGCCGCGGACCCGGTGCACCGCAGCCCGCTCGGGCTCTGGGTGCTCACCCGCCATGCGGACGTGCTGGCCGTGCTGCGGGACCCGCGCATGAGCCGGGACCCGCGCCGCTCCGAACGGATGGAGCTGCTGCGCGCCTCGGCCGAGGTGGACGAGCTGCTGTCGTCGGAGGAGGCGGCGCCCTCGATGCTGTTCGTCGACCCGCCCGACCACACCCGGCTGCGGGCACTGGTCACCAAGGCGTTCACGCCGGGGGCGGTCGAGCGGCTGCGGCCGCGGATCGAGGCGATCGTGGCGGAGCTGCTGGACCGCGTGGGGAACGCGGGTGAGATGGACGTGGTCGAGGACCTCGCCTATCCGCTGCCGGTCACGGTGATCTGCGAGCTGTTCGGCGTGCCGGAGCGCGACCGGGACCGGTTCCGGGCCTGGTCGCGGGAGCTCGTGCGTCTGCTGGACCCGCTGGTGGCCGCCGACTCGCTGGAGCGGGCGCTGCGGGCGCGGCAGGCGCTGCGTGAGTACCTGCGCGAGCTGATCGCCGAGCGGCGCGCCCACCCGGCCGGCGACCTGCTCACGGCGCTGATCGCGGCCGAGGACCAGGGCCGCCAGCTCAGCGAGCCGGAGCTGGTGTCGATGTGCGTGCTGTTGCTGGTGGCCGGCCACGAGACGACCGTCAACCTGATCGCCAACGGCACCCTGGCGCTGCTCCGCCACCCAGAGGCACGTGCCGGCCTCCAGGCCGGCGCCGAGCTGCCGGCGAGCGCGGTCGAGGAGCTGCTGCGCTACGACAGCCCGGTGCAGTTCACCAGCAGGCACGCCCTGGCCGACCTGGAGATCGGCGGACGCCGGGTCCGCGCCGGCGAGACGGTCATCGCGGTGCTCGGCGCGGCGAACCGCGACCCGGCGCAGTTCCCCGACCCCGACCGCCTCGACCTGACCCGTGCGCCCAACCGCCACGTCGCCTTCGGCGGCGGCATCCATTTCTGCCTGGGCGCGCCGCTGGCCCGCGTGGAGGCGCGCATCGCGATCGGCGCGCTGCTGGCGCGCCTGCCCGGCCTGGAGCTGGGCCCCCGGCCGCCGGTCCGCCGTGACACGGTCACGCTGCGCGGCCTGGCGAGCCTGCCGGTCACCTTCCCGGCCCCGGTCCCGCCGGCCGGCACGGCCTGAACCGCGACGCGCCCGGTCAGGGGGTGATGCGCACCACCTGGGCCGCCTGTGTCGCCCAGAGGCTCCCGAAGCCGAACGCCACCGCGGAGACGTTGCCGCCGAGATGGAACGTCTCGGCCACGGCGAGCGTCCTCGGGTCGATGCGGACCACGCGGTCGTCCAGCGTGGCCTGGGTCGTCCCGTTGCCCCAGACGGCCGCGGAGCTGGACCAGATCGAGCCCGCCCCGACCGCGGGGTAGATCGGCCCGATGGGCAGCCGCGCGACGCGCCGGATCCGCGCGGTCCCCGGATCGGCCTCCAGCAGGCGGCTGCCGTGCGCGTCGGCCACGTAGACGGCGGCGTCGGTGACCACGACGCCGTGCGGACCGAAGTCCAGACGCTCACGGGCGACGACCCTCGGCGTGCCCGGCGCGATCTTCAGCAGCCAGCCGGTGTGGTCGGCCACCCACAGCGCGCCGTGGCCGAAGGCGACGCTCTGCGGACTGCCGAGGACGAGCGGCTTGCCGACCACGCGGCCGGTCCTCGGGTCCAGCTTCGTGATGGTCGAGCCGTGCCGGTACCGCTCGTCGTCGTTGCCGGTCCAGACGAAGCCGGCGCCGAACGCGATCACCGAGCCGAAGTAGACCGGGCGCGCCGAGATGCGTGCGCTGATCCGTCCCGTGCGAGGATCGGTGCGGATCAGCCGGCCATCCGCTCCGTTGGGGGTCACCCACACCGAGCCCGCCCCGACGGCGACGCTCCACGGATCGACCGGCAACCGCGTCGGCGTTCTGACGACCCGGTTGGACGACGGGTCGATGCGCCAGACCGCCGGAAGCGGCCGCCGCGTGAGCGCCCACACCGACCCTTCGCCGGTGGCGATCGAGAAGGCCGGCGCCGGCAGGCGGATCCGGGCGGCAATCGATCCCTCCCGCCCGGGCGGCGTGGATTCCGACCCGGTCGACCTCGTGCGTCCTGACGAGGTGGTCGAAGGCGCGGGCTTCGGCGGCCCGCCGGTCGTGCAGCCGGCCGTGGCGATCGCGACGGCAACGGCGACGGCGGCCGCACGCCGCGCCGGGATGCGCGCATGCACGCGGGGCACTCGCATGCCCTTGGTAGTCGCGACCCGGCGGTTCGGTTCCGGCGGTCGAGGCTCCAGGCGTTCAGCCGGTTGGGGAGCAGGCCGCCGCGGCCCTGGTCGGCGTCGTGCGGGTGGTGGCGGGCGCCCGGGTCGGGGCGGGTGCGTCGAGCCCGTCGGCGCCGGGCGCGGTGGTCGTGGGCGTGTCCGCCTGGCTGGTCATCCGGCGGACGGTGCCCTGGATCCTGGGCACGTCGGGGACCGGATAGCCGGACCGCCAGCCGGCGTTGTAGCTGGGCGGCGTGAAGCCGATCGCCTCCACCTCCGCGTGCCGGCCGCCGGCCGCCTCCAGCAGGCCGGGCAGCCGGCTGGTCGGGATGTCGGTGACCACGCTGCGCTTGAGCACCTTGACCAGCCGCGGGAAGGCCGCCAGCAGCTCCGACGGGTCCGTCTGCCTGGCGAGGGAGGCGAGCACGCAGCGTTGTCGCTGCATGCGGTCGTAGTCGCTGGTCGTCTCGCGGGAGCGGGAGTAGGCCAGCGCGGTGAAGCCGTTGAGGTGCCGGCGGCCTGGCGGCAGGTCGAAGGCGGGCTGGCCGCCTTCACGTCCGAGCCGGTCGATCTCGATCCGCAGCGGCTTGTTGTTGTCGACGGTCACGCCGCCAAGGGCATCCACCACGTCGACGAACCCGAGCAGGTCGACCAGGGCGTAATAGTCGATGGGCAGGCCGAGCAGCTCCTCGGCCGCCCCGGCGACCGCCGCGATCCCACGGTGCCGGCTGCGCGGGAACAGGTCCGGGCGCTCCTCCTCGGCGAACGCGTACAGCTCGTTGAGCGGGCGCGGGAAGCAGCGGCACTCGCCGAAGTAGCCGGCCGCCCTGCCGTCGGGCAGCGGGACGCGGACCAGGTTGCGGGGGAGCCCGAACAGCGAGACCTTGCCGGACGCCAGCTCCAGGCTGGCCACCACCATCGTGTCGGTGCGCAGCCCGCGGCGGCCCGGACCGGCGTCGCCGCCCAGCAGCAGCACGGTCACCCGCCCGGGCACCGCGGTGACGAGGCCGTTGCCGTTGTCATGGCGGTCCTGGTCGCCGGCCCGCCACAGCGGGTCCTGGCCGTCGAAGACCGAGGTCAGCAGGTCGTAGGCCTGAAGGTCGTAGAACGCCAGGGCCGCGTGCGGGGCGGCGGTCGCCAGCACGATCGCCGTCAGCCCGACGGCCGCCCCGCGACGCCAGCCTCCGGCGGCCGCCAGGCCTCGGCGATCGTCCCGCGTGGCCAGGCGATAGGCGTCGAGCACCGCGATCACCCGGAAGACCAGCAGCCCGGCGTCCGCCACCAGCAGACCCAGCAGCGCGCGCGGCTGGACCAGCAGGCGTGAGACGGCCGCCGGCTGGCTCCAGAACCCGACGGCCACCGCCAGGCACAGGACAGTGACCGCCAACATGACGGCGCCCCGGCGCCGGTGGCCGAGCCAGAGCTGGCCGGCGCCCGGGAGCAGGCAGGAGAGCAGCGCGGCGGTCAGTGGCCGCCGCGGCCGGTCGCCCGCCGGGCGTCGGGCGACGAGGCGCTTCAGGCCCCGCCAGTTCCAGCTGGCGGCGCTACCCGCCGGCAGCACATCCGGTTCGCGCACCCGCCTCCGTCCGCGTCGACAACAGGGCGGCGCGGCAGAGATCTCACCGCGCCGCGAAGCATAGCGTTCAACAGCGCACTACCCCGAAAAGCCGGTTCGGAAGCCACCTGGCCACGTCGCTCGGGGCCTCAGGCGGTGCGACAGGCTTCCAGCGCGGCGATCGCGGCGCCTCGGGCTCCGGCCATGTCGAGGTCGGGCACCAGGGCGAAGGTCGCCACCCGCGCCTGCTCCTCACGCAGCGCCGTGCGCTCCCGGACCTCCGCCAGGAACCATTCGCGGAACGACGCTGCCGCTTCGACCACACCGCCTCCCACGAAGTACGCGGCGGGGTCGGTGAAGTTGGCGGCGATGGTGAACAGCCGCCCCAGGGCCATCGCCTGCTGCTGGAAGATCCTGCGCGCCATCGGGTCGCCGCGCTCGCCGTAGGCGCGGACCAGCCTGGCGGCTTCCCTGGGGGACTCGACGCTGGCCAGCGGGTGGCCCGGGAACCGGGTCAGCCAGTAGGGCAGCAGGTTCCTTGCGATCCCGGCCAGGGACGCCACGCTCTCGGCGTCGCCCACGAAGCCGCAGTTGCACTCGGGCAGCGGCTGGCCCTCCTCGAGCAGGCCCCGCATCGGAATGTGGACATGGCCCAGCTCGCCGGCCATCCCGGCGGCGCCCCGGATGATCCGCCCGGCCTCGATGACGCCACCGCCCAGCCCGGTGCCAACAATCGCCGAGATGGAGGAGTGCTGCGCGGCCTCGGCCCCGAAATGCACGTGGTGGGCGTACAGCGCCGCGGCGTTGGCGTCGTTGTTGTAGACGACCGGCAGGCCCACCCGGGACTCGAGCGCGCCGCGGAAGTCGAACCCCCGCCAGGCGGGCTGGGAGAAGTTGGTGGCGCCCTTGGAGGAGATCACGCCCTCGGCGCTCGCCGGTCCCGGAGTGTCCAGCCCCACGGCACGCACCGACGACCTGGCCGTCCCGGTGAGCTCGAGGATCTGGTCGAGCGCCCGGGCGAGCGCCTTGACCGCCACCTCCGGGCCTTCCTGCACCAGGCTGGGGGACTCGACCAGCCGGTCCACCAGGAACCGCCCGGAGGTGTCGAGCACCGTGGCGTTGTTGCTGGTCCCGCCGCAGTCGAGGCCGACGACGACCCACGAATCAGGAGCCCGCATGGTTTCCTTCCTTACGCGAACGCAGCTCGTCGCTGTGAGCGTACGGGGGAGTGGTCCTCCTCGCCCACCATCGCTGGTACGCCCGTCAGTCCGCAGCGCGGGCCTTCTCGTCGACCGGGATGGGCTTGCTGCGTGGGTTGGGGTCGGCCATGACCAGCACCGGAGCCGCCGCCGTGGTCGCGCCCACCGGCGAGGCGGCCGCGCCCATGGGGAAGTCCAGGTGCAGCGGTCCGGCCCAGCCACCGGCGAACACGTCCTCCACCAGGCTGTGGCGCTGCGCGTCCAGCGAGACGACGTCCAGCCGCGAGCTGTCCCACGAGGTCACCCCGAGGCCGGCCAGCGCGATCCGGTCCGGACCGGTGCCGAGGTCCTGCAGGTGCCAGGCGCCGTCGTACCACCAGTGCGCCAGCACGGTGCCGGCCTTGGCGAGCGCGAAGATGTCCAGGTGCTTGAAGGAGCGGGCGTCGGCGGCGACCTGCGCGGGGCTGAGCGCCACGCCACCGGGCCCCTTGCCCTTGTTGGCCCAGCCGTGCCAGCGGCTGCCGTCGAACCAGTACTGCATCAGCGACCCGGACGAGCTCACGGCGAAGATGTCCAGCCGGCGCGAGGCCCAGCTGGCGATGCTGGGGACGAAGGCGCCGCCAGGGCCCGGGGCCAGCGTCTGCGGCCCGTGCCAGGTCGAGCCGGACTGCCACCAGTGCAGCAACGCCCCGGTGCTCTCGTCGCGGGCGACCACGTCGATGCGGCCGAACTCCCACGACACCGCCGCCGGCGAGCTGACGCGATGCCCACCCGGCCCCAGGCCGCGGTCGACCCAGCCACGCCAGCCGCTGTCGAAGGTCCGCTGCAGCAGGTGCCCGGTGGTTGCGTCGGTGGCGAACACGTCCAGCCGCCTGCTGCCCCACGAGGCGATCGCGGGTCGCCCGAAGGCGTGCCCGCCGGGGGTGAGCCCGAAGTTCACCCAGCCGCTCCAGCCACCCGAGAAGTACTTCTGCAGCAGCTCGCCGTTCTGGGCGTCGCGGGCGAACACGTCCAGCCGTCCCCGTGCCCAGGAGGCCACCGACGGGTCGGCGAAGTCGCGGCTGTGCAGCTGGGTGCGCAGGCCGGTCTGGAACCTGGTGAAGGCGGGGTAGGTGCCGTGCATCCAGACCACGTCCAGGTCCTCACCGCGCTCCCCGCGGGGCGACAGCGGCCGGTAGTTGCCCCGTGCCGACGCCGCGGTCAGCGGCCGCGACGTCCAGCTCGCACCGCCGTCCGGGGTGGTCCACACCTCGACCTCGAAGACGCCGTTGACCTGCCTGGACAGGTAGACCACCGAGGGGTCCTCGTGATCCAGGGTGATCCCGCCGGAGTAGTCGGGCTCGCTGGGGTCCAGGTTCATCGACCCGCCCGCGCGGACCAGCTCCCGGTCGATCCAGCGTGTCCCGTCCCAGCGGGCGTACCGGTAGCGGTGATCGGTGTCGGTCGGGAAGGTCGCGTAGACGATCACCGGGTGACCGGCCTGGTCGAGGGCGACGTCATGCACCCACGCCTTGCCGTTGGTGGTCCAGTCGTAGACCTCCTCCGCATCCGAGGGTGCGATCGGCAGGTTCGCCATCGTCGAGATGACCGAGCCGTCAGCGCGGCGCAGCGCGCCGGCCCGGTAGGCGGCGTAGTAGATGTTCGTGCGGCCGCTGCGGGGATGCGCCTGCGTGAAGGCCATCGCGATGGTGTCGCGGCCGTTGCTGGCGTACTTCACGTACGGGCGCTCGCCCGCGTTGTAGATCACCGTCCGGGCGGTGCTCCAGGTGGCGCCGAGGTTCGTGGTGGTCGACAGCGAGGGATTGAAGTTGCCGCCCCGCCAGAACAGATAGATGCGGTTGCCCTCGGCCGACAGCTGCATCGGGTTGGGATACGTGTAGCCGCGGGTGCCTGGCGTGTTGGTCGGCAGCGTGTGCTCGGGCCCCCACGCGGTGACGTCCTCGGAACGCGACGAGATCCGGTAGTACATCTGCGGCCCGCCATGCGCCGACCAGAAGACCATCAGCCGCCCGTCGGGCAGGACCAGGATCGACGGGGCGTCGTGGTCGTCGATCTGGAAACGGGCCTTGAGGGTCGCGATCACCTGCTGGCCGCTGTCGTGGTCGTAGCTTGCCACCTGGATGCTGCCGTCGGGTGCGTTCCAGCCGATGTAGCTGCGCCGGTGCGCGCCCTGGTGGTAGACGGCACGGGGGTCGCCGAACCACGACCAGCCGCCCCCGCCAACGAACTCGCGCTCCCGCAGCGGCCGCAACTGGACCTGCGCCCGCGCCGTGGGGAACGCCAGGCCGAGCATCGCCACGATCACGCCGACGCCGACCGCTCGCAGCACGCGGC
>DASVXQ010000600.1:0-3011 GCA_036392615.1 Actinomycetes bacterium | reverse complement strand
ACCCCGCCCCCGCCCGCCCCCGGGTCCCCACCGTCGCGCACGCGGGAGGCGGCGAGGCGGACGGCGTCGAGGATCTTCTCGTAGCCGGTGCAGCGGCAGAGGTTGCCGGCGAGGGCCTCGCGGATACGGGCGTCGCTGGGGGCGGGATCGCGGCGCAGGAGGTCGTGGGTGGCGACGATCAGGCCGGGGGTGCAGAAGCCGCACTGGACGGCGCCGGCCTCGACGAAGGCGGCCTGCACCGGGTGGAGGCGCTCGCCCGCCAGGCCCTCAACGGTGACGATCTCGGCGCCGCTGGCCTGTCCGGCCAGCACCAGGCAGGCGCACACCAGGGTGCCGTCGAGGTAGACCGAGCAGGAACCGCACTCGCCCTGTTCGCAGGCATTCTTGGAGCCGGGCAGGCCGAGCCGCTCGCGCAGCACGTAGAGCAGGCTCTCGCCCTCCCAGACGTCCTCGGCGACCCGGGGCTCGCCGTTGACCACGCAGTCGACCCGCATCTCAACCCCTCCGGTACCGGTCCCAGGCCCAGCCGAGCGCGCGCCGGGCGAGCACCGCCAGGGCGTGGCGCCGGTAGGCCGCGCTGCCGCGCACGTCGTCGATCGGCCGGGCGGCCGCCGCGACCAGCTCGGCGAAGCGCCCGACGGCCGACTCGCCCAGCGGGCCGCGCGACTCCCACAGGCCCTCGGAGTCCAGCACGCCCTCCAGGAAGCGTTCGGCCTCGCCGGCGACCAGCGGCGTCGGACCGGCCGAGCCGATCCCGGTGCCGACGCGGCGGCGCACCGGGTCCAGCTCGAGCGCCAGCGAGCAGACGGCGATCACCATGGCGTTGCGCGGGCCGATCTTGGCGAACTGCTGCGGCCCGCCGGCTGCGGGAAGGCGCACCGCGGCCACCAGCTCGTCGGGCGCCAGCGCGCTGCGCTTGGGGCCGAGGAAGAACTCGGCGACCGGCAGACGGCGGGAGCCGCGCACCGAGGCGACCTCGACCTCGGCCTTGGCGGCGAGCAGCGGCGGGTGCGCGTCGCCGGCCGGCGAGGCCGAGCCGAGGTTGCCGCCGATGGTGCCGCGGTTGCGGATCTGCGGCGAGCCGACCGTCCGCGAGGCGATCGCCAGCCCGGGCGCCAGCTCGCCAAGCCACTCGATCGCCTGCGTGTAGGTGATCCTGGCGCCGAGGAGCAGGCCGCCGTCCTCGCGCTCGAAGCCCTCCAGCTCGCGCACCCGGCCGAGGTCGATGATCGCCGGCGGCCGGCCGCGGTCGAAGTTCAGGTCGACCATCACGTCGGTGCCGCCGGCGATCGCCAGCGCGTCGGGATGGGCGGCCTTGGCCTCCAGCGCCTCCCGCCAGCTCGACGGCTGGAGGAACTCGATGGGCTCCGGGGCGGCTCGCAGCACGACCTCACCCCCACGCGCGCCCGGCGGCCGGCGCGCCGGGGCGGACGACCTCGCCCTGGATGACGCCGAACGGGCGGTCGGTGGCCACGAACACGGTCCCCTGGTTGCGCATGCCGTAGGGCGCCAGGTCGACCGGCACGTGGTGGCGGTTGGGCATGACCATGCGGACCTCGTCGACCTCCGGACAGGCCTCCAGCAGCGCCTCGCCCATGACGTAGAGGGTGTGCTGGAGCGAGCGGCTGTCGTCGTGGTTGGCGAAGGCCTCCAGCAGGGCGCGCCGGGCGGTCTCGAACGACTTCGACCAGTCGACGACCGCCCCGCGGTAGCGCCAGCGGGCGGCGACCTCGGTCGCCAGGATGCGGTCGCCGGTCTCCTCCAGGGTGGTGAAGCGGTCGCGCAGAAACCCCTCGAAGGCGGAGCCGGCGGTCTTCAGCACCACCAGGCCGGTCACCCCGGCGACCACCCAGGCGTTGGTGCCGGCCCTGGTCACCGAGGCCGTGCGGCGGCCGCCGGCGCCGCCGGTGAAGGCGAACGGGTGGGGGCCGCCGCTGGTCTCGATTCGCGCCCACGGGTCGGCGACCAGGTCGACCCGGACGAGCGTGGCGCCCGGCATGGTGTCGAGGAAGTGGCTGGCCAGGCGGTGCCCGAACGCCTCGGGCTCGCCGACCGGGCCCTCGCCGGCCAGCGCGTAGACGGTGCCGCGCATGGTGTCGGTCGGCAGCACGCCGGAGTTGTCGCCCGCCACGTAGGCGTCGGCGAACCGACCCTCGACGGTGACGTCGACGGTCAGGTCGGTCAGCGAGTGGCTGCCCACCCCCCGGTCGATGGTGACCAGGCGGATGCCCGACTTGCCGTAGCGGTTGCCGCCGAGCACGGTCAGCTCCCCCGGTAGGTCGAGTAGCCGAACGGGCTGAGCAGCAGCGGCACGTGGAACGCCTCGGTGGCGTCGCGCACCTGGAACACCACGCTCACCTCCGGGTAGAAGCCCTCGACCCGGCGGCCGGCGAACCATTCGCCGGTGTCGAACACCAGCCGGTAGGCGCCGGCCTCCAGCCGACGCTCCGGCGGCAGCAGGTTGGCGAGCCGGCCGTCCTCGTCGGTGCGCCCCTCGCCGAGCCGCCGCCAGCCGTCGCCGTGGCGCAGCTCCAGCGCCACCCGCACCCCAGTGGCCGGGCGGCCCTGGGTCACGTCCAGGACGTGGGTGGTGACGCTCATGGCCGCAGCAGCTTCCCGAGGCGGAGCCGCGTGATGGTGCGCTGCTCGGCGGCGGCGACGCCGAGCTCGGCCTCCGGGTCGTTGTCGAGTCGCCGGTGCAGCGCCTCCAGCAGCTCGTCGGCCTTGCGGCCGCTGGCGGAGATCAGGAAGACGTGGCCGAAGCGCCGCTCGTACTCGAGGTTCCCCTCGGCCAGCGCGGCCAGCACCCCGGGATCGGCGTCCCCGACCCCCGCCTGCTCGTCGCTGGACCATTCCTCGCCAGGGGCCGGCGCGGAGGGGCCGAGCGACTGCTCCGACGGGCCGGCGGCGGAAGGCGCGGCGGCTGCGGCCGGGCCGGCCCCCGCGCCCCTGGGCGCCCCGGCGGCGCGGCGTTCGCCGATGCGGGGGTGGGCGGCGAAGGCCTCCAGCCA
>DASVXQ010000599.1:0-6322 GCA_036392615.1 Actinomycetes bacterium | reverse complement strand
CGGCCTGGCGCCGCGGGCCGGTGCGGGCGCGCGGCAACGGTAACGGCGGCAACGGCCGCAGCGGCAACGGCGGTGGTGGGCCCGGTGAGGGCGGCATGGGCGACGGGCGCGGCGGAGGCGAGCCGGTGGAGCGGGTCGGGTGAGCGTGCTGCCGCGCCGGATACGGCGCCGGCCCAGCCTGACGGCGCCGCGCCGGCCGGCGCGGCGGTTGGGGCTGTACTACGACCCGGAGGCGTTCGGGAACTTCTCCGAGGCGATCGCGCGCTTCCTGGGCACCGCCCGCTACCTGGTGTTCCAGACGGTCGTGGTGACGCTGTGGGTCGCCTGGAACGTCGCCACCCGGCCCGCGAACCTGGACTTCGACCCGTACCCGTTCATCCTGCTCACCCTTGCGCTGTCGCTGCAGGCCTCGTACGCGGCGCCGCTGATTCTGCTCGCCCAGAACCGGCAGGAGGAACGCGACCGGCAGGAGATGCTGGCCGACCGCCGCACCAACTCGCGCGCGCTGGCCGACACGGAGTACCTGGCGCGCGAGCTGGCCGCCATCCGCCTGGCCCTGGGCGAGATGCCCACCCGCGACTACATCGACGAGGAGCTCGGCCGCCTCGAACGCGAGATGAGCGAGCTCCGCCGCCGCCTCGACATCCGCCCCGACCCCGCGAGCCGCGAGCCCGCCGAGGGGTGACGGCGGATGGGTGGACCGGGGCGGGCCGCCGGCCGGACCCGAAACGCGGCGCGCGGTACCGCCGCGTCGCGGCGCTCAGGGTTGGATCGTGGGCGCTGCGCTGACCAGGCGGGCGTGGCCGGGGCGTTCGGCGGGCTCGGGCCAGGCCCGGGCGAACGCGCGGTTGAGCAGGCGGGTGGGGGAGTCGGGCGAGTCCAGCACCAGCAGGTGATGGTCGCCGTCCAGCCGGAAGGTCCGGTCGAGCCGGATCCCGCGCCGGTCGAGGTACCGCTCCACCTGGTCGAAGCGCTGTCGTGGGCCGGCGAGATCCTGTTGGGCAGCCTTGGACAGTTTGACGACCGCGATGAACCGAGGCATCCGACCCTCCAGCTCGTGTTGCTCCTCGGTACAGCGAAGCGGATCAAGCCTGCCGCTGGAAGTGCCGCCCGGCACAGCAGCCCTGTGACGTCCGACACAGCCTGGTGGCGCGGCTACAGTCCGGGGACGTCGGCGACCGAGCGGCCGCGCAGCCGCCCGCTGCGGCGCAGCAGGTCACGCAGGCCGACCAGCTCGCCGGCGACCCGCCCGAGGCCCTCCGGCGGCCTGGGGCCTTGGAGCGCCTGGCGCACCAGCTCGAGATGGCGGTCCAGCAGGCGGCCGAGCGGACCGGCGGCGACCGGGTCGGCGTTCAGACCGCGCAACTGCTCGCACAGGTCGCGGTAGGCGCGCTCGACGCGCCGGCCCTCCTCGGCGTGGGCCGGCGCCAGCTCCCCCTCCAGCAGGCACCACTGGATGACCGCCTCGGCGGCCGGCTGGAGCGCGACCGCCTGGTCCGCCAGCGCCAGCAGCGCCTCGCGGGCGCCGGGCTCCTCCCTGGCCCACTCCGCGAGCGTCCTGGCGGGCATGCCGGATGCAGCCTCAGGTCGCCTCGATGGTGGCGATGACCGCGCCGGTGGAGACCGTCTGCCCCTCGCTGACGGTGATGCCGCTGACCGTGCCGGCCTGGTGCGCGGTGACGTGGTTCTCCATCTTCATCGCCTCGAGCACCACCAGCGTCTGCCCGGGCGTGACCGCGTCGCCGTCCTTGACCAGCACCTTGACGATGGTCCCCTGCATCGGCGTCTTGACGATCTCCTTGCCGGGCCCGCCCGACTCCGCCCTGGCCCGCTCCAGCGCCTTGGGCGAGCGCGGGGTGCGCTGCCGCTCGGCGACCTTCACGGGCTCCTGGGGGATGACCTCGACGTCGAAGCGCTTGTCCTGGAGCTCGATCACCAGCCGGCGCGGCGGCGGCAGCATCAGCTCGGCCTCCGCCGGCGGCGCCGCCGGCTCCAGGGATGACAGGTCCATGCCCTCCTCGACCAGCGTGGTCGACACGTCGCCGGCGATGAACGCCTGGTCCAGCATGGCGAGCCGGTGGAACGGGATGGTGGTCGGCACGCCCTCGATGATGAACTCGTCGAGCGCCCGCAGCATCCGGCGGCGCGCCTGCTCGCGGTCCTCGCCCCAGACGATCAGCTTGGCGAGCAGCGAGTCGTAGGTCTGCGGCACGGTCCAGCCGGCCTTGACGCCGGCGTCGACCCGCACGCCCGGTCCGGAGGGCTCGCGCCAGCCGTTCACCGGGCCGGGGGCGGGCATGAAGCGGCTGCCCGGGTCCTCGGCGTTGATCCGCACCTCGATCGCGTGGCCGCGCGGGGCGATGCCGTCGTAGTGCATCGGGATGCCCTCGCCGGCGGCGATGCGCAGCTGCGCCTGCACCAGGTCGATGCCGGCGGTCAGCTCGGTCACCGGGTGCTCGACCTGGAGGCGGGTGTTCATCTCCAGGAAGTAGAACTTGCCGGTGGACGGCTCGAACAGGAACTCGATGGTGCCGGCGTTCTCGTACTCGGCCACCCTGGCGATGTCGCAGGCGGCTTTGCCCAGCGCGGCGCGCACCTCCGGCGGCAGGCCGGGCGCCGGCGCCTCCTCCACCAGTTTCTGGTGGCGGCGCTGGAGCGAGCAGTCACGCTCGCCGACGAAGGCCACCTCGCCCTTGCCGTCCGCCAGGATCTGTGCCTCGACGTGCCGCGGCGCGTCCAGGTAGCGCTCGACGTAGATCTCGTCGCGGCCGAAGGCCGCCTTGGACTCCCGCTGGGCCGACTCGAGCGCCTCGGCGACCTGCTCGGCCTCGCGCACCACCTTCATGCCGCGTCCGCCGCCGCCGAAGGCCGCCTTGAGCGCCAGCGGGTAGCCGTGCTCGGCGCCGAACGCGGTCGCCGCGTCCGGGCCGGCGATCGGCTCCAGCGTGCCCGGCACCAGCGGCGCCTTGGCCTGCTCGGCCACCCGCCGGGCGGCCACCTTGTCGCCCATCGCGGCGATCGCCGCCGGCTTGGGCCCCACCCAGCGGATGCCGGCGTCCATCACCGCCTGCGCGAAGGCGGCGTTCTCGGCGAGGAAGCCGTAGCCGGGGTGGATCGCGTCGGCGTGCGCCCGCTTGGCGACCTCGACGATCTTGTCGATGTTCAGGTAGCTCTTGGCCGGCTGCGCCTCGCCGAGGTGCCAGGCCTCGTCGGCCAGCTCCACGTGCAGCGCGTCCCGGTCGACGTCGGAATACACGGCCACGCTGACGAGCCCGAGCTCCCGGACGCCCCGCAGCACGCGCACCGCGATCTCGCCCCGATTGGCGACCAGGACCTTCTCCACGCAATGCCTCCTCGATCGGGCCGGCGGGCCGGGTTGCGGGCCGGCGGGACGGCTCCGCGCCGGCGGGCCGGGTTGCGGGCCGGCGGGACCGCTCCGGACCGGCGAGCCGGGCTATGGACAAAGCCTAGCCCAGCGGCACGGGATGGCGGCAACGTCCGGCCGGCCGCCGGCTCGTCCTCAGCGTTCCCGCTGCCAGTCGGCCCGCGGGCTGTTGCTCCAGCGTGTCCCCGCCGCCCAGGCGCGCAGGCCGATGCCGGGGCGGGTGGCGGTCACCCAGGCGCTCTGCTCCTGGAGCTGGTCCCAGGCGGTGATGCGGTCCAGCGCCAGGCCCAGGATCTCGGCCTCGTCCTCCTCGGCGACCCCCCGCAGGATCCGGAAGCGGAGCCCGTCCGGGGACAGGTGGATCTCGCGCTCCTCGCCGCTCATAGCGGGATGTTCCCGTGCTTGCGCGGGGGCCGCGCCTCCCGCTTGGTGGCGCAGATCTCCAGCGCGTGGATCAGCCGTGGGCGGGTGGTCTGCGGCTCGATGACGTCGTCCAGGTAGCCGCGCTCGGTGGCGATGTAGGGGTTGGCGAAGCGCTCGGTGTACTCGGCGACCAAATCGGAGCGCTTGGCCTCAGTGTCCTCGGCGGCCTCGATCTCCCTGCGGAAGATGATGTTGACCGCCGCCTGCGGGCCCATCACCGCGATCTCGGCGGTCGGCCAGGCGAGGTTGACGTCGGCCCGCAGCGGCTTGGAGGCCATCACGTCGTAGGCGCCGCCGTAGGCCTTGCGGGTGACCACGGTGAGCTTCGGCACGGTGGCCTCGGCGTAGGCGTACAGCAGCTTGGCGCCGTGGCGGATGATGCCGCCCCACTCCTGGTTGGTGCCGGGCATGAAGCCCGGCACGTCGACGAAGCTGACGATCGGCAGGTTGAAGGCGTCGCAGAAGCGCACGAAGCGGGCGCCCTTGACCGAGGCGTTGATGTCCAGCACGCCGGCCAGGTGCAGCGGCTGGTTGCCGACCACGCCGACCGGGCGGCCGTTGAGGCGCGCGAAGCCCACCACGATCGACTCGGCGTGCGCCTGGAGCACCTCGGTGAACTCGCCGTCGTCGACCACGCGCTTGACGATCTCGCGCATGTCATAGGGCTGGTTGGGGTTGTCCGGCACCAGGTCGAGCAGGCCGGGGTCCTCGCGCCGCGGGTCGTCGGTGGCCTGTCGCCGCGGCGGGTCCTCCATGTTGTTGGGCGGCAGGTAGGAGAGCACCTGGCGCACCAGGTCGAAGCACTCGTCCTCGTCCTCGGCGGCGAAGTGGGCGGTGCCGGACTTGACCGCGTGGGTCATCGCGCCGCCGAGCTCCTCGAAGGTCACGTCCTCACCGGTCACGGCCTTCACCACGTCCGGGCCGGTGATGAACATGTAGGAGGTCTCCTTCACCATGAAGATGAAGTCGGTGATCGCCGGGGAGTAGACCGCGCCGCCGGCCGACGGGCCCATGATCAGCGAGAGCTGCGGGACCACCCCGGAGGCCTGCACGTTGCGCCAGAAGATCTCGGCGTAGCCCGACAGCGCCACCACGCCCTCCTGGATGCGCGCGCCACCGGAGTCGTTGATGCCGATGCAGGGCACGCCCATCTTGAGCGCGAGGTCCTGGAGCTTGCAGATCTTCTCGGCCATCACCTCGCCGAGCGAGCCGCCGAAGACGGTGAAGTCCTGGCTGAAGACGCACACCCGCCGGCCGTCGATGGTGCCGTAGCCGGTGACCACGCCGTCGGTCGGGATGCGGCGCTTCTCCATCCCGAAGGCGGTGGACCGGTGCACGGCGAGCATGTCGGTCTCCACGAAGGAGCCGGGGTCGAGCAGGGCGTCGAGCCGCTCCCGAGCGGTCAGCTTGCCCTTGGCGTGCTGGGCGTCGACCGCCTGCTTGGAGCCGGCGTGGAGCGCCTGCTCCTTGCGCTGGCGGAGCTCGTCGATCCGCTCCTTCATGGTCTTGGGTCGTATCGGTGGCACCTGAACCTCCCGCCCGGGCAAACCGTACGCGTATGGTACTGCCGTGGCCGGCGACGTTTGCCAGCCGGGGGCCAGCAGTCCGGGGCCACTGGCCCTGGACAAGGGCATTGTAGGGAGACGTGGAGGCTCCCTGGCGAGCCACAGGCGGCGGCCATCGGGAGGAGCCGGACAGGATGGGCGAGCTCGACGCGTTCCGGACCGCCGTCCAGGCCGCCCTGCCGCCGTTCTTCCGCCCGCTGGAGGTGCTCGATCGGGTGCCGACCACCATGGCGCGCGCCGCCGAGCTGGGCGACGCCGGCGCCCCGGAGGGCGCCACCGTGGTGGCCGAGGAGCAGACCGCCGGCCGCGGCCGGCTGGGGCGGCGCTGGGTCGCGCCGCCGGGCACCGCCCTGCTGGTCTCGGTGCTGCTGCGGCCCGCCCTGGCACCGAGCGACCTGTGGCTGGTCGCCTCGCTCGCCGGGGTGTCGCTGGTGGACGCGGTCGGCGAGCTGGCGGCGAGCGCGCCGCGCCGCCCGCGCGCCGCCCTGAAGTGGCCGAACGACCTGCTGTTGGACGGCAGGAAGGCGGCCGGGCTGCTGGCTGAGGCGGGCATCCAGGGCGGCAGGCTCGGCTGGGTCGCGCTCGGCATGGGCGCCAACGTCAACCAGTCGCCGGCGGACTTCCCGCCCGAGGTCGCCGGGACCGCCACCAGCCTGGCGCTGGCCAGTGGCGCGCCGGTCGACCGGGTCGCCCTGCTCGGCGCCTGGGCGCGGCGCTTCGAGGCCGGTTACCGGCGGTTGGCGGAGGGCGAGACCGGGCCCGTGCTGGCCGCCTACCGGGACCGCCTGGAGACGCTGGGGCTCCAGGTGCGCGCCGACCGCCTGGCCGGCGGGCCGGTGGTGGGCACCGCGGTGGACCTGGCCCCCAGCGGCAACCTGGTGGTGCTCACCGGCTCGGGCGCGCGGGTCGAGGTCGCCACCGCCGACCTGCGGCACCTGCGTCCGTCAGC
>DASVXQ010000598.1:0-5035 GCA_036392615.1 Actinomycetes bacterium | reverse complement strand
ACCACCGGACCGCCCGGTGGCCCGCACGCCCCGGCCGGCGGCAACACCACGGCGCCGACCACCACCCTGCCGCTGGGCACGATCGGCAGCCTCGAGGCCGTGCAGGTCACCGGCCCGTCGAGCGCCGTGGTGGTCGGCAAGGGCGCCATCCTGGTCACCCGCGACGCCGGGCGCACCTGGGCGCGCGTCTGGCGGGGCGACGCCGTCCTGCACGACGTGAACTTCTCCAGCGCCACCGCGGGCTGGGCGCTCGGCGAGAAGACCGTGCTGGCCACCCAGGACGGCGGCCAGCACTGGCGCGAGCTCCCCGAGCCCGCCCTGGGGCTCCTGCGCCGGGTCCATTTCGTCAGCCGCGGCGAGGGCTGGGGGATCGCCGGCGGTGACGGCGGCCAGGCCGGCGGGGGGCCTATGCCGCCGAGCGGCCGGACCCGCCTGGTGCACACCACCGACGGCGGCCGGACCTGGTCGGCCCTGGCGGCGCCGGCCGCGCCGCAGTCGGTCTGCTTCACCTCGGCCGAGGACGGCTGGATGGCCAGCGGCACGCGCGTCTGGCGCTCGACCGACGGCGGCCGGAGCTGGGGCCGCTCACCCAGCTTCACCCTGCCGGTCCCGGCCGGCGGCCCGCCCTTCCGGGCCGAGCTCCAGTGCGCCCGGCCCGCGGCGGCATGGGTCAATTTCAGCGGCGGCGGAGCGGCCGCCGGCCACTCGCCGTACGCGCTCTACGCCACGCGGGACGGCGGCGACCACTGGCGCGGCGTGCTGGCGGAGGGCGGCACGCTCGCCACCGAGCTGCGCCTGCCGGCCGGGCCGGGCTCCGCGCCGGGGCCGTTCTCGGTGATCGACCCCTCGCACGCCTTCGTGCTGAGCCCCTCGCCGGCCGCCGGCTCGGTCGGCGGCGTGCTGGCCGGCGACCGGCTCAGCGCGGTGCCCGCCATCCCGGACAGCCGCCTGCGGACCCCCCTCTCGGTCGGGTTCGCCAGCCCGGCCCGCGGCTATGTGGTCGGCGGGGACGCCGCCGGCCGCGCGGTGCTGCTGGCCACCGGCGACGGCGGGCGAACCTGGACCCGCCAGCTCAGCTCCTGAGCCTCGCCGCGCCGAGCCGAAAGGCGCCGGCCCGGCTGCCGGAGCCCCCCTCGGTCCCTGGCAGCCGGGCCACCTCCACGCCGGCGCCTGAACGGCGCAGCAGAACAAGTGAACGCTCGCGCCGGTGAGAGGTCGGTGAGGCTCCGCTCAGCAGCCGCTGTGGCAGGGCGGCACGCGCCGCCCGGCGGCGGCGAGCGCGGCGCGCACCGCGAGGGCCGGGGATCGGTTGCCGCCGGCACGCCAGGAGTCCAGGTACGGCCAGGGGTAGACCGTCCCGCGCCGCACCCACCAGACCCCGTCCCGGGTCGGCCAGGAGATCCCGAAGTGCAGGTGGGTGGGCACGTAGCGGGCGTCGCCCGAGTTGTCGATCCGGCCCAGCGTCTGCCCGGCCCTGACCCGGGCCCCGGGCGCGATGCCGTCCTCGACCGACTCCAGGTGCGAGCCGTAGTAGCGCACGCCGTCGTCGCCCAGCACAGCCACCGAGCGGCCGCCCCGGTCGGCGCCCCTGTCGGTGGACGGCTGCCACCGGTCGGTGCGGCTCACCTCGGTCACCATCCCGTCGGTCGGCGAGACGAAGCGGCAGCCCTTCCTCGCGAAGATATCGGTCGCCGGGTAGTCGTGGTGGACGTGCCCGTAGTGGACGCCGCAGCCGGCGACCGGCTGGACCGGGAAGACGTGGCGCGCCGGCCGCCGCGCCGTGGTCGTGGTGACCGCCGAGCTGGCCGGCGCGGCCGAGGTGGCCGGCGGGCGCGTGCTGGCGGCCGCCTCGCGCCCCGCCGTGGAGCCGGTCGTGGCGGCCCCGGCCGGGCCGGTCCCCGAGGCCGACGACCCCGTGGAGCCGCCGCCGGAGCAGGCCGCCAGCGTCAGCGCGGCGGCCGCCACGAGGGCGGTGGCGAGCGCCCGGCGGGGTGGAGCGGCCTCTCGGCGCGGGACAGGGGGCATGGGGACGACCTCCGCTGGACGGTCCGGGGCAGCGGCCCAGCGGATGCTACCCGCTCGGGGACCGCCGCCGCCTTGACTCGAACGGACGTTCAGGACACCCTGGCCGCCATGGGGGAGGGGGACCGGGTCGAGCGGCTGCCGGCGTCGCGCCGGCCACGGCCTGCGGGCAAGCGGGTGCAGCGCACCGGACCGACCGGCGAGGTGGTGGTCGGCGGGCTGCCGCTGCGCGGCGACGACGACGCCGGCCTCGGGGTGCTGCACGCCGACCTGGACGCCTTCTACGCCAGCGTCGAGGTGCTCAAGAACCCCGGCCTGAAGGGCCGCCCGCTGCTGGTCGGGGGGACCGGCGCGCGCGGGGTGGTCAGCTCGGCCTCCTACGAGGCGCGCGCCTTCGGCTGCCGCAACGCCATGCCGATGGGGCAGGCCCGGCGGCTTTGCCCGGCGGCGGTCGCCATCCCGCCCGATTTCGCCAGCTACCGCGCCTGGTCGAAGCGGGTGATGGCGCTGTTCCAGGCCGTCACCCCGCTGGTCGAGCCGCTGGCGCTCGACGAGGCGTTCCTCGACGTGCGCGGCGCCCGCCGGCTGTTCGGCGGCGCGCTGGAGATCGCCCGGCTGCTGCGCGCCCGGGTGCTGGAGCAGACCGGCCTGCGGCTGACCATCGGCGTGGCGGGCAACAAGTACCTCGCCAAGCTCGCCTCCACCCGCGGCAAGCCCGACGGCCTGTTCGTGGTGCCGCCGAGCCGCGCGCTGGAGTTCCTCCACCCGCTGCCCGCCGAGGCGCTCTGGGGCGTCGGCCCGGCCACCATCGCCACCCTGGAACGCTACGGGCTGCGCACCGTCGGCGACGTGGCCGGCACCCAGCGCGAGACGCTCGAGCGGCTGCTCGGGCCGGCGGTCGGCGCGCAGCTCGCCGAGCTCGCCTGGGGCCGCGACGACCGCGCGGTGGTGCCCTTCGAGGCCGCCAAGTCGGTCGGCTCCGAGGAGACCTTCGCGAGCGACGTCGACGACCCCGCCCAGATCGCCCGCGAGGTGCTGCGCTGCGCCGTCCGGGTCGGCCAGCGCCTGCGCGAGGCGGGGCTCAGCGGCCGCACGGTCACCCTCAAGCTGCGCTTCGCCGACTTCCGCACCATCACCCGCTCGCGCACCATGCCGGCGCCGAGCGACAACGACAACCAGCTCTGGGCGGTCGCCAGGGAGCTGCTGGAGCGCCAGCGGCTCGGGCGGGTGCCGATCCGCCTGGTCGGGGTGAGCGTCTCCAACCTGGCCGGCGAGGAGGCGCCGCTGCAGCTGCCGCTGCGGGACGACGGCGCGGCCTGGGCGGCGGCGGTGCGCGCCGCCGACGCGGTGCGGGCGCGCTTCGGTGACGGCGCGGTCGACCGCGCGTCGCTGGCGGCCGAGCGGCCGGACGAGGCCTACGAGGAGGCCCGCGACGCGCCCCGCCTGCGACGCGAGCGGCTCGTGGAGCCGGATGAGCGATAACCTCGCGCCGCCACGATTCCCCCAGCGGACCAGAACCCGAGGAGCCCAGACGATGTCCTCTCCAGTGCGCTACGAGGTCGACGGGCAGGTCGCCACGCTCACGCTCGCTCGGCCGGAGAAGCTGAACGCCATGAACCGCGAGACCTTCGCGGAGCTGGAGCGGGCCGCCGCCAGCGCGGCCGCCGACCCGGGGGTCCGGGCGCTGCTGGTCACCGGGGAGGGCAGGGCGTTCTCCTCGGGGCTGGACGTGGCCGAGTTCAGCGCCAGGGCCAACCTCGACGAGGCCGAGGCGGTGGTGGCCGAGCTCCAGCGCGCCATCTCGGCGCTGGAGCGCCTGCCCAAGCCGGTGGTGGCGGCGGTCAACGGCCTGGCGGTCGGCGGCGGCCTCCAGCTGGCGATCGCCTGCGACCTGCGCATCGCCAGCGAGGACGCGCAGTTCGCCGCGATGGAGATGCGCTGGGCGATCGTGCCGGACCTGGGCGGCACCGAGCGGCTGCCGCGGCTGATCGGGCTCGGGCGCGCCAAGGAGCTGATCCTCACCGGCCGGCCCGTGCGGGCCGCCGAGGCGGAGCGGATCGGCCTGGTCACCCGGGTGGTGCCGGCCGACCGGCTGGTCAGCGAGGCGGCCGAGTTCGCCGCCGGGCTGGCGGCCGGCCCGACGCTGGCGATCGGCCTGGCCAAGCAGGCGCTGAACGAGTCGTTCGACCGCTCCACCGGCGAGGGCATGGACGCCGCCAAGCGGATGCAGCGGCTCACCTTCGCCTCGGCCGACCACGCCGAGGCGCGCGCCGCGTTCGCCGAGCGGCGTCCGCCGCGCTTCAGCGGCCACTGAGCCCCACCGGGGGACCGATCGTCCAAATTTGGTGGCCGGCCTGTTGTTGAGGAAGGAACGGCCCGGGTACACTCGCGTTGCCACCATCAGCACGTCCGGGCGGAGCCCTCCATATGCCCCTGTCCGAGCACGAGCAGCGAATTCTGGCCGAGATCGAGCGGCGGCTGCTCGAAGAAGACCCGAAGTTTGCGCAGCAGGTCGGGTCCTCGTTCCAGGCCCATCTGGCCAGGCGGCTGAAGCTCGCCGCCCTGGGATTCGTTTTGGGCCTGGTGATCCTTGTCGTCGGCTTCATCCAGAACGTTGGGCTGGGCGTCGCCGGCTTCGTGGTCATGCTGATCTCGATCTTCGAGGTCGTCCGCACCCTGCGCCGCCGCGCCGCGATCAACCGGCCGGCCGAGCGCGGGGGACGGGGCGGTGCCGCCGCCGCCGCGGCACAGCGCCAGCGTCCCCCGGGCAAGTCGGGCATCGAGTCCTGGTGGGGCAGGATGACCGAACGGTGGCGGCAGCGCTGGGAGGAGCGCGGCGGCGGCGGCCCGCCGTCCTGAGCACCGCGCGACGGCGCGGCGCCGGCGATCGCCGCGGCCGCGCTGAGCCCCGTCCCCCGACTGCTTCCCCGTCCCGTCAGCGGCGCCCGGCGCCGACGCGCTCGCGCTGCTGCGGCGGGATCAGGCTGCGCGGGCTGAGCACCGCGCCGAGGCG
>DASVXQ010000597.1:0-2850 GCA_036392615.1 Actinomycetes bacterium | reverse complement strand
GGGAAGATCAGAGCCGTTATGAGGAGCCTTCTGGGGAGGCGACGGCTGAGGTCCACCAGCTGCTGATGGCGTCGGCGACGAGGTCTGGGGCGTCGTTCATCGGGAAGTGGTGACCGCCCTGGACCAGCAGCAGCTCGGCGTCGGGGAAGCTGGTTCTCCACCGCTGCGGAAAGCGCTGCTTGACGGTCGGGCTGGCGCTGCCGAAGACCAGCAGGACTGGACGGTCGCCGAGGGCGGCCGGCAGCTGCGCGTCCAGCCCCCGCAGGTATGCCGATGCAGAGGCGGCGTCGCGGAGCATCGCCGCCGCGTTGCGGCGCACCGCCCGCTCCCGGTAGGGGCCCAGGAAGACGCGCCTGCCTGCGGCGCTCAGGTGGCGGCCTGCGCCGGCCCGGGATGCCGTTACCCGGGCGAGCAGGTTGAAGGCGTGGTTGAGCACGCCCACAGGGTGGCTTCCCACGATGCGCAATGTCCGCGCGATCCGCGGGTTCTCGTCGGCCAGCGACCACGCGAAGCCTTCGGTGACCGACATGGCGGCGACCCGCTCGGGCATCCCGACGGCGGCGCCGAGCGCGACCGGGGTGCCCACGTCATGGGTGACCAGCGTGACCTGGCGCAGATCCAGTGCCTGGGCGAAAGCGGCGAAGATCGCGGCGCCGGCTTGGATGGAGGGCCGGTAGCCACCTGCCGCCGGCGACAGCCCAGTACCCGGCAGGTCCAGGGCGACGCAGCGGAACTGGTGGCGTAGCCGCACGATCAGGTCGCGGTAGACGAACGACCAGGCCGGTCCGGCGTGGACGAACGCCATCGTCGGGCCGTTGCCCTCGTCCAGGTAATGGATCGGGTGGCCATCGATCGTCAGCTGGCGGCTGGTGAAGGGGAACTCCGCGGCACGCAGCCAGGCCGGACGGGCTGGCGCAGGCACGTTCGTGGTCATCGCTCACCTGCTCTCGCATCTGCCCGCCAGCCGGCCGGGGCGCGGCGCAGCAGCAGGAACTCGTCGAGCCCCAGCAGGGCGAACAACAGCCGCTCGTAGCGGGGGAACGCCGGCTTGGCCGTGGCCGCGTCGACGATCTGTGGCTGGAACACCGTGTGGTCGGCGCCGCCCCAGGTGACCACGGCCCAGCCTGCCGCCTGCACGTTGCGGTACCAGGCCGCGTTGGCGCCGAAGGTCCGCGGCATCACGAAGCTGTCGCCCAGCGGCCGCATCCCCAGCGGCGTGGCGTAGGCGCGCCCGGAGCGCCGGCCGCGGTGGTGCAGGACGCCGACGATCGGCATCCACCGGTGCCCCGCCATCCTCAGCACCAGCGGGTTCACCAGGCGCGCGACGAACCTGATCACGCGGCGAGCGCGCGGGGAGAAGCTGATCGCGTTGCTGGCCGCGCGGGGCGCGGGCAGCTGTCCGGTGGACATTGCAGCACCTCCTGTGTTGGCTGCCTCGGTTGGCTTGTTCAGCTCAGATCCTCAAGGCCGGCTGGGCGGTCAGCCGCTCGCTGACGCCCCATAGCTGCGCGGCCACCCTGGCGTCGTAGGTGATCGGCTTGCTGCGCGCGATGCGCAGGCGGTTGAAGTAGCGGCCCGACATCGCGGCCACCTCAGGCGATGCGGCCAGGTAGACGGCCGAGAGGGCGCCCTTGTCCGCGCTGCTGCCCAGTGGCGTCAGCGCCAGGAGATGTACCAGCCCGGACATCACTCCCATGAGGCCGCCGGCTCCGCGGCCGAGGTTGGTCGCGGTCGGGCCGGGGGTGAAGCAATTGGCGGTGACGGTGCTGCCCTGCAGCCGGCGCGCCAGCTCGTAGGTGAACAGGATGTTGGCCAGCTTGGAGCGCGCGTAGGCGCCGAAGAAGCGGTAGCAGCGCTCACCCTGCAGGTTGTCGAAGTCGAGCGTGCCGCTGTGCGCCTCGGAGGTCACCGTCACGATGCGTCCTGCAGGCGCCGCCAGCAGCAGGTCCAGCACCAGCTGGGTCAGCAGGAACGGAGCCAGGTGGTTGGTCGCCAGGGTCCGCTCGATGCCGTCCACGGTCAGCTCACGGCGCCTGCAGGCGGTCCCGGCATTGTTGATCAGCACGTCGAGCCTGCTGAACCGCATGTGCAGCTGCCGCGCCAGCAGGCGGATCGCCTGCTGGCTGGACAGGTCGGCGGCGAGGAAGACCGGCTGCGGCCCGCGGGCCGCCTCGGCGACCTGCTCGCGCGCCGCCGTCCCGCGGACGGGATCCCGCGAGACCATGATCACCTCCGCGCCGAGCCCGGCCAGGTGGCGTGCGGCCGCCAGGCCGATGCCGCTGCTGGCGCCGGTGACCAGAACGGTCTTGCCGCGCAGGTCCGGGACGCGGCCACGATGACCGATGGTCCCGACGACCGGCTCGCGGCCTGTGGTTGCCGGAACAACGGGTGCAGCCGCGTCCTGCCGCCGTGCGAGCATCTCGGGACCTCCTTGCGCGGCTGGACCGTCCAGCCGCCCACACCAACAAACGACGGGCTTGCTGGCGGCAATGTGACGCGCCGGCTGGAACGATCAGCCGCCCTCTCGCAGCGGCCCGATGTGGCCGCCACCGCAGCGCGCACGGTGCGTGGATCAACAAAGGACCTGCACGGTCCGCGAGGACGAGCGGCCACCGCCCATCACCAGGCCATGGTCACGCCGGCGATGACCGCGGTGATGACCCGACGCCCGGCCGCACGCACCGACCCGTAGGCGCCCCGCGCCCTAGTTGTTCTGTCCCGTGAGGTTGGGGACGCGGCTGGCTGGTGGGTGGCCGCCAAGCGCGGTGTGTCCTCGGTGATGGTTGTAGCGGTGCAGCCAGTCTGGCAAGGCGGCCTGGCGTTGCTGGTCGCTGGTGTAGGGCTGGGCGT
>DASVXQ010000596.1:0-1694 GCA_036392615.1 Actinomycetes bacterium | reverse complement strand
GCACCGGCGGCACCGTGGAAGAGGTCGGCCTGCGTGTCACCAAGCTGCGGGACACCGAGGGCGCGGTCTGGTACGTGCGCAACGGCATCATCCTCAAGGTCGGGAACTACAGCCAGGACTGGGCGTGCACGCTGCTCGACGTCCCTGTTCGCTTCGGCCAGGACGTCGACGCTGCCAACGGGGCACTGGAACAGGCCGCCTGGTCGCTGTGGGACGACCCCGACTGGCGCGACAAGGTCATCGACTCCCCGCAGATCTGGGGGATCACCTCGTTGGCGCGTGAGGCGGTCACGCTTCGGGTGTCGGTCAACACCGTCCCCTTGCAGCAGTGGGCGGTCGGCCGCGAGCTGCGTGGTCGTGTGCGTGACGCGCTCACCCGCGAGGGCATCGAGATCCCGGTGGTCAACCAGCAGGTGCTGATGGGACCAAACGGGGAGCAGGACGCCTCCTCCGCCCCGAGCGCCGCCGCCAGCCAGTCCGGGGTCGAAGGCACCTAGTGTCGCGCGTCGTTAATTCGTTGACAGTATGCGATGATGGCGTATGCCGTCGTCTGCACTTGAACTGAGCGATGAAGACCGCGCTGTGCTGGTGTCCTGGACACGATCGAGCACGCTTTCGGCAGGACACGTGGAACGGGCCCGGATCGTGTTGGCGGTGGCCGACGGTTCAGGCACCTCGGGCGCGGCCCGACAACTGGGAGTATCGCGGCCGACGGTGATCAAGTGGCGGGACCGGTTCGCCAGGCAGGGGATCGCCGGTCTGGATGACGAGCCGCGCAGCGGCCGGCCGAAGACCATCGACGACGCGGCGATCATCGCGGCCACGCTGGAGCCTCCCCCGCCGGCACTGGGCGTGACGCACTGGTCGTCGCGGCTGCTGGGCACGCATCTGGGCATCGGCGACGCCACAGTCGCCAGAGCCTGGCGCAAGTACCACGTGCAGCCGTGGCGGACCGAGACGTTCAAGTTCTCCACCGACCCCGAACTTGAGGCCAAGGTCCATGACGTGGTCGGGCTCTACTTGAACCCACCGCAGAAGGCGATCGTGCTGTGCGTGGATGAGAAGTCCCAGATCCAGGCGCTGAACCGGACCCAGCCAATCCTGCCGCTGCGGCCCGGCCTGCCGCAGAAGGCAACGCATGACTACAAGCGCAACGGCACCACCACGCTGTTCGCCGCACTCGAGGTGGCCACCGGCAAGGTGGTCGACCAGTGCTACGACCGACACGGCAAGGCCGAGTTCCTCGACTTCCTCAAGACCGTCGCCAAGACTTACCCCCGCCGCGAGCTGCACGTGGTGCTGGACAACTACCACACCCACAAGCACGACGACATCAACCGCTGGCTGGCCAGGCACCCCAGGATCACGCTGCACTTCACCCCGACCTCAGGATCGTGGCTGAACCTCGTCGAGGTGTTCTTCGGCATCATCACCCGACAGGCCATCCGCCGCGGATCCTTCGACAGCGTCAAACAGCTCGTCGCCAAAATCAGGACCTTCATCGACGGCTGGAACCAACGCTGTCAGCCCTTCACCTGGACCAAGACCCCAGAGGAGATCCTGCCGCACGCCACCCGTAAACGAGATTCAGACGCGGGACACTAGTTCCTCAACGCTGGCGCCAACGGCAAACGTTTCGCGAATGCGACTGACCTCGTCGGGGCTCAATCGCCGCCGTTGTGAACCGGCAATCG
>DASVXQ010000595.1:0-2266 GCA_036392615.1 Actinomycetes bacterium | reverse complement strand
TGGCCGTGGCCCCCGCGGCCGCCGCGCGCCCCGAACCGGTGGCGGGAGCGGTCTGGGACTTGCCCTCCTCCCCGCCCTCGGCCCCGCCCGGGGCCTCCTGGCCGTCCGGGCGGCCGGCGGGCGGCTCGCCCGTGCCGACGGTGACGTAGACGCCGCCGACGATCAGCAGCATGCCGACGACGGTGACGATTCCCGGCACCTCGCCGAGGGTGACGGCCGCCAGGATGCTGCCGAACAGCGGGGTGGCGGCGAGCAGCGGACTGGTGCGCGCGGCGCCGATGCGCTTCTGGCTGGCGTTGAGCAGCGTCCAGCCGACCGAGAAGTGGATCAGGCCCGCGCCGAGGAAGGCGGCCACCGCCAGCGGCGGCACGCCGGCGAGCCCGGCGAGCTCCCCGGTCGCCAGCGTGCCGGCCAGCAGGACGACGCTGGAGACGGCCAGCTGGAGGAAGGTCGACTGCCACACGTCGAGGCCGCGCACGGCCTGGCGGTTGACGCTCTGGAACAGTCCGAACCCGACTCCCGCGACGGTCGCCCAGACGGCCCCGCTCATACCCGCCGGGTGCGGCTGATCGTCCCGCCCAGGTACAGGTCGGCGATCTCGGGGTTGTCGAGCACCTCCGCCGGCGGGCCCGACAGCCGCACGCGCCCGCTCTCCATCACCACCGCCCAGGTGGCGGCGCCCAGCCCGACGCGCACGTTCTGCTCCACCAGCAGCACCGTGACGCCCTGCCCGTTCAGCACCCTCACCAGGTCGTAGACCTGCTTCAGGCTGGCCGGGTCGAGGCCCAGCGACGGCTCGTCGAGCAGCACCACGCTCGGCTCCACCATCAGCGAGCGGGCGAACTCGACCAGGCGGCGCTGCCCGCCGGAGAGATTGCCGGAGCGGCGGTCGGCCCACTCGGCCAGCACCGGCAGCGTCTCCACCACCCGGTCGTAGCGGCTGCGGACCAGCGACCGGTTGCGGCGCAGCACCCAGGCGCCCATCAGCACGTTCTCGCGCACGGTCAGGCTGGGGAACAGCCCGCCGTGCTGCGGCACCTGCACGACCCCGTGCTGGAGCACCCCGGCCGGGTCGAGCCCGCCGATCGGCTCGCCGTCCAGGGTGATGGTGCCCTTGCGGGGCGGCAGCAGCCCGCTGACGGCCCGCAGCACGGTGGACTTGCCGGCGCCATTGGGCCCCACGATGCAGGTGATCGAGCCCGGCTCGACCAGCAGGTCGACGCCCTGCAGCACGTCGCTGCCGCCGTAGCCGGCCACGACCCCCTTGAGCTCGAGGCTTCCGCCCATCAGACCTCCAGGCGCTGGCTCGTGTCGCCGCCGAGGTAGGCGCCGAGCACCTCGGGGTCACGCTGGATCTGCCTGGGCGGGCCCTGCGCGATGCAGCGGCCGGCGGCCAGCACCACCACCGGGTCGCACAGCTCCAGCACCAGCGGCATGTTGTGCTCCACCACCAGGAAGCTGATGCCGTTGCGGTTGAGCGTGCGGATCAGCTCGGCGAGGTGCTCGATCATGCTGGGGTTGACGCCGCCGGCCGGCTCGTCGAGCAGGATCAGCTTCGGCTCCAGCATCAGCACCTGCGCCAGCTCCACCAGCTTCTGCTGGCCGAACGAGAGCGTGCCGGCGGTGCGGCCGCCGAACTGTCCGAGGCCGACCAGGTCGAGCAGCTCGCGGGCGCGTACCGCCTCGTGGCCGGCGGTGCCGCCGGCGGCCAGCCCGCGCAGCGAGAAGTGGCCGAGCGGCGCCACCACGTTCTCCAGCACGGTGAGCTGCTTGAACAGCCGGGTGATCTGGAAGGTCCGGCCGATGCCCAGCCCCGGGCGTTCCCAGGGCCGCAGCTGGTCGATGCGGCGGTCGCCGAAGCGCACCACCCCGGTGCCGCCCGGCACCGTGCCGCTGACCAGGTTGAAGACCGTCGTCTTGCCGGAGCCGTTGGGGCCGATCAGGCCGGTGATGCTGCCCTCGCGCACCGAGAAGGTGCAGCCGTCGAGCGCGGTGAGCCCGCCGAAGCGCTTGGACAGCCCCTGGATGTCGAGCAGCGGCCTGGTCTCCGCCGCCGGCTGGCCGTCCGGCTCGGAGATCCGCAGGGACGCCGGCACCGCCGCGGGCGGCGCGGCCTCCTCCACCGGCCGCTCCCCCGCGGGCACGCCGGCGGGCTCGGCCGGTTCCGCCTCGGCCGGGCCGTCGCCACGGCCCTCAAGCGGCGCGCCCAGAGCGGCCGGCTCGGGCTCGGGCTCGCGCTCCGGCTGGCCGTTGCCGCGGGCCTCGG
>DASVXQ010000594.1:0-2822 GCA_036392615.1 Actinomycetes bacterium | reverse complement strand
GAGGTCGCCAGCCGCGACGAGCTGTACCGGCGCCCACTGCACCCCTACACCCAGGCGCTGGTGTCGGCCGTGCCGATCCCCGACCCCGTCCTGGAGCGCAAGCGCAAGCGGATCGTGCTGGGCGGCGAGATCCCCAGCCCGACCGACCCGCCCAGCGGCTGCCGCTTCCGCACCCGCTGCCCCAAGGCGCAGCAGATCTGCGCCGAGCAGGAGCCGGAGCTGAGCGAGCGCGGCCTGGGCCACCCGGCCGCCTGCCACTTCGCCGAGCCGCTCGCGCTCATCCCCTGAGGCCGCGGCGTGCGGCCCAGGGCGGCCCGGGCGCCCGTGCGTCCCGGGCGCTGGGCCGCCGGCGCGAACCGGGCGCGGCGCGGGCGCGGGGTCACCAGCCGGGGAGGTGCTCCCGGCAGTCGAGCACGGCCTCCATGGCCGGGTCGCGGTTGGCGCGGAAGGCCGCGAAGGTCGGCGGGGCGAACAGCTCCGGCGGCACCCAGGCGCGGTGGTCCAGCGGCCAGGAGGTCTGCCAGTACAGGTCGGAGACGTTGGCCAGCAGGCCCGACCAGGGCAGCCGGAACGGGGCGGTCTCGCCGACGAAGTTGGGCCGTGAGCCGGTCGGCTCGCCGACGAAGATCGCCTCGGTGTGGCGGGCGAGCAGCGTGGTGAGGTTCTGCGCGGCCGAGAAGGTGCCGCGGCCGGCGATCACGAACAGGCGGCCGCGGCGGTTGAGCGCGCGGCTGCCGATCAGGCCGTGCAGCAGCGGCGAGGTCAAGAAGGTGTTGCCGCCGCCGTTGGCGCGCAGGTCGAGCACCAGCCTGGCGCGGTGCTCCTCGGCGGCGGCGAGCAGCCGCCGCCAGAAGGCCGCCAGCGGCTCGGCGGGGTCGTCGAGCAGGTTGTTGCACTGACAGTAGACCAGCCCGGCCTCGGGCAGGTGCTCGAACCAGTAGAGCGCGCCGCGGTTGCGGAGGTACAGCGGCAGCGGCGGGCCGAGCGTCTCCGGCAGGAAGCGCCAGTCGGGCGGGCAGACCGCCGAGGGGCTGGTGGCCGACCAGGCGGAGTCGGCCGCGACGGTCACCTCGCTGGTCTGGCCGCCCGGCAGGCGCAGCGACAGCGCCACCGGGCCGTCCCGCGGCGCCAGCCCGAGCCCGCGCAGCAGCGGCGCCTGGCGCAGCAGCGCCGGCGCGAGGTGGCGCGGCCACCACCGGTTGTCCCGGCTGATCAGCGGGTCAGTCAGCTCCAGCGCCCGCTCGACCGGCTGGCCGCCGATCGCCAGCAGTTGCGCGCCGAGCAGCCCGGCGTGCCGCTCGTCGGCGGCGACCACGAACAGGCCCTCCTCGAACCAGGAGAGCTGCAACTGTAGGGACCGCTGGCCGCGCGGGTCGCCGGGCGGGAACTGCACGAAGGCGTGGCCGTCGTCGAGCCGGGCGACCAGCCGCATCAGCCCGACCAGCACGCCGTCGTCGTCCAGCTCGGGGACGACGCGGTCCAGCTCGGCGACGGCGGCGTCGAAGTCCGCCTCCGACCGCGAGCGGAACGGCGACCACGCCCGCCGCTTCACCTCCCGCGCCAGCAGCCGGAGGTCCCCGCGCCAGCCGGCGTCGCGGTCGCCTCGCTCGCCGCCGGGCCCGGCCCGACCGGCCTCCCGCTCGCCGTCCGGCCCGCGCCCACCCTCCTCCCGCCCGTCGCCGCCGGGCGCGCCAAGGTACTCGGGCAGGTGGCCGGCGGCGCGCAGCGGGGCGAGATGCTCGTCGGTCCGCAGGCGGTCGAGGTCGCGGAAGCCGAGGGCCAGGGCACGTTCGAGCGCCGCGGCGGCGCGGTCGGTGTCGCCCAGGCGGGCGTGGCAGCAGGCGATGCGGTAGGCGATCGACGCGGGGAGCACGGTGTCGGGGTCGTCGCTCGGGGTCACGCCCAGCTCCAGCGCGTTGCCGTAGGCGGTCAGCGCGGCGGCGAGGTCGTCCAGCTCCCAGCTCGCCCGGGCGAGCTGGGACCAGTGGTCGCCGTTGACCGGGTTGCGTTCGACGGCGCGCCGCCACAGCGCCGCCGCCTCCGCCCACCTGCCCCTGACACCGGCCGCTCTCGCGCCGGCGACCGTCCTGAGCTGGGCGCTCGCCGCCGTCTCGGTCGCCGGTTCGGGCACGCGGCATCACTCCTCGGTCGGGTATCGACGCTGGCGTCGGCAACCTAGCACCCTGCTACGGTGGAATGTGGCCATCTGGAGGCATTCGGGCGAGCGGAGGGTGTGTGGCGCGGACGCTGGATCGCGGTCCCAGAGGTCGCTGGACGGTGCTGGCGGTCGGGGTCGCGGCACAGGGCGCGTTCGCCGCCTACCAGCAGGGCCTGCCGGCGCTCGGCCCGGCCCTGCAGGCGCGCTTCCAGGTCGGCCTCACCCAGACCGGCGTGCTGTTCGCCAGCGTCAGCGCCGGGGTGCTGGTCACCCTGTTCGCCTGGGGCCTGCTGACCGACCGGACCAGCGAGCGGCTGGTGCTGGCGGCTGGCCTGGGCGGCGCCGCCGTGATGCTGGGCCTGGCGGCCTTCGCGATGGGGTTCTGGCCGCTGGCGGCGGCCCTGGTCGGCGCCGGGATGCTCGGTTCCTGCTCCAACGCGGCCACCGGCCGCGCGGTGATGGGCTGGTTCCGCCGCGCCGAGCGCGGCACCGCCCTCGGCATCCGTCAGATGGCCACCCCGCTGGGCGGCGGGATCGCCGCGCTGGTGCTGCCCGCCCTGGCCGGCGACGGCGACCTGCGCGCCGCCATGCTCGCCCTGGCGGCCTGCGCGCTGGCCGCCGCGGTCGCCTCCGCCGTGTGGATCCGCACGCCACCAGCAGACCA
>DASVXQ010000593.1:0-8791 GCA_036392615.1 Actinomycetes bacterium | reverse complement strand
CCCGCGCCGGCATGCCCTTCCAGCAGCGCTCCCACGACCGGCTTGCCGACCTGCCGGCGGTCCAGCGGGTGGTGCGGGTGCTCGGCGCGGCGCCCGTGCCCGAGGCGGACGGGGACCGCTCGGTGCTAGCGCGCGTGCGCCGGGCGTCGAGCGAGGCCGGGGTCGCCGCGGCGGAGGTGGAGGCGCTGGAGCCGCTGGCGACGCGCTGCGGGCACGACCTCGACCGGTTCCTGGCGGAGCTGGCGCTCGGCGCGCAGGTGGACACCTGGGACCCGCGCGCCGACCGGGTCTCGCTGCTGACCCTGCACGCCTCCAAGGGGCTCGAGTTCGCGGTGGTGTTCCTGGTCGGCTGCGAGGAGGGCCTGCTGCCGCTGCGCTTCGGCGGCGCGGAGCCAGCCGCCGCCGAGCTGGCCGAGGAGCGGCGCCTGCTGTTCGTCGGCATGACCCGGGCGCGGTCGCACCTGTATCTCAGCTGGGCGGCCCGCCGCGCGCGCCACGGCGCGGTGGCCGACAGCGCGCCGTCGCGCTTCCTGGCCGCCGTCGACGAGGCGCTGCTCGAGCGCCTGGTCGGCTCGACCGGTCGGGCCAGGCGCCCGCCGGACCCAAGGGGCGACCAGCTCTCACTGCTCGATTCTTAGCATCCTCTGACCAGCCGAGCTCGGGTTGTTCCCTGGTCAGGGGTAGGGACAACCCCAGGCGCAACCAGGGTGGCTCCCGGATGTTCCCGCACCTGGCGCACTCGTACGGTCTGGAACCGTCAGCCGCCAGCAGTGCAACGAGAGGAAGCCGCCAATGGACAACCTTGCCGCCCGTGCGGGGAGGTGGAGCGCCGAGCATTGGAAGACGGCCGTGATCGGCTGGATCGTCTTCGTGGTCGCCGCCTTCTCGCTCACCGTCTTCCTGCAGTCACGCGATCTCACCAGCGCCGAGGCCTCGACCGGCAACAGCAAGGTCGCCGAGGAGATCATCGCCGGCGCCGGCTTCCCGGAGCATGCCGGCGAGAGCGTGATCGTGCAGCACCCTGGGCTGCGCGCCGACGACCCGGCGTTCGTCGCGGTGGTCCGCGACGTCACCAGCCGGCTCGGCGCCACCGCCAACGTCGAGGACCTCCAGGCGCCGACCGGACCGGGCGGCAAGGGGCTGATCAGCAAGGACGGTCACTCCGCCCTGGTCACCTTCCAGGTGCCCGGCTCCGACAGCCAGACCTCCAAGCGGATCGAGCCGGTCATGGCAGAGGTCCGCACGCTCCAGCGTGCCAACCCCGGCTACGCGATCGAGGAGTTCGGCGACGCCAGCGCCAACCACGAGCTCGACGACACCATCGGCGCCGACCTGCGCCGCGCCGAGCAGCTCTCGCTGCCGGTCACGCTGCTCGTGCTTGTGGTGGCCTTCGGCGCGCTGGTGGCCGCCAGCATCCCGGTGGTGCTGGCCTTCACCGCCGTGCTGGCCACCTTCGGCCTCTCCGCGCTGACCAGCCATCTGCTCCCCGGCGACGACGTGACCAACTCGGTGATCCTGCTGATCGGCATGGCCGTGGGCGTCGACTACTCGCTGTTCTACCTGCGCCGCGAGCGCGAGGAGGTGGCCGCCGGGCGCGACCACCGCGGCGCGCTGCGGATCGCCGCCGCCACCTCGGGCCAGGCGGTGCTGATCTCCGGCGCCACGGTGATCGTGGCCATGGCCGGCATGCTGCTGGCCGGCGACGCCACCTTCTCCTCGATCGCCGTGGCCACCATGAGCGTCGTGCTGGTCACCATGGTCGGCTCGCTGACCGTGCTGCCCGCGCTGCTGTCCAAGCTCGGCAACCGGGTCGAGCGCGGCCGCATCCCCTGGCTCGGCAAGCGCCTCGAACCGCGGCGCGGGCGCCACCAGGCGGGCGTCTGGTCGCGGATCCTCGACCGGGTGCTGCGGCGGCCGCTGCTGTCGGCGGTCAGCGCCACCGTGGTGCTGCTGCTGCTGGCGGTGCCGGCGCTCGGCCTGCGCACCAAGACGACCGGCCTCGCCGACCTGCCCAGGGACCTGCCGATCATCAAGACCTACCAGCGCATCCAGGCCGCCTTCCCCGGCTCGTCGGTGCCGGCGGTGGTGGCCCTGCGGGCGCCCGACGTCACCGCTCCCCCGGTGCGCGCGGCCATCGACGAGCTGCACCGCCGCGCGGTCGCCACCGGCCAGATGAGCGAGCCGGTCCAGGTGCAGGTGAACCCGTCGAAGACCGTCGCCCTGATCGACGTGCCGCTGCGCGGCGACGGCGAGAACGCCACCTCGATGCGCGCGCTGGAGACGCTGCGCGGCGAGATCATCCCGGCGACCCTCGGGCGGCTCGACGGCGCCAGGGTCGGCGTGACCGGCGACACCGCCGGCAGCCGCGATTTCAGCCAGTTGCTGCGCGAGCGCTCGCCGCTGGTGTTCGCCTTCGTGCTCGGCCTGGCCTTCCTGCTGCTGCTGGTGACCTTCCGGTCGATCGTGATCCCGCTGAAGTCCATCCTGCTCAACCTGCTGAGCGTGGCGGCCAGCTACGGCGTGCTGGTGGGCGTCTTCCAGCACGGCTGGGGCGCCTCGCTGATCGGCGTCGAGCCGGGCGGGTCGATCACCTCGTGGCTGCCGCTGTTCCTGTTCGTGGTGCTGTTCGGCCTGTCGATGGACTACCACATCTTCATCCTGAGCCGCATCAAGGAGCTGCTGGACCGCGGCGAGCCCACCGGACGGGCGGTCGAGCGCGGCATCAAGGCGACCGCCGGGACGGTCACCAGCGCGGCCGTGGTGATGGTGGCGGTGTTCGCCATCTTCGCCGGGCTGCGGCTGATCGACCTGAAGCAGCTCGGCATCGGACTGGCCGTCGCGGTCCTGCTGGACGCGACCGTCATCCGCGGGGTGCTGCTGCCGGCGGCCATGGCGCTGCTCGGCGAGTGGAACTGGTACCTGCCGAGCTGGCTCAGGTGGCTGCCGCGGCTGCACCGCGGCGAGCGCTCCCCGGTGCCCGCCGGCGCACCCCGGCCTGTCGCGACGGCCGCGCCAGGCGTCCCCGCGACGGCCGCGAACAGCCTCCCCGCGCCCGAAGGCACTTCGCATACCGGGTGAACGGGCATTGCCACCTAATCTCGGTCAATCGATACTTCGATACCACCAGTAAGCGGACGTTCTTCGACTCTCGGTCAACACGACCACTTCGCACCGGCCGGCCCACAGGGCCGCGCCGGTGCTCCCACTCACGGCATCACGTGCGCACGGCGGCGCACGCCTCGCGGGCGAGCAGTTCAGCGCCACCCGCGGGTCCGTCGACTTGGGCGGCGCCGGCCACGTCCGCTTCAACCCCACGTACCACGGCCTCCAGGTGGTCGGCGGCGACTTCATCCTCCACACCGACGCGGCCGGCGCGGTCACCGGGGTGACCTCGGGTCTCAGCCGGCCGCTGACCATGTCCACCACCCCGCGCCTCGACGCCGCGCGGGCGAGCGCCATCGCCGGGCAGGTGCTCGCGGCGCAGGGCGGCAGCGCGACGAACGCCAGCAGCAGCCTGGTGGTCGGCGCCACCTGGGCGGTCGGCGCGCCGAAGCTGGCCTGGCAGGTGACCTTCGACGGCGTGGCCCGCGACGGCGTGCCCTCGCGGCTGGTGGTGCTGGTCTCGGCCGGCAACGGCCGCGTGCTCGACAGCTGGGACGAGGTGCTGCGCGTGGCGGGCACCGGCACCGGTGTCCACGAGGGCAGGGTGCGGGTGGACACCACCCAGAGCGGCACCACCTTCCAGATGCGCGACCCGCTGCGCGGCGGGGCGCAGGTCCGCAACGCGAACGGCGGGCAGACCTGCACCGGCTCGGTGCTGACCGACGCCGACAACGTCTGGGGCACCGGAGCGGCGACCAACACGGCCTCCAAGGGCGTCGACGTGTCCTACTGCATGGCCAGGGAATGGGACCTGCTGGCCAGCTTCGGCCGCAACGGCTGGAACGGCGCCGGCGGCGGGGTCATCGGCATGGTGAACACGCCCAACCAGGACAACGCCTTCTGGAACGGCTCCTGCGCGGTCTTCCTGGACGGCGGGGGCGGCACCCGGCCGTTCACCGCAATCGACGTGGTCGCCCATGAGTTCGGCCATGCGATCGTGCAGTTCACCGCCGGCCTGCGCGGCGGCGGGCAGCCAGGCGCGCTGAACGAGTCGAGCGGCGACGTGTTCGGCTCGCTGACCGAGTTCGCCGCCAACAACCCCCAACGACCCGCCCGACTACACCGTCGGCGAGGAGACGCCGCCGGTCGGGCCGTTCCGCAACATGGCCAATCCCTCGCTGTTCGGCGACCCCAACTGCGCCAACACCACCGAGACCGAGGTCCACTCGCTCGCCGGGCCGAGCAACCGCGCCTACTTCATGATGGCCGAGGGCAGCGGCGCCACCGCCTTCGGCACCAGCCCGACCTGCAACGGCTCCACCGTGACCGGCATCGGCCGCAGCAGCGCCGGGCGCATCTGGCTGCGGGCGCTCGACGTCTACCTGCCGTCCAACGGCGGCTTCACCGCCATGCGGTCGGCCACCGTCAACGCCGCCAGGGACCTGTTCGGCCTCTGCTCCGCCCAGTACCGGACGGTGCGGGCGGCCTGGTCGGCGGTGCTGGTGAGCGGCAGCGACGCGGCCTGCTGAGGCGACACCCGCCGCTCGGACCGGCGGCCGGCTCGCGGATGGCCGGTCGGCTCCCCGGGATGCCCCGGGAGCCGACCGGCCGCCGGAAGCCCTCCGGAGCGCTCAGTCGACGGCCGGCTCGACGCCGTCGCGCCACTGCTCGGGGACCACGTCCAGGTACTCGGGGTGCCTGGCGAGCCAGCGGGCCACGAAGGGGCAGCGCGGGTTCACCAGGAGGCCGTCGGAGCGCGCCTGGTCGAGCACGGCCCGCACGAGCTGGGAACCGACGCCGAGACCCTCGAACCGTTCGTCGACCTCGGTATGGATCAGCACCAGCGTGCGGCCGTGCCGTCCGTAGTCGAGGAACCCGGCCAGGTTCTCGCCGACCCATGCCTCGTACCGGTCCCGCTCAGGAGCGTCCTTGACCTCCACCTGCACACGTTCCCTCATGACCTCGTCCCATCGCGTTCGCATGCCAGCGCCTCGTGACTCGCCACCTGAGCTACCCCGTGGTAGATCGCCCTACGCAAGGCGAGCGACGCCAGCGGCGAGCTCGCCCTGCTCGGCGCGGCTCAGTTGGGCGGGATGCCATGATGGACGGGCCGGTGGCCGCGCCCGTCGCGGGTGGCGGCGGCCCTGCTGGAGAGCGGCAGGTGGACGGTCAAGGTGGTGCCCTGGCCGGGCCTGGCCCGCACCTGGAGGGTGCCGCCGGCCATGGCGACCCGCTGCCGCATCAGCGTCAGCCCGAAGTGACGGCCGTCCGGGCCGCCCAGGCGGGCGGGGTCGAAGCCGACGCCGTCGTCGGCGACCTCCAGGCGCGCGCTGCGCCCCTCGACGGCCACGCCGACCCGCACGTGCCGCGCCTGCGCGTGCTTGGCCACGTTGGTCAGCGCCTCCTGCGCCACCCGGTACAGAACCGTCTCCCGGTTGGCGTCCAGCCGCAGCCCGGACCCGGCGGTCACCCTGCAGTCGATCCCGGTGCGCCGCGACAGCTCCGCGCCGGCCTGCTCCAGCGCCGGCCCGAGGCCCGCCTGGTCGAGCACTGGCGGACGCAGCTCGACCAGCAGCCGCCGGATCGCGTCCATCTCGGCGCCGACCTGGTCGCCCAGGGACCGCACCAGCTGGCGACCCTGCGCCACGTCGCCGAGCGCCAGCCGCGACTGCACCAGCTCGGTGGTGTAGAAGATCGCCGCCAGGCGTTGCAGCGGCCCGTCGTGCAGCTCGGCGGCCACCCGGGTGCGCTCCTCCTCGGTGGCCGCCACCATCCGGTCCAGCACCAGCTCGCCCAGGGCGGAGCGCGCGGTCTCGGCCGCCACCAGCCCGCTCATCCGCGTCACCACCAGGCCGAACAGCACCGACACGCCAACCAGCAACAGCGGCAGCCCGACCGGCCGGCCCAGCATCGCCTGCACCGCCAGCAGCGTTGGGGTCACCAGCGCCACCCCGAGCAGCAGCACGATCCGCCAGCGGGTCAGCCGCGCCGGCGTCGGCAGGGTCCGGTCCTGGAGGGTGCGGATCGACGGGTGCAGCGCCGCCGCGCCGAGGCAGGCGAAGCCCAGCATGGAGATCGGGCCGGTCGGGTCGGGGCGGAGGTCCACGCCCGCCAGCACGGAGACGGCGAGCAGCGTGTCGGACACCAGCAGCACGACGACGCCGGCCAGCAGCAGCCGCAAGGCGGTGGTCGCCGGCCCGCCGCCCGGCAGCCGCACCGCCAGCGCGACCACCAGGATGCCGAGCAGCGGGGCGCTCAGGTAGTTCAGCTTGTCGGTCACCGGGATCCCGGTCTGGCGGACGAAGCCCACCACCAGGAACGTCCAGGCGAGCAGCCCCAGCCCGGCGACGACGATCAGCGCGTCGAGCAGGCCGGCGAGGTCGCGGCCCGGGCTGCGCTGCCGCAGCACCAGCAGCGCGGCGATGCCGCCGAGCGGGTAGGCGGCCAGCTTGAGCACGCCGGGGAGGTTGGCCAGCAGGGGGCTGCCGGAGCCGGAGAGGAAGCGCGAGGTGACGTCCGCCGCCGCGTTCAACGCCAGCGCGAGTGACAGCAGGTACCAGGGCGCCAGCCGGTCGGGGCGGTACCAGCGCACGCCCACCAGGATGGCCGCCGAGGCCGCCAGGGCGACGCTGTCGTCCAGCAGTGTGGCGGGCGGGCCGCGCAGCCGCGGGGGCAGCCAGGTCACCAGCCACTCGACCGCGGCCGCCAGCGCGCACGCCGCCAGGAACCAGGCCCAGGCGCGGGGGCGTGGCCGGTCCAGGACCCAGCGTGCCGTCCGACGCGCGGTCATCGCCCCGCCCCCATCGTCGAAACGCTCGGAAACCAGCCGGTGCTGTCGATATCGGCCGGCACCCGTCGTTCATGAAGACGAACGGGTGATCCGCCCGTATCCGCTGGCCGGTTCGCGGATGGGGGTATATTGGCGGGCTTGCCCGAGGAAAGGATGCCGATGACGGTCCGCGATCCCAACGACGTCGCCGCGTACGACGAGGACATGGCCAAGACCTGGGTGGGGCCGCCGCCGACCCTGCGGACCCGCATCGAGATCCGCGACTACGACCCGGAGTGGCCGCGGCTGTTCGAGCGCGAGGCCGCCAGGGTGCGCTCGGCGCTGGGCGACCGGGTCGTCCGGCTGGAGCATGCCGGCTCCACCTCGGTGCCCGGCCTGCCCGCCAAGCCGATCATCGACATGGTGCTCGAGCTGCCCGACTCCTCCGACGAGCCGGCCTACCTGCCCGACATGGAGGCCGCCGGCTACACGCTGGCGATCCGCGAGCCCGAATGGTTCGAGCACCGCGTCTTCAAGGGCCCGGACACCAACATCAACCTGCACGTGTTCACCGCCGGCTCGCCGGAGGTCGAGCGCATGCTGCGCTTCCGCGACTGGCTGCGGAGCAACCCCGCCGACCTGGAGCTCTACCTGCGGACCAAGCGGGAGCTGGCCGCCAGGGACTGGAAGTACGTGCAGCAGTACGCCGACGCCAAGAGCGCCGTCGTCCAGGAGATCATCGCCCGGGCGGACGCCGCGGCGCGCTGAGCCGCGGCGGCGCAGGCCGGGTATGCTGCCGCGGTGACCGACGACCTCCGCGAGCTGCTGGCCCGCCACCTGCGCGGCTACCAGGTCCGCTCCGTGGCCAAGCTGGGCGAGGGCTGGGACAACGTGGTCCACGAGGTCAACGGCGAGCTGGTGGTCCGCCGCAGCCGCGACGACGACCCGGCCCGCCGGAGCGTCACCACCCGGCGCGAGGTCGAGCTGCTGGAGGCGGTCGCCGAGCTGTCGTCGCTGCCCGTGCCGGAGCCGGTGTTCGCCGACCCGGAGGCGGGCGTGCTCGCCTACCGCAAGCTGCCCGGCGAGTCCCTGTTCGATCATCCGGTGGTCGATCCGGCGCCGGTCGCCGCCGCGCTGGGCGAGCTCGTCAGCGGCCTGCAGCGCGCCCCGCTGGAGCGGATGGAGCGGCTGGTACCGTACGACACCGAGCCGATGGCCGAGTGGCTGCGCGAGGCCGCCGACAGCTACCGTCAGGTCGCCGCCCGGATCCCGGCCGAGGCGCGCGCCAGCGTCGAGGAGTTCCTCGGCCGGCCACCGCCGCCGGCGGCGAGCGCGCTGGCCTTCTGCCACAACGACCTCGGCAGCGAGCACGTGCTGGTCCAGGCCGGGGTGGTGAGCGGCGTGATCGACTGGACCGACGCCGCCATCACCGACCCGGTCGCGGACCTGGCGCTGATCTACCGCGACCTCGGACCGGCGGCGTTCGACCTGACCGTCGCCCACTACGACGGTCCGTTCGGGCCGCGGGATCGGGACCGCGCGGTCTTCTACGCCCGCTGCGCGCTGCTCGAGGACCTCGCCTACGGGTTCCGCACCGGCCAGCGCCGCTACGCCGACGCGGGCCTGGCGCACCTGCCCTGGACGTTCGCGCCGGACCACTGAGCGCCAGCCGCGAGGCCGGGAGCCCGGGGCGGCGTGGGCCCGGGCTCCCGGCCGGCCTGTCTGCCGGCGACGGCACTAGCCGCGGTTGAAGGGGGTGATCCAGGGGTTGGTGCTGTGGTACAGGCCGGCGGGGTTGGGGTACCACAGCCACACGTGCAGGGTCACCAGGTCCGGATGCCAGAAGCTGAACCGGGCGCCGCTTTGGGGGCTGCGCCTGGCGCACTGGTCCTGCGAGGCGGTGAAGGCAAAGGTGCCGTC
>DASVXQ010000592.1:0-11959 GCA_036392615.1 Actinomycetes bacterium | reverse complement strand
GCTGGAGCCGCGGCCGCTGATCGAGCCCGTGGAGCACGACGAGGTCGGCGTGGCCAGCAGCACCTCGGTGCGCGGCCCGGCGGTCGAGCAGCCCCCGGCGCCCGCGGCGCCCGCCGAGCCGGCCGAGCAGGTCGAGCCCGCCGAGCCGCCCACCGCCGGGCAACCCGGCGAGTCCGTCCCGGTCGCGGTGCTCCAGGTCGACGCCGGCCCGCCCGCGGCGTCACAGGATCCCCCAGCACGTGAGGAGCCCACCTCTTGAACACCCTCGAGCTCTGCCGGGTCCTCCTGGCCGGCTCGGTGCCCGCTGCCGAGGTGCCCGAGCTCACCGACGAAGAGGTCCGCAACGAAGTCCGCCACCGCCTGGCCGAGGCCGGCTGCGAGCTCGCCTACGCGCCGCGCTCCGACCGCTGGGTGGCCACCCTCGGCGGCCCGCTGCCGCGGCTGGAGGACCACGCAGCGGTGATCGACCTCGGGCCCGCCGAGCTCGCCGTGCTCGCCGCCTGCTGGCTGCACCTGCGGTTCCTCGACGCCGAGCAGGTCCGGCAGGCCGGCGGCGTCGACCCCGAGGAGCGCGGCGAGCCCTGGCTCGACCCCGACGACCTCGGGATCATGCTCGGCGGCCGGCTGGGCGGGCGCGACCTCGGCGACGTGCTGGTGCTGCTCTGCCAGGCCGGCTACCTGACCCTGCGCGAGGGGCAACTGTTCGCCGGGCCGTTGCTGGAGACCTTCGACGACCGCGAGGCCGCCGACGAGGTCCGCGAGTTGCTCGCCCGTAACCAGCGCCTCACCCACCTCCGCGACCGCGCCGCCGCCTTCCGCATGGAGGCCCAGGAGGACCTGCCCGCCCCGGCCCCGGCAGAGGCGCTCTTGGGGGGCCGTGGGGGGAGCGAGCTCCCCCCACATCGATCGGGGATCGAGGCCGATCAAGCCCCACGCTACGGAGACGTCGATGCCTAGGCTGGAAGAAGTCCAGTTCGTTCATTGGGGGTCGCTGCGGCCCGACCCGGTCCCGCTGCTGACCGACGGGATCAACGTGGCCACCGGGCCCAACGGCTCCGGCAAGACCTGCTTCCTCGACGGCATCAAGGTCCTGCTCGGCATCACCAGCTTCGCGCTGGGCCGCAGCTCGACCAAGTACATCTTCGACGGCGGCCCCGGCGGGGTGCCGGCCGACCGGGCGCTGCTCAAGGGCACCTTCGCCAACCCGCTGCTGCCCGACCGCGGCGAGCGCATGTTCGCGGCGGTGCCCGGCTGCGAGGACGCCCAGCGCGTCTCGGTGGTCTGCCTGGTCACCAAGCAGGGCCGCCGCTACCGCGTGCTGCCGGGCAGGCTGCGGTGGGGCTTCGAGCGCCCGCTCGACTCCGACCTGGACGCCTTCATGGAGGCCAACCCCTCCAGCGAGTGGCTCGGCCCGCGCCTCTACACCGAGCTGCTGGAGCGCGTCGGGGTGACCCGCGCGCTGCGCGAGGTGCTCGCCATCCCGCAGGGCGCGATCGACCGCATCGTCGAGGAGCGCCCGCCCGGGCTGCTGAAGAACCTGCTCGAGCTGACCGGCGAGGGCGCCGTGCTGGAGGCGGTCCGCTCCGGCCGCGAGAGCACCGAGCGCTCCCGCGCGGCCTACGTGGCCGCCATCGAGCGCGATCGCGCCGAGCAGGAGAAGCTCGTCGAGCTGCAGACCCGCGCGGCCAGGCACCTGGAGTGGGCCGGGCTGCGCGACCGCCTCACGCTGCTGCAGGAGCTGGCCAAGCCGGCGGCCGAGTACCGCGATCTGGACGCCAAGGTCGTCCAGGCCCGCGCCGAGCGGCTGCGCAAGACCCGCGAGGTCGCCGCCGACAAGGACATGCTGGCCGGGCTGACCGACCAGGTGCCGGTGCTGGAGTCGCGCGTCGGCGCGCTGACCGACGAGGCCGAGGCGCTGGTCAGGCAGATCGCCGAGGCGACCGCCGAGCGCGAGCGGCTCGACCAGCGCATCGCCGTGCTGGAGGGCCGGCTGGGCGAGGCGCAGTCGAACGCCACCCACCTCGGCGGCCTGGCCGGCCGGCGCACGCCCGCCGAGGCCGAGGCCGACATCACCGCCGCCGAGTCCAGGCTCCAGGACGCGCTGGCGCGCCGCCGCGAGGTCGCCGCCGCGCTGGCCGAGCGCCAGGCAGCGGCCGCCAGCCTGGAGCAGGGCGGCACCGTGGCGCCGCCAGAGGTCGAGGCCTTCCGCGCCGCGCTGGACGACCGTGGCATCCCCGCGATCCTGGTGGCGCACGCGCTCGACCTGGCCGACGACGCCGAGGATACCGGCACCCGCGCCGAGGCGGCCCTGGGTGACGCGCTCTGGGGCCTGGTGGTGCCCTCCGAGGCGTTCCGCGAGGCCACCGCCATGGCGGTGGAGGCCGGCTACCGCCGGCCGATCGTGCGCGCCGGCGCCGGCGACCCCGCCGGCGTGCTGGCCAAGGTGTTCGGGCCCGGCGAGCTCGGCCTGCTGCTGGAGCGCTCGGACGCGCTGGCCGCGCTCGATCCCGGCCAGGCGCTCGGGCTCGCCAGCCGCGGCCACCCTGCGGTGACCGCCGACGGCGTGCGCTACAGCGACGGCTACTATGCCCGCCTCCAGGTGCCGGAGCGACCGGTGCTGGCCCGCTCGGCGCGCGAGCGGCACCTGGCCGGCGTGCGCTCCGAGATCGACCGCCTGCGCGACGAGACCGCCGCGCTCGACGCCACCATCCCCGACCTGCGGGCGGGATGGCACAAGGCGCTCAAGTCGCTGGAGGCGGTGCGCGAGCTGAGTGACCGCGACGACGCCGCCGGCGAGGCGCAGCGGGCGCTCGACCAGGCCCGCGCCGAGCGGCCGGAGCTGGTCGAGCGCGAGCAGCGGCTCGCCCTCCAGCTGCGCGAGCTCGACGCCCAGCGCGGCGCGGTCGGCGCCGAGCTCGGCATGGCCGCCAACATGCAGGCCGAGGTCGAGGGGCGGCTCGCCAAGGAGCTGCCGGAGCTGGCCGACCTGGACGCGCGCCTGGCGCAGCTCGAGGTCGACCTCGAGGGCCACCGGCTCACCCCGGAGCAGCAGGCGGTGCTGGAGGGCGGCGACCTGCCCGGCACCGAGTCGCTGCTGCGCGACCTGGACTGGCTGACCGGTCAGGTGAACGACCACGAGCGCTTCCCCGCCGAGGTCCGCGACCCGCTGATCCTGGCCGACCGGGACGCGCAGGCGGCGGTGGTCGAGGAGACCGCGCGCGCCAGCGAGGAGCGGCGCATCGACCTGGAGCACCAGCAGCACCGCGTGGACGAGTCGACCTCGCGCTTCGACGAGCGCGTGCGCGAGGTCGCCCAGCGGATCAGCGTCGAGTTCGGCCGCATCTGCGAGATGGCCGGCTGGAAGGGCGAGCTGCTGCTGATCAGCGGCGACCGGCCGGACGACTACGGCGTGGACGTGCTGGTGGCGCAGCGGCCCGGCGAGCGGCTGCGCTCCTACCGGGACGCCTCCCACTCCGGCGGGCAGCGGGCCACCATCGCGATCGTGCTGCTGCTGGCGACCATGGGCGCCGCCGACGCGGCCGACCTGCTGATCATGGACGAGCACATCGCCCACCTGGACTCGACCAACATCGACCACGTGGCGGCGCTGATGCACGCGCTCGGCGGCCGGGTCCAGTTCGTGCTGGCGACCCCGACCAATGCCGAGTCGCTGCGGCTGTCCTGGTGCGACCTGCAGCTCGCCTTCCTGCCGCGCGACCCCGGCCGTGCCTACAGCCCGCCCATCCGGCTGCTGTCGCGCCTCGGCGTCGGCGACCTCAGGGACCGCCTCCCCGACGGCGAGCTGATCGCTTCCTAGAGCGCCGGGCATGTGTCCCACCGCTTCGCGAGATCGGTGCCGCGCCCGAATCGCCCGCGTTGGCAGGGAGCCGAAATGGCGCGCGCCGCGGCTACGTGACCGGCGCTCTCAGGCCGCTTCGTCGCTGGTGGCGGGGACCGGTTGGCGGCTGTCGACCGCGGCCGGCTCCTCCGCGGTGCGGCGGTTGCGCTCCGCCCGGTTGGGGCGGACCAGCCAGGCGACCGCGGCGGCCAGCAGGCTCGACCCGCCGGCGAGCAGCACGCTCGACCTCGGGCCGAAGTGCTCCGACAGCCAGCCGATGATCAGCGCGCCGATCGGCGTCGAGCCGAGCAGCAGCAGGCCGTAGATCGACATCACCCGGCCGCGCATCTCCGGCGCGGAGCCGAGCTGCACGGTGGTGTTGGCGGTGGCGATCCAGAAGATGCTGAAGAACCCGATCGGCAGCAGCACGATCCCGGCCAGCACCGGGTCGAGCAGGGCGGCCATCACCAGCGAGCTGACCCCGAAGCCGGCGATCGACCACAGCAGCACCCGCTGCGACGGCTTGGTGCGGCTGGCCGCGGTCAGCGCGCCGACCACCGAGCCGGCGGCCATCAGCGAGGCCAGGATCCCGTACAGGCTCGGTCCGCCGTCGTAGGTGAAGCGCGCCAACAGCGGCAGGGCCACGCGGAAGTTGAGGCCCATGGTGGCCACGAAGCCCATCAGCAGAATGGTCCAGCGCAGCGTTGGCGTGGCCAGCACGTAGCGGACGCCGTCGCGCACCTGACCGCGCGAACGCTCCACCGGGGCGCTGCGGTAGAGCTTGCCCGGGTCCATGCGCCACAGGCTGGTCATCACCGCCAGGTAGGAGGCGGCGTTGATCAGGAACGCCGGAGCGATGCCGACGACGCCGATCAGCACGCCGGCCACCGCCGGGCCGATGATCCGGCCGACGTTGAATACCGCGCTGTTCAGCCCGACCGCGTTGGGCAGCTCCTTGGGACCGACCATCTCGGTGACGAACGACTGCCGGACCGGCATGTCGAACGAGGTGGCCACGCCGAGCAGCAGCGCCAGCAGGTAGATCATCCACAGGCGCACCACGCCGGTGGCGGTCAGCACGCCGAGCGCCAGCGCGAGCGCGGCCATCGCGCCCTGGGTCGCCAGCAGCAGCTTGCGCTTGTCGAGCCGGTCGGCGATCAGCCCGCCCCAGATGCCGAGCACCAGCACCGGCGCGAACTGGAGCGCGGTGGTGATGCCCACCGGCAGGGAGCGGTTGGTCAGCCGCAGCACCAGCCAGTCCTGGGCGAGCTGCTGCATCCAGGTGCCGCTGACCGAGACGAGCTGCCCGAAGAAGAACAGGCGGTAGTTGGGGATGCGGAGCGAGCGGAAGGTCTTCTTGGTGGCCAGTTCGACCAGGCTCACGAGCGCTCCTCCTCGAGGAGCCGCTCGAGCACCACGGTGGCGTCGCGGAGCACGTCGAGCTCGTCGGGGCCGAGCGTGGCCAGGCGGGTGGCGAGATAGGCGTCCTTGCGGCTGCGGGTGCGCTCCAGCAGGTCGCGACCGAGCGGCGTGGTCTCGACCCGGCAGACGCGGCGGTCGTCGGCGTCCGCGCGGCGGAGCACCAGACCGGCGTCCTCGAGGTTGGAGACCATGCGGGTCACGCTGGGGGGGCGCAGGCGCTCGACGGCGGCGAGCTGGCCGAGGGTGATCGGGCCGTAGTGGGAGATGCTGGAGAGGGCGGAGAACTGTGAGGCGGTGAGGCCGCCCTCGGTCTGCTGCCGGAGGCGGCGGGCGAGACGGCCAACCGCCAGGCGCAGGCTCACCACCAGGTCGCGATCGACCTCGATCGTGGTGGCAGAGGGGGCAGAAGGCATGACAATCCTTTGGTTGGCTAATTAGCTATGCGAAGTATCCAGGTCAGGTTAGCACCCACCCGCCCAAGCCGCTACGATCCGGTCCCCCGGTGCGCCGTCCTCAACAAAAACTTGAGTTTGGTGCGTCTAGGAATGTCTGAACATCAACTTTCTGTGTAGGATCGCGGCATGCCCGGCAACCCTCGGCGCGAGCTCCGCCACCGCCTGGTGGCCATCGCCGGCGCGCAGTCCGGCTACTTCAGCGCCGCCCAGGCGCGCGGCGCGGGCTACTCCTACCAGGCCCAGAAGCAGAACGCCGACCGCGGCAACTGGGTCAAGGTGGGGCGCGGCCTGTTCCGCCTGCCGGGCTGGCCGGCTGGCCGGCACGAGGACCTGGTGCGCCTGTCGCTGTGGAGCCGCGGGCGCGCGGTGGTCTCGCACGAGTCGGCCCTGTCCGTGCACGAGCTCGGCGTGGTCAACCCCGCCCGGATCCACCTGACCGTGCCGCGCGGGTTCCGCCAGCGTCCCCCCGCCGGGGTGGTGCTGCACCAGGGCGTGCTGCCCGAGGGCGACGTACGCGACCAGGAGGGCTTCCGGGTCACCACCCCGCTGCGCTCGCTGCTCGACGCCGCCGCCGGCGATCTCGACCTGGACCTGCTGGCGGGCGCCATCGAGGACGCCCTCGACCAGGGGGTCCTGACCCGATCCAGGTTGCTGGCCCGCGCCGAGGAGCTCGGGCCCAAGGCGGCGCTCCGCATCGAGCGGGCGCTGCACCGAGGTGAGCGCTGATGCCCTACGCGACCCCAGCCGCCCTGCGCGCCGCGCTGGAGGCGCGCCTGGCCTCCGGCGACGAGGTCACCTTGCCGGGCCTCGAGCGGCTCCGCCGCCGCGCCGTCTTCGAGCGCCTGCTGGTCCGGCTGGAGCACGCCATGCCCGGTCGCTGGGTCCTCAAGGGCGGCATGGCGCTGGAGGTGCGCCTCGGCGACCGCGCCCGCACCACCCGCGACCTGGACCTCGCCGTCCGCCAGGCCGGCGAGGACGCCGGCACGGTCCGGGACCAGCTGATCGAGGCGCTCGCCGAGGACCCCGAAGGCGACGGCTTCGAGTTCCGCGTGGGCCACGCCAAGGCGCTGGACCCCGACGAGGCCGGCCGCGCCGGCTGGCGCTTCGCGGTCGACGCGCGGCTCGACGGCCGCACCTTCGCGAACGTGCGCCTGGACGTGGTCGCCCGCACCGAGGAGATCTCCACCACCGACCGGATCACGCTGCACAGCATGCTGGCCTTCGCCGGGTTCCCTGATCACCAGATCGAGGCGGTCGACCCGGCCCAGCACTTCGCCGAGAAGCTGCACGCCCTCACCCGCCCGCACGGCGACCGCGCCAACAGCAGGGTCAAGGACCTCCCCGACCTGCTGCTGCTGGCCGACCAGGGCCTGGAGCCCAGCGCCGCCCTGCTGGCCACCGTCCGCCACGTGTTCGCGGTCCGCTCCACGCACGACCTCCCGGTCGAGCTCCCCGACCCTCCGCCCGACTGGACCGGACGCTACGCCACCCTGGCCGCGGAGCTGGACCTCGCCGAAGCCACCGTCGATGCGGCCATGGCGAGGTTGCGCGCCTTCTGGGCAGCCACCCTGGCGACGGCCGAGGAGCCCGGGGCGGTCGGGGAAGGGCCGGCCAGGCGGACCGCGCCAGCCGAGCCCGAGGCACCGGCGGAACCTCCGGCTTGAGCCTGGTCCTATGACCCCGCCGTGCGCTCGGGCCATAGTTGCCATGGACATAGTTTCCATGTACTCTATCGCCATGTCGCGACCAACCGAGCACCCCACCACCGGCTACCTGCTCTGGCGGGTCACCACCAGGATGCGGGCGGCCGTCGACCGCGCGCTCGCCCCGCTCGGCCTGAGCCACGCGCAGTACACGCTGCTCGCCTCGCTCTACGGCTACTCGCGGTCGGGGGCCAGGCCGAGCCAGCGGGAGCTGGCCGACTGGACCGGGCTCGAACCGATCTTCGTCTCCAAGCTCGCCCGCGCGCTGGAGGGGGCGGGCCTGATCGAGCGGAGCCAGCATCCGGCCGACCCGCGCGCCGTCCAGCTCCAGCTCACCGACGCCGGCGCCGACGTCGCCCAGCGCGCCATCGCCATCGTCCACGCACTCCAGGAGGAGCTCACCGCACCCATCGGCGGCACCCGCGGCCAGCGGAACCGTGACCTCGTCCGCACCCTGCAGACCCTGCTCGGCACCGACAACGGGAGTGAACCCATGGCACCACCAGCGACCCTGACCGGCCAGGACGTCGGCGAAGCCGAAGGCGCCCTCAGCGCGCTCCTCAATCAGGTCCTCGCCGGCACCGGCACCGGCATCACCCGAACCGAGTACCTCGCCCTGCGCGTCGTGGCGCTGCGCGGCCCCTTCCCGGAGCCGGCCGCCCTGCACGACTTCCTCGCCGGCCAGCCCCAGGTCGGCCTCGACCGGGCCCAGCTCGCCGAGCTGTTCCGGGACCTGGAGGCCAGAGGCCTGGTGACCGGCAGCGACCCCGACGGTCCCGGCCCAGCCCAGCTCACGCCCGAAGGCGCCGCCCTCAACGCCAAGCTGGGCGAGGCGGTCGCCGCGCAGAGCCAGCGCCTCTACGCCGGCATCGACCCGGACGACCTCGCCACCGCCCACCGGGTGCTGGTCGAGGTCACCGAACGCGCCAACCGCCTGCGCAACCAAGGCTGACGGCTCTGGCCTGGGCCGCCGCCGGCCGGGCGGCGGCCCAGCGCCATGGGCGCCCCGCGTTCCTCAGCGGACCGTTGGCATCAGGCCGTCTAGCCGCTGCGGTAGGTGTAGAGGCCGTTGAGGAACTGCCTGCGGACCGCGGGGACGCGGTCGACGGCGCGGAAATAGGTCCGGGTGAAGGCCAGCATCAGGCGGCCGATCACGGGCTTGTGGAGCGCGTCGCTGCCGCTGGTGCCGTTCTGCGCCAGCGAGTCCGCGACCCGGGCGAAGCCGTACGGGATCATTTCGGCTTCGTAGGCGGCGACGGCCTCCAGCAGCGGGCGCTCGCCCCGGTGGGCGGCGGCCAGCTGGCGGCACAGCAGCGCAGCGTCGCGCAGCGCGGTGTTGGCGCCGACGCCCTGGCCCGGGGTCATGGTGTGGATGGCGTCGCCGAGCAGGGTGATGGAGCTGGACCGCCACGGCTCGATCGGCACCGAGGTGCGGATGTTGATCGGGAAGCAGCTCCCGGGATCCGACAGGCCGAACAGCCGGCGCAGGTTGGGGTGCCAGCCCGGGGTCATGTCGAGCACCAGGCGCACCAGGTCCTGGCCGCGCAGGTCCATCACGCCGGGAGGGTACTTGTCGACAGACGCCCAGAACCCCCAGTTGATGTAGTCACGGGTGTTGTCGTACAGCAGGCCCGGCCAGCGCCGGATGAGCTCGGTGTCGTTGCCTCCGACGCCGTGCTTGACGCCGGCGTCGCGGTCCCACTTGAACTCCATGACGTGCCAGATGCAGAAGCGGCCCTTCGGCGCGAACAGCAACGACAGGCCGTTGAACGCCTCTGGCGGCAGCAGCGCCCTGGTCTCGTCGGTGATCGGGACCTTGCCGCCGACCGCGATGATGCCGGCGTCCACCAGCTTGGCGTGCGGCAGGTACTGGCGCCGGACCGGCGAGCTCGCTCCGTCGGCGGCGACCAGCACGTCGCCGGTGGCGCTGGTGCCGTCGGCGAAGCAGGCCGTGACCGTCCCGTCGCCGTTGCGCTCGTAGCGGGTGAAGGTCTTGTCGAACCGCACGACGTCCTCCATCCCGGTGAACAGCACCTGGCGCAGGGTCATGCGCGAAACCGACCGCTCGCTGTCGACCGGGTCGACGTCCTCTCGCAGCGGTACGGAGGCGGTGAACCGCAGCCGCTCGTCCAGCACGTTGAAGTACCGCGGCGAGCGGGCGCAGGTGGCGACGAAGGTGTCGAACAGGTCCGGCGGCAGGCACTCCCGCAGCGCGCGGTTGCCGGTCGGGTTGATGCCGACGCGGTAGCCGTGCAGCCCGTCGGCGCGGGTGCGGTCCCGCTCGTAGACCGTCAGGTCGACGCCGGTCCGGCGCAGGCCATGCGCCAGGCACATCCCCCCGGTGCCACCGCCGATGATGAGCACACGCACGGGCAAGCTCCTCGAGGAACGGCTATCTTGAAGATCGAGACGATTTACCTTGAGGGTCGGGTAACTTGAATGTCAAGTAAACATCTGGAGGACCTGCGCCGGCAGCTCGGCCTGGACGATCAGGCCTACCAGGCGGCGGTCAACGACTTCGATGCCGCCGCCGCCACCGCCCTGGGGGTCAACCGGACCGATCTGCGTTGCCTGGAGGTGCTGCTCCAGGAGGAGGTCGTGCTGCCGAGCCAGCTCGGCGCCAGGCTCGCGCTGACCACCGGCAGCGTGACGGCGATGCTCGACCGCCTCGAGCGACAGGGCTATCTCAGCCGCTCGCCGGACCCGGGCGACCGCCGCAAGGTGATCGTCAAGCCCACCGCCAAGGCCAGGCGGAAGGTCTGGACAGAGATCTACCAGCCGCTCGTCGCGGAGGGCTTCGACGACATCGCCCACTACACCGCCGCCGAGCTGACGCTGATCACCGACTTCCTGCGCCGCGGCCGCGAGCTGCACGAACGCCACCTCGCTCGGGTCCGCGACATGCCCCCGGGCAACCCCGCGTCGGCCTAGGCCACCGCGGGGACCAGCTCGTCGCCGATCAGGGCCACCATGTCGAGGTCGTCGTGCACCAGGTGCTGGAGCATCACGCGCTGGAGCCCGGCGGCCTCGTAGGCGCGCAGGCGCTCGACCACCTGCTCGACCGTGCCGAGGAACTGGTGCGCCGGCGGCGAGTCGATCACCTGGTCCGGGTCGCCGCCACGGCCGGTGCGCTCCTGGAGGCGCACCACCCGCTCGCGCAGCTCGGCCCGGTCGCGGGCGACCACGCAGCCGGTCATCATCGAGAAGGTCAGCGTGTCGGCGTCGCGGCCGGCGGCATCCCAGGCGCTGGCCAGGCGCTGGCGGCGCTCACGGCAGTCCTCGAGGGTCGCGAAGGTGGTGTTGTACTCGTCGACCCAGCGCGCCGCGAGCGCCGCGGCGCGGGGACCGCCGCCGCCGCCGAGGATGAGGTTCGGCCGTGGCCGCTGCACCGGCTTGGGCTGGGCGTCGAGGTCCTCGAGCTGGAAGTACTCGCCGTGGAAGTCGACCGGCCCCTCTCCCCACTCCAGGTTGACCACCTCGAGCTGCTCGGCGAGCCGGCCCACCCGTTCCGGCAGGGGCGGCAGGTCGAAGCCGTAGGCGGTGTGCTCCTCCTGGTGCCAGCCGGCGCCGAGGCCCAGCTCGACCCGCCCGCCGGAGATGTGGTCGACGGTGGTGACCATCTTGGCGAGCACCGACGGGTGGCGGAAGGTCGCCGGCGACACCATCGTGCCAAGCCGCAGCGTGCTCGTCCGCGCCGCCAGCCCGGCCAGCGTCGCCCAGGCGTCGAGCGAGCCGCGCTCGCGCCGGCCCATGACCGACAGGTAGTGATCCGAGCGGAACAGGGCCTCGATCCCGTGGGCCTCGCAGGTCTCCGCCAGCGCCACCCACTGCTCCCAGGTCACGCCCTCCTGACCCTCGATCATCAGGCAGATCCTCATGCTCGCTCCTCCTGTCGCGCCCGCAAGCCGAAGGCCCCGAGTGCACCGGGGCCTCCGCGGGGGAAGGTGCGCGCGCTGTCGAGCTCGCGCGAGCGCGAGAAGGCGCCGCCGCCGTTTGGCGTCCCGAGACCGGACGGCACATCGTAGCCGCGCATGGCCGTGCGGAGACAACCGCCGCCGCGGGAGCCGTTGGCGCCCGCTCGTGATTGCGTAGGATCTGGCCATGTCGACCGCGACCCGACGGACGCGCGTGGTGTTCGCCGCCCACGCCTTCCCGCGCCACCAGGGAGATCTCACCGGCGCCTTCCTGCTGCGCCTGGCCGAGGCGCTCGAGCGCGAGGGGGTCGAGGTCGAGGCGGTCGCGCCGGCCGCGCCCGGCCTGCCGGCCCGGGACCACCTCGGCGGAGTGGCGGTGCGCCGCTACCGCTACGCGCCCCGGCGGGCCGAGACGATCGCCTACACCGGCGGCATGCACACCCGCGTGGCGAGCCCTGCGGGCGCGCTCGCGCTCGCCGGCCTGCTGGGCGCGGGGACCGTGGCGCTTCGCCGGGCGGCGGCCGGCGCCGACGTCGTCCACGCCCACTGGTGGTTCCCTGGCGGCGTCCAGGCGCTCGTCGCCGGGCGGCGGCCGCTGGTCATCACCATGCATGGCACCGACATCCG
>DASVXQ010000591.1:0-6391 GCA_036392615.1 Actinomycetes bacterium | reverse complement strand
AGGAACCACTCCTATCTCGTCCAAGGCGCAATTGTCTCGAATTGTAGCGAGTACATGCATCTGGACAATTCAGCCTGCAACCTGGCGAGCCTGAACCTGTTGAAGTTCCTCGGCGACGACGGCGTGTTCGACGTCGAGGCGTTCAAGCACGCGGTCGAGGTGGTCTTCCTCGCCCAGGAGATCATCGTCGGCAACTCGTCCTACCCGACCGAGAAGATCACCAGGAATGCCAAGGACTACCGGCAGCTCGGGCTCGGCTACGCCAACCTCGGCGCGCTGCTGATGGCGCAGGGCCAGCCGTACGACTCCGACGGCGGCCGGGCCTGGGCGGCGGCGATCACCGCGCTGATGACCGGGCACGCCTACCGCACCAGCGCCCGGATCGCCCAGGTCCTCGGGCCGTTCGCCGGCTACGCCAAGAACCGCAAGCCGATGCTGCGGGTCATGGGCAAGCACCGTGGCGCGGTCGACGACATCGACGCGAACCTGGTGCAGTCCAGCCTGCTCGACGCCGCCAGGACCGCCTGGGACGAGGCGATCGAGCTCGGTGAGCAGCACGGCTACCGCAACGCGCAGGCCTCGGTGCTGGCGCCGACTGGATGCTTGACGGCTGACACGTTGGTGCCGACGGACCGCGGGCTCATGCGCCTTGGTGAGCTCGGTAATCGCCAGGGTTCTCAATGGCAGGACCTGGCGGTCACCGTTTCCACCGACGAGGGTCCACGCCGAACGACCAAGTTCTACATCAACGGCGAAGCGCCAACTCGGCGGATCGTCACCAAGTCCGGCTACACGATCCAGGGCACCCTTCGCCACCGCATCAAGGTGGTCGATCCCACCACTGGAGGATGGATCTGGCGTCGGCTCGTAGAGATCCAGCCAGACGACGTCGTCCCGCTGCAACTTGGGACGCTGGTTGGTGAGCCGAGGAAGGTGCCCCTGCCCGTACTCGACGAGGCATATTGGACTGGGGAGCGAGGGGTTCACGTCCCCGAGCATGTCTCCGATGACTTGGCGGAGCTGGTTGGCTATTTCATGGGGGATGGCAGCCTTCACGCCAAGGGATTGCGCTTCTGTGTCGCGAACACGGACCTCGATGTGGTCGAGCGCCTTCGGATCCTCGGCAAGGAATTGTTCGGCATCGAAGCAGCGGTGAGCCAGCAGCGCGGCTATCGAGAAGTCGTCCTGCATTCCGTCCGGCTCGCAAGGTGGTGGCAGGCGAGCGGATTCGCCAAGCGCCTGCCGGGGGCGACCCACGCTGGCAAGGGGTGGGAGCCACACATCCCGTCGGCGGTTCTCGAGACCAATGATCCGAACGTGTATGGCGCCTTCTTGCGGGGCCTGTTCGAGGCTGATGGATCCGTAAGCGACGGTGTGCCCAGCGTCAGCACCGCATCCGAGGCCTTCGCGGGCGAGTTGCGCAGTCTCATGCTGGTGCTCGGCATCTTGACCACCGCCCGAGTGGCCTCGTCCGGATGGGGTGCCAAGCCGATCAGTCAGATGCGAATCCGTAATCGGGACTTCGTCCCGGCCTTCACCGCGGCCATAGGGTTCATCTCGGCGCGGAAGGCACGGGCCTGTGCGGAGACGACGTCCGTCCAGTCCGGCAATCGTGACCGCATCCACCTGCCGCGTAGGGTGTGGAACGAATTAATCCCGATCGGACATCCACGTCACAACGCGATGCAGCTTGCCCTGCGGCGTCATGGCGGCGTGACTCGGAAACTGGCGTCCCAGATTGCCGCCGAGACCGGTGATCCAAGGCTTGTCGAAGCGCTCGGCTATGCGTTCGAGCGGGTTGCGGCCAATGAGGACGGTGGGATCCAGCCGACCTACGACCTGTCGGTGCCCGACAACGTGACCTACGTCGCCTCTGGATTCGTCAGCCACAATACCATCGGCCTGCTGATGGATTGCGACACCACCGGGATCGAGCCCGACCTCGCCCTGGTCAAGACCAAGAAGCTGGTGGGCGGCGGCTCGATGTCAATCGTCAACCAGACCGTTCCCCGGGCGCTCGCCCAGCTCGGCTACGCCGACGAGCACGTTCAGGCGATCCTCGAGTACATCGCCGAGCACAACTCGGTGAAGGGCGCTCCCGCGCTGCGCGAGGAGCACTACCCGGTGTTCGACTGCGCGATGGGCGACTCGCCCATCGAGTACATGGGGCACATCCGGATGATGGCGGCGGTGCAGCCGTTCATCTCCGGTGCGATCTCCAAGACCGTCAACATGCCGGAGTCGGTCTCGGTCGAAGAGGTCGAGCGGGCCTACTACGAGGGCTGGCGGCTGGGCCTCAAGGCGCTGGCGATCTACCGGGACAACTGCAAGGTCGGCCAGCCGCTGTCGGCCACGAAGTCGAGCAGGACCGCCGCCACGGCCGACGCGGCCGGCAAGGCGGAGACGCAGGGCGACCGCCGGGTGGTGGCCGACACCGGCGCCGTGCTGGAGGTCGACAACGCACCCGTCCGCCGGCGGCTGCCGAGGACCCGCCCATCCAAGACGACCTCGTTCCGGGTGGGCGACATCGAGGGCTACCTCACCGCCGGCTCCTACCCGGACGACGGGCTGGGCGAGATCTTCGTCAAGGTCTCCAAGCAGGGCTCGACGCTGTCGGGCGTGATGGATGCGTTCGCGCTGGCGGTCAGCCTGGGACTCCAGTACGGCGTGCCGCTCGAGGTCTACGTGGCCAAGTTCGCCAACATGATCTTCGAGCCCAACGGCATCACCGACGACCCCGACGTCCGGATCGCCCAGAGCCTGGTCGACTACCTCGCCCGCCGGCTGGCGATCGACTACCTCGACACCGAGAGCCGCCAGGCGCTCGGCATCAAGACCACCGCCGAACGGATCGAGGACGTCAACGGCGGCTCGGCCGCTGCGGCAGCGGCCCCGCAGGCGAGTCCCGCGGCGAGCCCGGTGACACCGGCGGCCGTCGAGCCGACCCGGGCCGACGCGCCGCCGCAGGGCGGGGCCACCGAGCAGCCGCAGGGTCCGTCCGCCGCGGTGGCCGGGGACCTGCCGACTGTCGCGCCGGCCTCGCCCCGGAGGGAGATCGCCTTCACACCAGGGATGTCCGCGGTAGACGCGCCCTTCTGCTCCACCTGCGGTGTGCGCATGCGCCCGGCCGGCTCCTGCTTCGTCTGCGAGTCCTGCGGGACCACCAGCGGCTGCAGCTGAGCCGCCCGATCACGAGCGGGGTGCCGGAGAGAGAGGGTCGGCACCCCGCTCCCGGTGGCTCGTCGGAGCGGGAGCCCTGCCGTTCCCACGCGGCGGCTCATCGGGAGCAACGAGCCGATGCCTGCTGGGCCGATAGCGCCTCCACAGTGCCTGGTCGAGGCGAGTTCGGTTTGGTGCCGGCCACGGCGCCGTGGCGTGTCGTTCAGGCGAACGCGTCCTGCCAACTGCCCAGCTCGGCCATGATCCGCAGGGCCGCCGCCAGCTCGGGTCCCACGCTGGCGGCGTGGCAACGCGCTGCCGCCTGATCGTCCAACCGCGCCACCCAGCCACCAATCGACGAGAGCGGTTGGCGCGCCATCGCCACCGGCAGCGCGGCACGCTCGCTGTCCGACAGCGGCAGGTCAAGGCCGGCGTTGTAGCTGGCGACCAGGCGGCGCAACCGGTCACGATCCTGCACCGGGCCGCGCTCGGCGCGGAGGTCGGAGCGCGCGCAGTGCAGTGTCAGTGCCAGGTCCTCGATGCGGGCCCGCTCTCCCATGAAGTCGAAGTCCGCCAGCAGCACCGGCCGCCCGCGACGGAACAGGACGTTGTTGTCCCAGAAGTCACCGTGGACCAGTTGGCAGGGAAGCCCGGAGACCAGCTCGGCCTCAGCTTGGGTGACCAGCGCGGCGAGTTCCTCGGCCGCCGCGGCCAGGCGGCGCTCCCGATGCGTGGGTTCCCAGTCCCGAATCCGCTGGACCCCCTGGCGCACGGACGCCGCGACGTCGGCGGGCGCAAGATGATTGGCGAAGCGCGGGCGACGTCCTCCCTCGTCAACCTCGAGGTGGCGCAGCACGTTGTGGGCATGGGCCAGCAGCGCCATCCCCGCCTCAAGGCGCTGCCAGGAATCCATGACCGCGTCATGGCCCACATAGGCCTCCACCTCCACCAGCCGGTCCTCCAACCTCAGCCATGCGTCACCTTGCAGGGTGAGAACCGGCTGGGCGCACGGCACACCTCCTACCAGCAGCGCTCGTCGGGCCTGGTGGATCGCACCCAGCCGCTCGGGCGAGACGTGCGGTCGGTGGACTCGCACCACGTACCTGCGATCCTGGTCACCAACCAGGAGGTTCAGGCTGGACGACCCACCGAGGTCGGCCACCTGGGCGGACCCCTCCAGACCCCAATGGCCCCGTAGCGCTCGCCACAGACCTGGCCCAGGCCGGGCCCGCAGCCCTCGGCGGCCACGGTCGGCGTCATCCATGGACCAGACCATAGCGCGGCCTGCAGCCCACCGGACGACAGCCGGCTGCTCGATACGGAGGAACATTCTCGCCTCCTCATGGGCGTGGCATCGTTGCCGTATGAGGAAGAGCGTGAGGTTGCGGACGCTGAATCCGGTGGGGGACCGGGCGGTGCTGGAGGGGCTCTGGCGTGCCGCCCTGGATCCGCCCTGGCCGCTGCTGCCCGTGGGTCTGGACATGGTCCGGGCCGGGCTGGTCGCTGAGGAGGGCGGGCGGCCGGTCGCTGCGGTGGCGACGGATCCGGCGGGGAGTGTGCCGCTGCTGCTGGTGGACCCGGCCCATCAGCGGCGTGGCGTCGGGACGCGGCTGCTCGACGGGGCGCTGCGGCAGCTCCGCGCCCTCGGGGTCGAGACGGTGCGGCTCGGCAGCGGTGGACACGACTACATCTGGCCGGGAGTGCCGGACGACCTGTCGGGCGCGGTGCGCTTCTTCGAGGCGAGCGGCTGGCGCTGGCACGAGGCGGTCATCGACCTGGTCCGCGACCTGCGGGACTACCGCGGGGATCCGGGCGTGCACGAGCGCGCGGCGCGGGCGGGCGTGACCATCGAGCCGTGCGGCGAGCGGGACCGCGAACGGGTACTCGCCTTCGAGGCCGAGGCCTTCCCCTCGTGGCTGCGATGGTTCCAGCGGGGCGACTCGTCCGTCCTGGCGGCGCGCGACGCCTCCGGGCGGCTCGTGGGGACGCTGTTGTATGCCGGGCCTGGCCCGGTCTCGGTGCTCGACCCGATGCTGGGCCCGATGGCCGGGACGATCGCCTGCGTGGGCGTGGCCGGCGTGGCCCAGGGCCAGGGCATCGGCAGTGCGATGGTCACGCGCGCGTCGGAGCTGCTCCGGGACGCGGGCACCCGCGTGTGCCACATCGGCTGGACCACCCGCGAGGCCTTCTACGCCCGGGCCGGCTACACGCGCTGGCGGCGCTACCTCATGTCCGGCCGCTCGCTCAGCGTACCGCCCGAATCGTAGGCCGGCGACGAAGTCCCGGGCGCTCAGCCGGTGACGCGGAGTCAGTCGGTGACCCGGAGCAGCACGACGGTGATGTTGTCGGGGCCGCCGGCGGCGTTGGCGGCGTCGATCAGGGCCTGACAGGTGGTGTCGCCGTCGAGGCCGGCGGCGAGGACCTCGGCGATGCGGGCGTCGTCGATCGCGTCGGTGAGTCCGTCGGAGCAGAGCAGCAGCTGGTCGCCGGGTCGCAGCTCGATCGGGTCCGGGGTGTCGACTTCGAGGTTGGGGTCGAGGCCGACGGCCCGGGTGACGACGCTGCGCTGCGGATGGTGGGCGGCCTCCTCCCTGGTGAGGCGGCCCTGGCGGACCAGCTCGCCGACGATGGTCTGGTCGTCGGTGACCTGGCGCAGCTCCTCCCCCTCGCGCATGAGGTAGGCGCGGCTGTCGCCGACCTGGGCGAGCTGCGCCCAGCGGCCGCCGGCGAGCGCCGCGGCGGTCATGGTGGTGCCCATGCCCCAGGAGTCCGGGTCCCTGGTGGCCTTCTCCAGGATCGCGAGATTGCCCTTGAGGATCGCGCCGACCAGCGCCTCGCGGGCGTCCTCCGGAGTGGCGAATTCGCGCCCGTCGAGCTCGGCGATGGCGGAGATGGCGATCGCCGAGGCGACCTCGCCGGCCTGGTGCCCGCCCAGGCCGTCCGCCACCGCCACCACGGTCTCCCCGCGGTAGGCCGAATCCTCGTTGCCGGTCCGCACGAGACCGGTATCGGTCGCAGCGAACGTGGTGGTGCGCATCGAGAATCCTCCGTCCGGCGGGGTCGGGCTCACAGGGTGACGACAGATTGTGCTCGTTGTTGCGCCGCGAGGCCACCCGGACGCCGGAAGGCCCCGACACCGCGGGCCAGCCAGGCGCCGCCGCGGGCCCACCTGGCCGCCGCCAGGCCCACCCGGCGCCGTCGCCCACCCCGGGCACCGCCGCGCCCCACCCGG
>DASVXQ010000590.1:0-8622 GCA_036392615.1 Actinomycetes bacterium | reverse complement strand
GGCCGCGACGTAGCCGAGGTCAGCCATCGGCGCCCGACCTCCCCGGCACCGCCAGCGGCGGGACCTTGCCGTTGGCGGCCGGCTCGGGCGCGACGGCGCCGCGCGTCCGCTGGGAGATCCGCGCCGACAGCGCCTGGCTGGCCACCCGGTCCTCCAACCGGCCGACGCGCAGCCGCAGGGCGATCAGGTAGGCGTAGAGGATCGTGAAGGCCACCACGCCGACCAGCAGGGCGGCCAGCATGCTGCCGGCGATCGTGGGCGTGCCGGGCCGCAGCACGGTCGGCGCCTGGTGCAGCGAGCGCCACCAGGTCACCGACATGTGCACGATCGGCACGTCGACGAAGCCGACCACCCCGACCACCGCGGACCAGCGGGCGCGCCGCGCCGGGTTGTCGGCCATCTGCCGCAGCGCCAGGTAGCCGAGGTAGATCAGCAGCAGCACCGCGGTGGTGGTCAGCCGCGGGTCCCAGGTCCACCAGGTGCCCCACACCGGCTTGCCCCACAGGGCGCCCAGCACGATGGTCAACGAGGTGAACAGCACGCCGACCTCGGCCGAGGCCACCCCCAGGCGGTCCCAGCGGGTCTTGCCGCTCTTGAGGTACGCGACGCTGGCCACGAACACCACGCCGAAGGCGAGGTAGGCCAGCCACGCCGCCGGCACGTGCACGTACATCAGGCGCTGGACCTGGCCCTGCTCGGCGTCAGGCGGCGCCACCAGCAGCGACAGCACGGCGCTGACGCCGAGGCCGAGGACCGTCGCCAGGGCGAGCAGGCGCTCGCCCCGGCGGCCGGTCAGCGCGGCCATGCCGCGTTCCGCGAACTTCATCACTCGCCCCCGGCCTCAGATGGACTTGAGGTACTCGACCAGGTCCTTCTGCTCGCGGGCGGTCAGGCCCAGCTTGAAGAAGGTGTTGTAGTGCTTCACCACATCGGCGAGGGTGGCGAAACGACCGTCGTGGTAGAAGCCGCCCTTCTGGTGCGCCCACAGGCCCTTGAGCGGCGTGGTGCGGTACATGTGGGTCGGCGAGCGGTCCGCCTGGAAGTTGTCGATGCCGATCTCCGAGCCCTTGTGCAGGTTCCAGCCCGGCTCGGTGAACAGCGGCTCGGTGTGGCAGGTGGAGCACTCCGCCTTGCCGCTGAACAGCTTCCTGCCTCGCGCCGCCGCCGCCGGATCGAACGATCCCCTTGGTGCCTTGGGTGCCGCCAGCGAGAGCTGGTAGGCGTGCAGCGCCGGGAGCTTGGCGGTGATCAGGTCCCGCTGCGCCTTGACGTGCCCGAACTTGTTCCTGGCCGCGACCGGGAACTGCTTGGGGTCGTCCAGCCTGGGATCGAAGAAGGTCCCCTGGCCGTGCATCTCGAGGTTGGCCACGAAGGCGTTCCAGTACGGGATCGAGCCCCAACCGGTGTAGGTGTGCAGGTTCACCCCGGCCAGGCCGTAGGCGGGCGGGATCAGGGTGGCGGCGGACCTGCCGTTCGGCTGGAAGGCCTTGCCGTCCATGAACAGCTCGGCGTCGAACTTGCCTGGGCCCCAGGAGGCCAGCACCTTCTTGACCGTGGCCACGTCGACGCCGAGCACCTTGGCGACCGGCTCCAGGTTCGGCGACAGCCCGACGATCGCGCCGACGTTGAGGTCGCGGTTGGCGAAGCCGTCCTCGCGGTGGCCGATGCCGGGAGCGAAGGAGTCGTCCACGGTCGAGTGGCACAGCGCGCACTGGATGCCGACCGACCGCAGGCTGCCGTTCGAGTTGAAGAAGCCGCTGACGCCCACGACCGCCTTGAGCTTGAGCAGCGCCAGGGTGGTCGCCGGGTCGTCGAGGTTCACCTTGCCGGCCGCGATGGCCTGCTTGAGGTCGGCGGGCAGGGCGTCGGAGTCGACCTTGAGGCCGACCGCCAGGGCGGTCCTGGGGCTCACGCCAGGGCCGACGCCGCCGAGCTTGGCGCCCTCGATGGCCTTGTGCAGCCCCAGGGTGTCGCCCCAGAACGCCTGGTCACCGAAGGTGTCGAAGCGGAAGGTCCGGCGTCCCTCCGCCACCTGCCGCAGCGCCGTCGCCTCCGGGGAGGGGCCACGGGTGCCCGCGCTGCCGTGCTCGGCCTGCGCCGAGGACCCGGAGACCTTGAACAGCACGCCGACCGCGAGCAGCAGGAACACCAGCCGCCCGGCGGTCAGCGCCCAGCGGGCGGCCGCGCTCCTCCGTTCGGGTTCGGGCTCGGGCCTGGCGTCCCGGGGATCGGCCTCGATCTGCGCCATCGCTCCCATCCTCCACCGCTGGATTCCTAAAGCAAATGACTATTTGCTATACGGGACTCTGGCAGCGTGGGAACGCTTCGTCAAGTGTCCGGAGCGCTTGGCCCCGCGGCGGTTCAGTCCTCGACGAGCTGCTCGAAGACCAGCAGCCCGGCGGCCGCCAGCACCAGGTCGAAGGCGGCCAGCAGGCCGAGCCAGGCGCCGGCGTCGCCGCCCCGCCCGGCGGTCGCCAGCGCGGTCGCCTTGACCCCGGCGATCAGCGCCGGCGTGGCCAGCGGCATGACCAGCAGGGGCAGCACCGCCTCGCGCGAGCGCGGCATCACCGCCAGCACGCCGAACAGGCTGCTGATCCCGGCGAGCCCGACGGTGCCGAGCACCAGCGCCGCGGCCAGCACGGGCGGGTTGCCGGCGACCGGCAGCCCGAACAGCACGGCCACCATCGCCAGCACCGCCACCTCGAGGGCGAGCAGCTGGACGCTCAGCGCGATGGCCTTGCCGGCGAACACCGCCGACTTGTCGACCGGGGCGAGCACCAGCCCCTCCAGCGCGCCGTCCTCCGCCTCGGACTCCCAGGCGCGCCGCGCCAGCAGCGTGGCGGCGAACAGCACCGCCAGCCACAGCAGCCCCGGCGCGGTCGCCTCCAGCAGGGTCCGTCCCGGCCCCAGCGACAGCCCGAAGGCGATCAGCAGGGTGGCGGCGAACGGCACCGCCATGCCGGCGGCGTAGCGCCCCCGCGCCTCGATCCGCAGGTCCTTGGCGGCGATCGCGAGGACAGCGCCGGTCGTGTATCGCTGCCGCGACTGCACGACCCGCAGTAACCAGGAGCCCAAGCGTCGCGCACCGCGGACACGTGACCGGTGCTGGAGGCGCGCGCCGTTCACCGCACCGGCTCCGGGACCGTCGCCGGCTCGCGCAGCACGCGGCCGGCCTCCATCGAGACCGTCGCGGTCACCAGCCCCTCGCGGACCGGCTCGTGGGTGGCCAGCACCACCGTGTGGCCCGCCGTCCGGGCGGCCAGCACCACCTGGTCGACCATGGTCTTGGCCGCGGCGTCGAGGCCGGCGTAGGGCTCGTCGAGCAGCAGCAGCTCCGGGCCGCGAAGCAGGCCTCTCGCCAGCGCAAGGCGCTGCCGCATCCCGTGCGAGAAGCCGGTCACGCGCTCGCCGCCCACCTCGGCGAGCCCGACGCGCTCCAGCGCCTCCGCGACCACGCGCACGTCCGCGCCGTACAGGGCGCAGGCGAAGCGCAGGTTCTCGACCGCGGTCAGGTCCTCGTAGAGACGGGTGTGGTGGCCCAGCAGCTCTGTGCGGCGCCGCACCTGGTCGCGCTCGCGGACCAGGTCGAAGCTGAGCACCGAGCCGCCACCGTAGGTCGGCGTCAGCGCGGTGGCGATCACCCGCAGCAGGGTGCTCTTGCCTGCCCCGTTGGGGCCGCGGAGCAGCACCACCGAGCCGCGCTGGACCGACAGGTCCACCCCGACGATCGCCGGCTGCGTCCCGAAGACGCGCGTGAGGCGCGACAGCGAGACGGCAGCGGCCGCTGCGCCTGCCCGCCCCAAGCGCCACCACCTTGGTAGAACCAACGTCCGTTGTCGATAGGACCTTACGAACCAGCTGGGGAAGCGTCAAGGGAACCTGGAACCGGAGGCATCCTCTCCGCTACTGTGCTATCCTCGACGCCGTAGCGGAGGAAAGTCCTCCGCATTGAGGAGGCGGACGTGGTGACGGACGGCGACCGCGACCTGGCGACCCGCCCCCGGCGGATGCGCGCGGACGCGCTGCGCAACCGGCGGCGACTGCTGGACGCCGCCCGTGACGCCGTCATCGAGCTGGGCGCCGGCGCGCCGCTCGACGAGATCGCCCGGCGGGCCGGGGTGGGCATCGGCACGCTCTACCGCCGCTTCCCCGACCGGCGGACGCTGCTGCGGGAGGTCGCGCTCGACCTGCTGCACCGCTCCGCGCACGAGGGCTCCACCGCGCTGGCCAGCGAGCCCGACGCCTTCGGAGCGTTGGCCCGCTACATGCACCGGGCGCTGGACCTGCGCATCGCCGCGGCCATGCCCGCGCTGGTCGGCCAGCTCCAGATGGAGCAGGACGACGAGCTGGTGGCGGCGCGCAACGCCTCGGTGGGGCCGCTGGACCGGATCATCGCCGCGGCGCACGCCGACGGGACGCTGCGCCGCGACGTGGCCTCGGGTGACATCGGCCTGCTGCTGGTGCGGCTGACCCGCCCGCTGCCTGGCCCGTTCCCGCCGGAGGTGCACCAGGGACTGGCCCACCGCCACCTCGACCTGGTCCTGGCCGGGCTGCGCGAGCCGAACCAACCGGCCGCCACGCTGCCGGACCCGGCGATGACCTTCGACGACCTCCGCGGCATGCAGGCCGCGACCGATCAACGAGAGGAGCGCACACCATGAGCCAGAACGAAACCGCCGCCCGGCAGGTCCTCGAGCTCGGCGAGCGCTGGGCAGCGGCCGAGCTGCGCGCCGACATCGGCACCCTCGACGACGTCCTGCACGAGCGCTTCATGGGCGTCGGCCCGCTCGGCTTCGTGCTCGACAAGCGCGCCTGGCTCGGCCCGCGCCAGGCGGGCGACCTGCGGATCAGCTCGTTCGCCTGGCGGGAGCCGGACGTGCGGCTGCTGGGCGACACCGCGCTGGTGATCGGCGTCCAGGAGCAGCGGGCCACCCACCGGGACCAGGACGCCGACGGCCGCTTCCGCGTGACTCAGGTGGTGGTCCGCGACGGCGACCGCTGGCGGATCGCCGGCATGCACCTGAGCCCGATCATGGCGCCGCCGGGGCGCTGACCGCCCAGTGGCAGCGGAGGAGATGAAGCCAAGATGACCAGCTCGGACATCACCCAGGTCCGGCCGTTCGCCGGCAAGGTCGCCCTGATCGCCGGCGCCAGCCGCGGCATCGGCGCGGTCACCGCGCGGGCGTTCGCGCGGGCCGGCGCCGCCGTGGTGCTGGCCGCCCGCGACCGGCGGGCGCTCGAGGAGGTCGCCGGGGGCATCGAGAAGCAGGGCGGCCGCACCCTGGTGGTGCGCACCGACGTGGGCGACCCGGCCTCGGTGGAGCACCTGGTGCGGCGGACGGAGGAGACCTTCGGCCGGCTGGACGCCGCCTTCAACAACGCCACCGACGGCCCCCTGCCGACGCCGCTCGCCGAGATCGAGCCGGAGGAGTTCGACACCGCGATCCGCACCAACATCCGCGGCACCTTCCTGGGCATGAAGTACCAGATCCCGGCGATGCTGCGCTCCGGCGGCGGCGCGATCGTCAACATGGCCTCGCTCGGCGGCATCCAGGGCGTCAGCAACCTGGCCGGCTACGTCGCCGGCAAGTCCGGCATCGTCGGGCTCAGCAAGGTGGCCGCGCTCGACTACGCCGACCAGGGCATCCGCGTGAACGTGGTGGCGCCCGGACCGATCCTGACCTACCACCTGGAGCAGGCCGGCGAGGAGGCGCAGCGGCTCGCCGGCATGTCCACGCCGATGCGCCGCGTCGGCCAGCCGGAGGAGGTCGCCGCCACCGTGCTCTGGCTATGCTCGGACCAGTCGTCGTTCGTGACCGGCGTCACCGTCCCGATCGACGGCGGCCAGTCCGCCGGCAGCAAGCCCCCGCAGATGTACCGCCAGGGGCAAGGCATGCGGCGCACGTCCCCCACAGCCACCAAGGAGGCTTCCTGATGCCCAGCCCACCCGCACCCAGGGCCAAGCTGATCGCACCGGCCGACGGCAGGACCGTGATGCTGTTCGGCGTGCGCTTCGACTACAAGATCGTCAGCGCCGACTCCGGCGGCTCGCTGTCGGCGCTCCAGGTCCAGATCCCGCCCAGGACGCTGGTCAAGCCGCACACCCACGGCCGTGAGGACGAGTTCTCGCTGATCCTGGAAGGCACCGTCGGGGTGCGGATCGGCGACCAGGTGCTCCAGGCCGAGCAGGGGTCCTACCTGGTCAAGCCGCGCGGCACGCCGCACGCCATGTGGAACGCCGAGAGCGTGCCCGCCAAGGTGGTCGAGCTGGTCCAGCCGTCGGGCCTGGAGGACTACTTCGAGCGGCTGGCGCCGGTGCTGTCCGAGCACAAGCCGCCCAGCGAGTACTACGGCCTGGCGGAGGAATACGGCCTCACCATCCGCGACGACTGGATCGAGGAGCTCGAGGCCGCCTACGGCGTGAAGCTGTAGCGCCTCAGCGGCCGCGCCAGCAGGCGTAGGCGCTGCGTCCGCGACCGGCCCGGCGTCCTTGGGCTTCCTGACGAGCAGGCACAAGAGATCTTCCGGGTCGGCGGCGTCCGGTTGATGTTCGACCACGTCAAGGCGACCCTGGCGGAGTTCGGCGTGGAGCTCGACGTCTTCTTCAACGAGCAGACGCTGCACGCCCGAGGTGAACTGGACGCGGCGCTCGCTCGGCTCACCGAGGAGGGCCACGTCTACCAGTCCGGGGATGCTCTGTGGGTACGAACCAGCGCGTTCGGCGACGATCCCGATACGAACCTTGAGCTCATCATCGGCCAGATGGTGAGCCTCACCAAGGACGGCGAGCGGGTCCGGATGTCGAAGCGTACCGGCGCTCTCGTGACGCTCCGGGAGATCATCGACATGCTGGGGGCCGACGCGGCCCGGTACGCGCTGGCGCGGTACTCCATCGATTCCGCCATCGACTTGGACTTGGACCTGTGGACCCGCCGTTCGAACGAGAACCCCGTCTACTACGTCCAGTACGCGCACGCGCGCATCGTGAGCCTCCTGCGCAAGGCGGAGGAACTGGGGATCGTCCGGGGCGACGACTACGACCCGGCGCTGCTGTCGCATGAACGGGAGCGCGATCTGCTCCGCTCGCTGGGCGAGTTCCCAGGCGTGGTCCAGCTGGCCGCGGCGTCTCCGCCCCGGACCGGATGTAGGTCCCGCCTATTGGCCCGGGCTCTTACCCTTGGACGGTCGGCACCCGAGCGAAAGGACGCCGCAGCGATGAGCGAAGCGCTCGCCTTCATGGACGCCACCGCACAGGCCGAGCTTGTCTCCAGCGGCCAGGCCTCGCCGCGCGAGCTGGTCGACGCCGCCATCCAGCGGATCGAGAAGCTCGACGGCGAGCTGAACGCCGTGGTGACGCGCCAGTTCGAGCGGGCGCGCGCCGCGGCCGACGGCCCCCTGCCCGACGGCCCGCTGCGCGGGGTGCCGTTCCTGCTGAAGGACCTCGGGGCGCTGGAGCGGGGCGTGCCGTACGCCTCGGGCCTCAAGGCGGTGCGGCGGGCCGGCTACGTCGCCGACCACGACAGCATGGTCACCGAGCGGTACCGCGCCGCCGGGCTGATCTGCCTGGGCCGCACCAACACGCCGGAGCTCGGCCTGGTGCCGACCACCGAGGGCGAGGCCTACGGTCCCTGCCACAACCCGTGGGACCCCGGCCGCTCCTGCGGCGGGTCCAGCGGCGGCTCGGCCGCGGCGGTGGCCAGCGGCATGGTCCCGGTGGCGCACGCCAGCGACGGCGGCGGCTCGATCCGCATCCCCGCCAGCGAGTGCGGCCTGGTGGGGCTGAAGGCCAGCCGCGGCCGCGTGCCGCTGTGGCCCGAGGTGGCCGAGGGCTGGGGCGGCATGGCCGTGCAGCTCGCGGTCAGCCGCTCGGTGCGCGACACCGCGGCGATGCTGGACGCCGCCGCCGGGCCGGCTCCGGGCGACCTGCACACCCCGCCGGCCCCCCGGCGCCCCTGGCTCCAGGAGGTCGGCGCCGACCCCGGCCGGCTGCGCATCGGCCTGCTCACCAGCGCGCCGGAGGCGTCCACCCCGACCCATCCCGAGTGCGTGGCGGCCGCCGAGGCGACCGCTCGGCTGCTCGAGGAGCTGGGCCACACGGTCGAGCTCGGCGGGCCGCCGGCGCTCTCGGACTCGGGCATCAGCCAGGCGTTCCTGCCCTGCTACGGCACCTGGACGGCGGCGGAGCTGGAACTCTGGGGCAGCCTGCTGGGCCGCCCGCTGACCCCCGACGACGTCGAGCCGGCCACCTGGGCGGTCGCCGAGATCGGCCGCGGGGTCAGCGGCATCCAGTTCGTCGCCGCGCTGACCGCGATGCACCACTACGCCGCGCGGGTGCAGCGCTGGTGGGCGGAGGGCTGGGACCTGCTGCTCACCCCGACGATCTCGGAGCCGCCGCCACCGCTGGGCGAGTACGCCGCGCCGCCGGACAATCCCTTCCACCCGGTGACCCGCTCGGTGCTCGAGGTGGCCTACACCATCCCATTCAACATGACCGGCCAGCCGGCCATCAGCCTGCCGCTGCACTGGACCGCCGGCGGCCTGCCGGTCGGCTCCCAGCTGGTCGCCGCCTACGGCAGGGAGGACCTGCTGCTGCGGGTGGCCGCCCAGCTCGAGCAGGCGCGG
>DASVXQ010000589.1:0-3443 GCA_036392615.1 Actinomycetes bacterium | reverse complement strand
TGCGGGACTCCAGCGCCAAGCCGGCGGCAAGGGAATCCGGCCCGAAGCCGGCCGCAAGGGATTCCGGCGGGAGGCCGGCGGCGGGGCCCTCGGCCGGCGCGGGCGACACGCTGGTTTCCGAGCAGGCGGCCGCGCGATATTGACACGCTGTGCGAGGACGGTGTACGTATCTGCAATCGTTTGCATTCATGCTAATGCCGGTTCTGTCTAGAATCCCGGTTCTGTCTAGAATCGCTGTCCACCGCACGCCTCCAAGTCCGGGTCGCCCCTTCGAGTGGGAAGGGTCACGGGAGGGTGAATGAGATGACGAAGTTCCGGCGGTTGCCGGCTGTCCTGGTCACGCTGCTGCTGCTGGTAGCGGCGGGATGCTCCAGCAAGAGCGGTTCCGGTGGAGGTGGGGAGACCTCCAAGCCCCTGGTGATCGGCGCGTCGCTGCCGCTGTCGGGCGATTTCTCGCAGCCGGGTGAGGCCTCCCACCGCGGCTACACGATCTGGCAGGAGATGGTCAACAAGAACGGCGGGCTCCTGAAGCGCCAGGTCCAGCTCAAGATCGTCGACGACGCCAGCGACCAGAACACGGTGGTGTCCGACTACACCCGCCTGATCAGCCAGGACAAGGTCGACCTGCTGCTGGGCAGCTTCTCCTCGCTGCTGAACATCCCGGCCTCGGCGGTCGCCGAGCGCAACCGCAAGACCTTCGTGTGTCCCTCGTGCGGCTCGCCGGACATGTTCAACCGCGGCTTCAAGAACATCTTCTTCGCGCAGCCCGCCACCGCGGTGCACCAGGCGGACCTGTTCGCCCAGTGGGTGACCTCGCTGCCCGCCGACCAGCGCCCCAAGACGGCCGCCTACCCGACCCAGGACGACCCGTTCGCGCAGCCGGTCGTCGAGGGCATCAAGGCGAAGCTCGAGGCCGCGGGCATCAAGACCGTCTACAGCAAGGTCTACCCGCCCGACACCGGCAACTTCGACACCATCGCCAGCGACATCAAGGCGAGCAAGGCCGACCTGATCGCCCAGGGTGCGGTCTTCGAGGACGGCGTCGGCCTGGTCCGCTCGCTGGTCAAGGCCGGCTACAGCCCCAAGCAGATGTTCCAGACCTCGGCCCCCTCCAACGGCGACCAGTACTCCAAGGGCGTCGGCGTGGGCAACACCGAGGGCGTCTTCTACGCGGTGAGCTGGAGCCCGCAGGCCAAGTACCCGCTCAACCAGGAGTTCCTCCAGGCCTACAAGGCCAAGTACGGCGGCGTGCCGGAGGAGGACGCGGCCGACGCCTTCGCCGCGGCGCAGGTGCTCCAGGCGGCGGTCCAGGCGGTCGGGTCGGTCGACGACCAGGCCAAGATCTCCGACTGGCTGCACAAGAACAAGGTCGAGACCATCCTCGGCCCGCTCTCCTGGGACGAGCGGGGCGCTCCGCAGCAGGCCTTCATCCTGGCGCAGTGGCAGAACGGCGCCGCCCAGGTGGTCCTGCCCAAGGAGGTCGCAACCAGCCAGACGATCGTGAATCCCAAGCCCAACTGGGGCGCGCAGGGATAGGCGCCAGCCCCGCATGAAGCTCGCCCAGACGATCCTGCTCGGTCTGCTGACCGGCGGTGTCTACGCGTTGCTGGCCTCCGGCCTGACGCTGGTGTTCGGCGTGATGCGGATCATCAACGTCGCCCAGGGAGCCCTGCTGATCCTGGCGGCGCTGTTCACCTTCGAGATCTGGCGGCGCACGGGGCTCGACCCGCTGCTGTCGATCGTGGTGACCACGCCGCTGATGTTCGGCATCGGCTGGCTCCTGTACCGCGGGATGCTCGCCCGGGTACGCGCCGCGCCGGAGGCCATGAGCGTGCTGCTGACCTTCGCGCTGGCGATCGCCATCGAGGGCTTCATGGGGCTCATCTGGCGCAACGTCTTCCGCTCGGTCACGCCGAGCTACTTCGCCTCGTCGTTCCACGTCGGCAGCCTGTTCCTGCCCAAGGGGCTGGCCGCCGGCTGCCTCACCGCGGTGGTGGTGCTGGCGCTGCTCTACCTGGTGCTGACCAGGACCTGGACCGGCAGGGCGATCCGCGGCGCCGCGGAGAACCTCCAGGGCGCCCAGCTGGTGGGGGTGCGCGTGCTCGACGTCGCCGCGCTCACCTTCGCCATCGGCGTGGCCACCACCGGCGCGGGCGGCTCGATCCTGTCGATCCTGCAGCCGTTCTTCCCAGCGTCGCACTACGTCTGGATCTCCAAGCTGCTCGGCATCATCGTGCTCGGCGGCATGGGTAGCCTGCCGGGCGCGGCGATCGGCGCGCTGCTGCTCGGCGTCGCCGAGAACCTGACCTCCGCCTACATCTCGCCGCGCTGGTCGCTGGTAGTGTTCTACGTCGTGATCATGGTCGTGCTGCTGGTGCGCCCGCAGGGCATCGCCGGCTCGCGGCTGCGCGAGGACGTGGCCGCGTGACCGCCACCCGCGCGGTCGCCACCGAGCCCGACGCCGGCCGCCGGCGCCTGCTGCGCCTGGTCCAGCCCACGCTGGTGACCGCCGGGGTGCTGGTGCTCACCCTGGTGCCGCTGGCGATGGCCGACAACCTCTATCTCCAGACGGTGGCGATCCTCACCCTGCTGCTGGTGATCAGCGCCAGCGGCTGGAACATCATCTCGGGGTTCGCCGGCTACGTGTCGCTGGGCCAGAGCGCCTTCATCGGCGTCGGCGCCTACACCGTCGGCATCCTCTCCAAGCACTGGGAGGTCTCGCCGTTCCTGCTGGCACCGCTTGGCGGCCTGACCGCGGCGCTGCTGGCGGCGATCCTCGGGCTGGTGGCGATGCGCGCCCGTGGCCATGCCTTCGTGATCATCACCATCGCCTTCCTGTTCCTGATGCAGACGCTGGCGCTCAACCTGCGCGGCATCACCGGCGGGTCGGCGGGGATCACCCTGCCGCTGCCCACCTGGAGCCCCGACCTCGGCGAGCTGCCGTTCTACTACGCGATGCTGGCGCTGGCGATCCTCTCGGTCGCGCTGGCGGCCTGGGTGCGCCGCAGCAAGCTCGGCGCCGGGCTGTTTGCCATCCGCGAGGACGAGGGCAAGGCCGCCGCGATCGGCATCCGCACGCCCGCCTACAAGCTGATCGGCTTCGTGGTCAGCGCGGTGCTGATCGGCATCGCCGGCGGCATCGACGGCTACTTCCTGACCTTCATCGACCCGCGCGGCATGTTCGACATCCTGATCAGCGTGCAGATCGTGCTGGCCGCCCTGCTCGGCGGCCGCGGCACCATCTGGGGGCCGGTGCTCGGCGCGTTCCTGCTCCAGCCGCTCAACGAGGTGGTCAACAACTACTTCGGCACCCAGCTCGGCACCCGCCTGCTGGTCTTCGGCCTGCTGCTCGCCGCGGTGGTGATGGTGCTGCCCAGCGGCATCATCCCGACGGTGCGGACCGCCTGGCGCCACTGGCGCGAGCGGGGCAGCACGGTGCCGTT
>DASVXQ010000588.1:0-23401 GCA_036392615.1 Actinomycetes bacterium | reverse complement strand
GCAGGATGTCGATCCGCCCCTGGAGCACGCGCCGCAGGTAGGAGATGGCCTCCTCCTCGGCCTCCGCGTCCTCGCGGCGCTTGCGCAGGTCCTCCAGCGCGAGACGGTCGATGCCGGCGACGAACCGCGGTTCGAGCACCCGGTCGATGCGGCGTTTTCCGCCAGGAATCGCCTCGACGCTCATCTTCCGCTTCCCCCCTGTATGGCCGGGAGCCATCGCGGTGACGAGTGACCCCCGCGCCCGGACGCCCGGATCGCCATGGTTTGCCCCGCCTCGTGAACGGCGCGCACCTCCTGCCTCCAGCCCGGAACACCGCTGCACCCGGACCGCTCAAGGCTGGCGAGCCGGAGCATTCTAACCGCCAACCCGCCCGACTCCTACTGCCAGAACATAAAAAGCCACGCCCAACCCCCAGACCCGCAGAGGACGCAGGAATCTCGAATAGCGGGTTCGGCGCGCTTGTCAGTTGTGGGGGCGATCCGGGTGGAAGGGGAGATCGACCACGAGCGCAGCGGACTCCCCAGCCAGCACCTTCGAGCCGCTCGGCGCGACCTGCCGCACGAACGCCAGGCCGATGGGGCCGAGCTCCGGGTGCAGGGCGACGCTGCGGACCTGGCCGGCGCGGCGGCCGTCCTCGGTGCGCAGCTCGCTGCGCGGCGCCGGCGGCTGCTCGCCGTCGAAGCGCAGGCCGGCCAGGCGGCGCTGCACCTGGCCGAGGTTGTGCACCCTGGCGACCGTCTCCTGGCCCGGGTAGCAGCCCTTCTCCAGGTGCACGTGGGAGCCGAGCAGGCCGGCCTCCTCGGCGAGCACGTCGTCGGTCAGCTCGTCGCCCCAGCGCGGCAGGCCGAGCTCGATCCGGGCGAGCTCCCAGACCTCCAGCGGCGCCCGCGCCACCCCGGCGCGCTCCAGGGCCGCCAGCGCCTCCCCCGCCCCGGCGCCGAGCAGGTCCGCGCCGGCGGTCGTGCGATGGACCACCAGCCCGCCGGCCACGGTCGCCCGGTCCGGTCCCGGCGGAACCGGCGGCAGGCCGGCGGCCTCCAGCGCCGCCCGCGCGCCGGGGCCCAGCAGGCTGAGCCCGCCGGCCTCCAGGACGCGCACGGCCACGTCGTAGCGGAACACGAAGCGCTCGAGCCGCTCTGCCAGCGCCGGTGCCGCGGCGGCCTGGGTGTCCAGCAGCGCGCCGCCCTCGGTCACCGCCAGACGGAAGGCGAACTCGATCTTGCCCTTGGGCGACAGCAGCAGCGCGCTGGTGGCGTCGCCGGGCCGCAGCTCGGCGGTGTGCTGCGACGAGACGGTGTGCAGGTAGCGCAGCACGTCGGCGCCGCGCAGCTCCAGCATGGCCAGGTCGGGGCGCTCCACCGCCACCACGCCCGACCGGCGGGTCTCCAGGGCGGCCTCCAGGGCCAGCGTCGTGGTCATGAGCATCATGGTAATCGCGTTGCGAACGCGGCCCCTTGTGTGGCTAACTGGCGGCACGCGAGAAAGGAGGTGGTCCAACTGCATAAACCGTTTCGGACCCGCGAGGTGACTGCCCGATAGGGCGACCCGCTCCTGATCGCGGGACGGGTACCGCCCGCGGAATCCAAAGCAGATCACCGAACCCAGGGGGCCTTGGCCTGGTCCAACCAAGGCGGCGTTGCTTGCGTGAGCAAGAGCTGACGTGAGGGAACCGGCGCCGAACCCCCTGGGTTTTTCCTTGCCGGCGCGCGTCAGTCGCGCAGCAGCCGGTAGACCACGTACACGGCGAACCCCGCCGCTGCTGCCAGCATCGCCACCAGCAGCGCCGTGTAGAAGACCTCGAGCGTCATGGCAGGGCCGTGCTCCCGTTCCGGGCCGGCCCGCGGCCGGCCATCCCGGGGAGCGTACCAGCAGGCGTCAGGCCGGGACCGCGATGCCGGCGGCGCGGCCGGCCAGCACGATCTGACCGGGCTCGGTGTCGACTCGCTGGACGTCGATGTCGACCGGCAGTGGCGGCAGCGGCACGTCGAAGCTGAAGCTCGGCAGGAGGCTGGCCTCCAGCGCCTGGTCGCGCACCCCGCCGACCTCGATCGACTGCGGCTGGAAGGCCAGCCGGCCCGCGCGGGCCACCAGCCGCCCGGCCACCACCGCGTCCACCTGCCGCCCGAGGATCTCGCGCCGCACCTCGACCCGCACGCCGCGCGCGTCGATCGCCACCGTGCCGCCCTGGAGCCGGTCGCCGAGCAGCCGGTTGACCTGCTCCTGGCTCAGCGCGACCTGGCCGTCGGCGCGGTCGATCCGCACCTCGCCGTGGCCGCCGAGCAGCACCGCCCGCGGCACCCGCACCCCGTGCAGGTGCACCTCGACGCTGTCCAGCGTGACCCCCTGCGCCCGCGCGTCGCTGGCCGCCAGGTCCACCGTCGACAGGCGCCCCAGCAGCAGCCGCGGCAGGAAGGGGAAGTCGCGCACCTGCACGATCGGCCGGTCGCCGAGCTGGTACCTGCGCTCCAGTGCGGTGGTGACCTTGCTCTCGAACACCCTGGCCGAGGCGAAGTCGGCGCCGACGCCCACGGCCAGGATCAGCAGGACCAGCAGCAGCCGCCGCATCAGCGGCAGCCGCCGGAGAACGGCGGCAGCAGCGCCACCTCGGCGCCGTCGGGCACCTCGACCGCCCGGTCGCCGCAGCGGCCCCCGTCGACCAGCACGCTGGCGGTTCCCAGCACCGCCGAGAACCGCTCGCCGTAGCGGTGCTCCAGGCGCGCCAGGATGTCGCCCAGCCGGCCGGGCTGCTCGTCGACCTCCGAGACGCCGGCCGCTTCGCGTAACGCCGCGAACAGGCGGACCCGTACCACAGTGCACGCTCCCTCGTTGTCCACTTCAGGGGCGGATGCTACGGTGCCGGTGGCGCTCCGGCCGCCGCAACCCACTGTGGCCCCGATCGACGAAGGCGGCCGGGACAACGGTGAGGTGACGACCAGAGGGTGGCGGAGTTAGCCTGCCTGACCAACCGAGCCGGGGGGGCGAAAGAGGTCCTGCCCGCGCTCGAGTACCTCGTGCACACCACCGCCACCGCACCCCTGGACCTTTCCAGCCTCGCCGGCGTGTCCGGCAAGGACCTGGTGCTGATCGACGCCACCCGGGACCTGTCCAAGGCGCAGGCGATCACCCGCACCCTGCACGCCGCGGGGGAGTCGAGCCAGATCCTGGTCATCATCCCAGAAGCCGGGCTCGCCGGCTTGCAGCCGGATTGGGGCGCCTCCGACTTCGTGCTGCCGACCGCGGGGCCGGCCGAGGTCGAGGCCCGCATCCGCCTGCTCGTCCAGCGGCCGGAGACGACCGAGCCCGACGCCACCATCCGTGTCGGCGAGCTGGTGGTCGACCCGGTCTCCTACCAGGTGCGGCTGCGCGGGCGGCCGCTCGACCTGACCTACAAGGAGTTCGAGCTGCTGCGCTTCCTCGCCTCGCGGCCGGGGCGCGTGTCGACCAGGTCGCAGCTGCTCCAGGAGGTCTGGGGCTACGACTTCTTCGGCGGCACCCGCACGGTCGACGTCCACGTGCGGCGGCTGCGCGCCAAGCTCGGGGCCGAGTACGAGTCGATGATCGCCACCGTGCGGGGCGTCGGCTACAAGCTGCTGCCGGCCGATCAGGCCCGCGCCGAGCGCGAGGCGGGGCCCGACGAGCCGGAAGGCGGTCCCGAGGGCGGCCGTGCGAGAATGCTTTGACAGCAGGGGCCGGACGATGGCACCATCGCCCCGCCCTGCCGTGGGCCGCTAGCTCAGTTGGTAGAGCACCCGGCTTTTAACCGGGGTGTCGTCGGTTCGAGGCCGACGCGGCCCACCCCGAGAAGAACCCGGGCCCCCATCGTCTAGTGGCCTAGGACACCACCCTTTCAAGGTGGCGACGCGGATTCGAACTCCGCTGGGGGCACGCATCGAGTTGGACCCTTCCCAGGTCCCGTGGAGCAGTTTGGCTGTGCTCGCCGCCCTGTCAAGGCGGAGGTCGCGGGTTCAAATCCCGTCGGGACCGCACCTGGGGACTCCACCGCCGGAGTCCCCGTCCGCCTGGGCAGGTAGCTCAGTTGGTAGAGCGTGCGGCTGAAAACCGCAAGGTCGGCGGTTCGATCCCGTCCCTGCCCACCACAAACGGCACTCCGCTTGGAACCTTGTCAACGAGATGTCAATGATCGGCTCTCGGACACAAGGAGCGGAGTAGTAGCCATCCGCAAGCGCACCAGGGGCTGGCAGGTCATCGTCTACGCCCGCCTGGACCCGCTGACGGGTAAGCAGCGGCAGATCACGCGCCAGGTCAACGGCAGCCATCGCCAAGCCGAGAAGGTGGAGGCCCGTCCACGAACCGAAGTGGCGGACGGGCAGCACGCCGGCACGCGCGCCAAGACCCTGGGGGAGCTGCTCGACATGGTTGCCGCCACGGCGCAGCCCAGCGCGAGCGATCAGCGGCTGAGCGCGAACCGCGTACGCGACGTTCACATGATCTGTCCGGAGCGCCTGGCCTGGCAGCCCGGTGGGCTGGATACCGTTCAACCCAGCGCTGATAGTCCGGCCGGCAGGCGGCAAAGGGAAGTCGCGTCCGGTCCCCACCGGAGCAGGTTCGGGAGTTGTTGGGGCACTTGCGGATAAACCCGACTTTGCGGTGTTCTTGCGGCTGAGCACCACGGCAGGGCTGCGGCCGTCCGAGGTCTTCGCGCTCCGCTGGCTGGATGTGGACCTGGACGCGGCGACGGTCGGCATCAACCGCAGCATCGTCACCACCAGGAGCGTTCATGGCGAGCGGCTGTTGGCGCTCGACGCGGCCACGGTCGAGTTGCTCCGCGCGCATCGAGCCCGCTGTGAGCAGCTTGCAGGACAGCTCAACGGGCGGTTGGACTCGCAGGCGTACGTGTTCGCCCGGACGCCGGACGGCCGGCCCCTTGGCGGCCGGACACAGTCAGCAAGTGGTTCACGGCGCTGGTGCGCCGGCTCGGGCACGGCTACACGCTGTATGGGCTTCGCCACTTCATGGCGACGCAGCTTGGCGCCGTCGCAGAGGCCGCCCGGCGCTCGGGCCGTATCGCCGAGGCGCAGCGGGCGCCGTACCTCAAGGCCGCCGCGCTCGCCAAGGGGCGGGTCTGCATTGCCACCGGGAACGGGGACGCGCGTGCCTGCGTAGACCCTGCCCGCTGGCAGGAGCTGTTCGACCAGTCGATGCGCCGGGTGGCGGGTCGGTTCGCTCGGGTGGACCTGCGCTGGCGGGCCAGGGCGTTCGTAGGCGCGCTGCTGGCTGACCTGCCAAGAAAGAACTGCTGGACGACCGCCGAGCACGCCGGCGACCCCAACCCCGACGGGATGCAGTACCTGCTGGCCCGCGCGGTGTGGGACCACGACAAGGTCCGCGACGACCTCCGCGACTACGTGGTCGACCACCTCGGCAACCCACAGGCGACGCTGGTCATCGACGAGACGGGCGACCTGAAGAAAGGCACCCACACCGTCGGGGTCCAGCGCCAGTACACCGGCACCACGGGTCGGATCGAGAACGCCCAGGTGGGGGTCTACCTGGTATATGCCACCGACGCCGGGCACGCCGTGATCGACCGGGAGTTGTACCTGCCCCGCTCCTGGACTGACGATCCCCAGCGCTGCCGGGCGGTCGGTGTGCCCGAGCAGGTGGGGTTTGCGACCAAGCCCGAGCTGGCCACCCGGATGATCACGCGTGCGTTGGACGCCGGGGTACCGGCGCTGGCGCTCCTGGTACCGCTGGGCCACCCTGGCGATGCTTGCCCACGTCTTCCTGGTCGTCGCGGCGCTTGCCGAACGCACTCGCCACCCGGCACCACCCGAGCTGATCCCGGTCACCTGTAACGAAGTCGGGCACCTGTTCGCCGCCCTGCTCGCACAGCCCGCTGGTGACCGCGACCACCGGCTGCGCTGGTCGACCTGGCGACGCCGACATCAAGCCCGCGCCCGCACCTGCCACTACCGACGGCAGGCCGCCTGGCAACCATGAAGCTGCGGCCGGGTGCCATACTTCGGCGATGGAGCTGACCCAAGTCATGCGCACGGCAGGCAGCACCCGCCGGTTCAAGTCCGATCCGGTCCCCGATGAGGTGGTCTGGCGCGTGCTGGACGATGCCCGGTTCGCGCCCAGCGGCAACAACCGCCAAGGCTGGCGCGTGATCGTGGTGCGCGACCGGGGCGTGCGGGTCCAGCTGCGGGAGCTCTACCGAAAAAGCTGGTACTCCTATCACGCCCCGCTGTTCACCCCGCCGGGACAGCCACCCGCGCCCGACCACTACGCCGATCATCTGGACGAGGTCCCGGTGCAGCTGGTGGTCCTCGTCAAGCAAGCAGCGATCACCACCACGATCCAGGCGCTGGACGCCAGCCACCACATCGGCGGCGCGTCGATCTACCCGTTTGTGCAAAACATCGTGCTCGGCCTGCGAGCAGCGGGGCTGGGGACCACGCTGAGCACGGTGCTGGTTCCGGTGGAGGCCGAGGTCAAGCAACTGCTGCGCATTCCCGACGGCGTCGCGATCGCCGCGCATCTGGGGGTGGGCTGGCCGGCTGGACCGCTTCCCACCCGGTTGACACGCCAGCCGGTCGCTGACTTTGCCACCGTGGACGCCTTCGACGGTGAAGCGTTCCAGCCAGGTCGGCCGTGACCTCGGCAACGTCCGCGTGATCCCGGTCGCGGCACGGCGCGACCAGCAAGAACGTCGGGCCGCAGCGCGGTGCTGATCAGCTCGGGGAACCAGCCGCCCATCGCTCTCCCGCTCCACGACTGGCCAGGTCACGATCTACGGCTGGAGTACTAGCCCGGCTAGATCATCGGCCGACCATCAACGACGCAAATCGGCGGACCTGACTACATCACGGTTCCGGAATGTCCTTTTAGATAGCCCATAGCCCCGAGTCTCCTGTATCCCACAACCGCGGAATTGGCCAAAGCAAATAGACATCGTTCAGCAAGACCGAGCAGCCTTGGCGCATCGATTCGATTTCCGCGAAGATATCTTGCGCATCAGTACTCGCTCCCAGCCCTGCCACTACCTCTCACAGCACAAACGCTGCTCCTCGACTTCACCTAACGCCCTCTCCATATCACATTGCCAAACTTGCCAATTCCTCGCAGCTACCCCCCCACCGCTACACTCAACATCACATCATTTTCAGCAGGAGAGCAACGGCGGTGGCTCACTCGGCTTGGGCTCAAGCCAGGCTCGAAGGCTCGACCCTCTCTGCAAGTGATGTCATCCGCTACGCGCTGACCAGCGCCTCGCAAGGCGCTCGATTGTCCGAGCCCTCCAGGCGATCCAAGGTGACCGGACGTCCTCCTCATTATTTCCCCTTGGAGGTCAGGTAGCATTCAGCTGAGATAGACTATTTCTGCGCCGGGGCCCACTTGATGCACTTGCCCTCTTCGCCAGGCTTGGAGCTCACCTGTATGCAGGGACGATACTTGCCGGTGGTCGGCGGCTTGTAGGCCGGCCCTTGGCGAGGGCTTTGGTACTGCGTGGTGGCAGTCGGCGGCACGGGACGTGGTAGCTTGTCACCGTACAGGTATTGTCCCGTGATACCGAAGTAAAACGTCTGAAGGATGAGCAGTATCATAATCAGCCACGACAGCCGGATCATCCAGCGGGGCACGAACGGCAGGCGTTTGACAAACCTGCTCCGAAACGGCCAGAGCACGAACTTCTTTGGCATCTGCAGCGCATCTCGGCCCGCCTTACGCTCCCCGACGTGCCTCGAAGCACGGGGTGCCTGAGGCGATGGCGATTGCCGTGGCGGCACTTGGCCCCTCCTGGACTGTGGCGGCGGACCCCAGCCGCGCTGCGGCATCGGTGGAGCAAGGGCCTGGGGTGGCGCTGGCGAAGGCGCGGGAGGTGGCGGCACAACTGGTTCACGCGGCTGCTGTTCCTGGTCCCACCGCAGGCGTAGCGCTGAGCGGTCCACGTCCGGTTGCGCCGTGGCCTGCGCCCGTACGGCCGTGAGCAGAGCGCTTGCCACCTCGCCGAGCCTCCAAATCTCGCGGGTTCGCTCCAGCGGATCCTGAAATTGTCGCTCGGCAGCAGCAGTAAGCTCCTGCCAGCGCTGGTTAATCTCAGCTTCCGTCGGACCATAACCATGTCCAACCTGAAACCCGAAGATCTCTCCAGCGCGGTTGATAGAAAACAGTTCACGGCTCACAGCCGTCACATCCAACTCAGCGGGTACATGAACAGCTCGTAATGGCATCATGTCAAATCTATTGACATACGTCAATTTGCATGGAGCTATTCACCCGACCTGCCCGACCGTGCCTCCGCGGCGGGGCGCCCGCGTTGGGGAGCACCTGCCCGATGGCCATCCCTGGCATTCCGTCACGCCCGCTAACAGCGCGACCCAGCCAGCGAGTGGCTCGCACCCCAGCGAGGCCAGCTCTACCAGGTCGTGCAAGGCGTGGGCTAGCGCCCGATTCCTCCTCGGACGCAGGGAAGTTCTGACCAGCGCGTTTACCAACTCTCCGCATCGCTGCACACCGGGTCCGACGACCGAAGCTCGACCGGGAGCGGAGCTGTGACCTCCGCGCGTTGCGCTCGCCCGCCCAGCGGGTCCAGGTTCTGGCCGCCGAGGCAGCCGAGCTGGAGGGCGAGAACCAGCGGCTGGTGCGGGCGGGCATGGTCGTGGCTTGGGGTTCGTGTGCCTCAGGGCCGGTGCTCGAAGCGCAAGAGCTCCTCGCGGCCGGACCCGCCGGAGACGGTGATGGCCAGGACCGGGCCCACCCCTTGGGCGTAGAACTTGTGCTCCACCACCGACGGCTCCAGCGGCGTGTAGTCCTTGGTCGTCAGCACCCGGTCAAAGGAGCCGAAGGGAACCCTGACCTGCTGACGGAGGCTCAGGACCTGGGCGGCGTCCTCGGCCTGGCCCTTGAGATACTCCTGCCGGTAGGCCATTCCCGGCCTGGGGTTAGCGGGCAGCAAGATCCCTGGCTGGGCGCCGTGGACGCCGGCCTGCCACGACCCGGCCGTCGAGACCACCTTGCCGTTCTTGTACTCCTTGGTGTCCTCGCCCATGTACCAGATGTTGCCCTGGGCGTCCTGGGCGTACCAGTCGAGGGTGTCCTCCTGGACCTGACCGTTGACGGTCGCCACGTCGTGCACGACCCGGGCGTCGATGCCCATGATCTTCTTGGTCTGCCTGGTGACGGTGACCTCGTCCTGCTGCTCGCCCTCGCGGTAGACCCATCGGCTGCCTGGGGTCATCGGCCAGTAGGGATGGTTGATTCGGCTGGTGAACTGGGCGGGGTCGAGCCGCACCGGCTGGCCGCCGCGGGGGAGTCGGGCCGCCTGCGGAACGCTGCCGGCGGTCGTGGGGGCCGACTGGGCCGGAGCGCTGGGCGCCTGCGTGGAACTGGGCGCCTTGGATTGCCCGCCACCGCTGGTGCACGCCGTTGTGATGGCGACCAGCAGGGCGAGCAGCAGGGTGGGGGATGCACGGCGCACGGGGGTTCTCCTTCTCCTCGAGACTGCTGGGGGTCATCTAGGGTACGCCTAGCCCGATGCAGTCAATGCAGCCAGGTCTTTCCCCCAGGTCGCGTGCCGCAATCGCGACCCGGCCGGGTCAGTTGAGTATAGAGAACATATATTCGATCACCACTGCCGAGATCCGGTAGGGGCGCACAAAGGGTGTGGAGCCTCGCTGAAGGCTCCACACCACTATTTGGGACGTCTCACATGGCCAGGCTGGGGGCGCGGCGCGAACAGCTTGGTGGCCAGCAGCCCACCCGACTCGCCGGTACCCGCCTTCGGAGAGACTTGCTCTGGCGGTTCAGGCATCGCGCTCCACTCATCGCCAGTCCTCAGAGGACCGGCAGCGTGCTCATTGTAGGCCGCGCCTGGTGCTGGTCCACAGCTTCAGGTCACGTCTCCGGGTTTGGACCGGGTCGAGGCCTGTCGGCGCCGCGCACATTGTCGAGCACGGTCTGGCCCTGCTGATCGACAAGGCGAGTGAACAGCTGTTGCGCGTACCCGAAGACCAGCGCCCAGGCAAGGATTTGCGCGGACGTATCCAGTGCGCTGAGGCCGGGAACGAATTGGCCACGCATGAGCAGCAGGCCGAGGAAGGCGGTGATCGCGCCGGTTGGGAGCTTGAGTGCAGCGAGCGCAACCGGCAGGCCATACCGTTCGGATGAGCCCTTGATGCGGCGGATGGCCGCGGCAGTCGCGATGGCAGCGGCGGTGAGCCCGACGAGTTCGACCACGATGAGGTCCTGTCGTTTGGCAGTCGCCTCAACGACATCGTCGATGTCCCGCATTGGTACGCCGGGCTGTGGTGGCCCACCGACAGGAACGAACGGTTCGGACTGGGCGGTCGGGCACACGACTATCGATTTGCCGGACTCCTGAGGAGCGAAGCACAGTGGGATCAAGGTCGGACGGAAGAAACCCGTGATCGCCACTCCGATTGCCAGTAGGGACATGAGGACGGCCGTGACGACCACGATGTTTCGAAAGCTGCGCAGGCGCACGTGCTCGCGGAGCGCCGCCGAGCTTGCCGCTCGGACAATGGTGATGATCTTGCGACGCTCCTCCTCAACCGTCTCGATCTTTTGCTCCAGCGTTGGCTCTTTGCCGTTCTGGAGCAACGGGTGGTCCGGATCCTTGATGCCGAGCTTTCGGGCGATCCGCTCGAACTCCTGTCGTCGCGGATCGGTTGGAGGGAGATGAACCTGCACGTGCCTGAGCAGGCAGGGCATTTGACCATGTATGTACTCGCCCGAGGCGAGGTTGAGCAGGTGAGCTTCGGCAGCGTCGAGGTTGCTCGTCGCCCGCTCGATCAGTGGCCCATTGCGGAAGATCCGGAACCGTCTGGGCGGGTTCAGCTTCTTCACCTGAGCCGCCTCCCTGGCCGCTGTAAGGTGATGCTGAATCGCCGTCGCTAGAACCTCATCGTTCTTTCGCGGGTCCCTCGATCTCAGCCAGACGCACAACGCTTCGAGTTCCTTGGCCCGCGTCAGGGTCCCTTCGCGCCAGGCTACCCACACGGGCCCTCCGACCGGTGGAATCTCAACGGCGGTTGGCTGGTCGCATGGTGGCGCTGAGGATGCTGTGCTCAACTGCGGGGATGGCGCAAACACCCGCTCCACTGCCATGCGGATCGCCTGCGCAAGCAACTCGATCGTGGACCCGATTGGTGACGGCGCTGGCGATGCTCCAGTAGCAGGCTCGTCGGATGGCTGCGCTGGCGATGCGGCGGTATCCATCATGCCCCCTCGATGGCATCCAGTATGAGTAGCATGAGCCAATCGTGGAGGTAACACACTGGGCTGCCCGGATCACCCGAGTAGTCCCATCGGCTGCAGGCGGCTGGAACGGGACGGAAGGACCGGCGGCGGCTCGGCCTGGGCGGCTCCAGGGTCGACCCTGGAGCCGTCCTCAAGCAGCCGAGCGACCATAGCGGCGCGCGACGAGACGCCCAGCTTGGTGAACACCCGCCGGAGGTGGGAGGCGACCGTCCACGAGCTGATGTCGAGCACCGAGGCGATCGTCTTGTTGGGCAGGCCCTTGGCCACCATGCGGGCGATCTCCAGCTCCCGCGGACTGAGGGGCGCGTGGGTCTTCGGCACCCGCAGCAGCAGGCAGCGGACGCCGTCGACCTCCATGTCGAGGATCACCGGGTCGCCCCTACCCGGCACCCGCCCGGCCGCGGGCCGGCCATCCTCGACGACGTCGCTGACAAGCTGGCGTATCAGCGCCTCCAGCTCGGAAAGCTCTAAGCCACTGCCGCGTACAGCAGCGTTCGACAATGAGTCCGCCATCGACCATTCCCCCCGGCGGTCGAGCGTGGTAATGGATCGGACGTCACTGCAGTCCTCGACTCGCGTGCCCCTGAAGCACGCGGTCGGCTGCCGTCTCAGGCTACGGACGAGGCGGCCGCTTGGGAATCCCTCAAGCTGCTCGGCGCCCCCTATCTCTGGCATTCCCCTTCATACCGAAATGCTTCTCTTGCTGCCTGTCGCACGATCGAGTGACACACACCTCGGGGAATGCGAACGAGCGACGGGAAACGTGCGAATGGTCGGCACGCCCCGGGCTCCCTAAGGTCGGCCCGAATCCGTCCGGAAGGGGGTACGGCCATGGCCGGCATGGGCACACGCGAGCTCGAGGGTGAGCTGGAATACGAGCTCGAGGGTGAGTACGAGGAGGAGCTCGAGGGCGAGGAATTTCTCGGCACCATCGCCCGGGGCATCGGCAGCCTGGTGGGCGGCCAGGGCGAGTACGAAGAGGAGTTCGAGGGCGAAGAGGAGGCCGAGGAGTTCTTCCGCCGGATCGGCAGGCTCATGCGCCGCGCGGCCCCGATCCTGCGGCGTGTCGCCCGCGTGGCCGCGCCGATCGTCGGCACGGCGGTGGGCGGCCCCCTCGGTGGCGTGCTCGGCCGCGTCGCCGCCTCGGCCCTGGGCGAGAGCGAGCTCGAGCTCGAAGGCGAGTACGAGGAGGAGCTCGAAGGCGAGTACGAGGAGGAGCTGGAGGGCGAGTACGAGGAGGAGGGCGAGGAATTCCTCGGCACCATCGCTCGGGGCATCGGCGGCCTGCTCGGCGGCCAGGGCGAGCTCGAGGAGGAGGCCGAGGGCGAGGAGGAGACCGCCCCGGCCAGCCAGACCGAGGCCATGGCCGAGCTGATGGCGGCCGTCGCCTCCCAGGCGCGCACCGAGGCCGAGGCCGAGGCGATGATGGGCGCAGCCACCGTGGCGGTGATCTCCGCCCGCGACCGCGCCGCGCTGCGCCGCATCCTCCCGCACCTGGTCCGCGGCACCGCCATCCTGACTCGCATCCTCCGCCGCCGGCGCATCACCCGCCCCGCCGTCCGCGCGGTGCCGACGATCGTCCGCCGGACCACCCGGACGCTGGCGCGCCGGGCCGCCGCCGGACAGCCGGTGACCCGCCAGACCGCCGGGCGCGTCATGGCCGCGCACACCCGCCGCGTCCTGTCCAACCCGCGGGTCTGCACCCGCGCGATCGTCCGCAACCAGCGCGCGACCCGGATCGCGGCCCGGCCCCGGCCGGTCGCCCGCCGCCCGGTGATGCGCTGATCTTGACCAGCGCTCCAACGCGACTCGAAGGGACTGCACCATGAGCACGCTTGCGCACGAGCTCGAGCTCGAGGAGGAGGCCGAGTACGAGGGCGAGTACGAGGGCGAGTACGAGGCGGAACTCGAGGGCGAGGAGGAGAGCGAGGAGTTCTTCCGCCAGCTCGCGAGCCTGGCCGCCCGAGCGGCGTCGTCGCCGACGCTCCGCCGCCTCGGCCAGGCGGCCGCCCGCAACGCTCTGCGCGGCGTCGGCGGGTCGGTGGGGATGAACGGCGAGGGCGAGTGGGAGGCGGAGCTGGAGGGCGAGGAGGAGGCCGAGGGGGAGGCCAACCCGATCCGCCGCGTCTACCCGGACGCCCTCATGGAGCACCTCGGCCACGCCGCCAGCCAGGCGGAGAGCGAGGCCGAGGCGGAGGCGTTCGTCGGGGCGCTGATCCCTCTGGCCGCGCGGATGATCCCGCGGGTGGCGCCGGCGGTGCTGCGGGCCGCTCCGCAGCTGATCCGCGGGGTCGCCCGCGTCACCCGCACACTGCGCCGCAATCCCGTAACCCGACCGCTGGTCCGCGCCGTGCCCACCATCGTCCGGAGGACCACCGCGTCGCTGGCCCGCCGCGTCGCCCGCGGTCGGCCGGTGACCCCGCAGGTGGCGGTGCGCACGCTCGCCGGCCAGACGGCCCAGGTGCTGTCCAGCCCGCGGCGGTGCGTCCGCGCCTACCGGCGCTCGTGTGCGCTGGACCAGCGCTACCACGCTGCCGCCGGACGGGGACCGCAGGGCAGGGTCCGGATCGCCCCCGCCTCGGTGCGGGCGGTGGCCGGCGACGGATGCCGCTAGGCCGGCCGGCTGGCACGCGCGAGACGAGCGAGGCGGTCATGGAGACGATCGGAAGCCTGGCCCGCGAGCGGAGCAACGGCACGCGGGTGCGCGCCCCTCGCCGGCCGCCGGCGGGCGGGCCCGCGCCGCTGGGGCCGTCGTCGGTACTGCGGCCCTGGCTGCGCGCCCAGTCGGTCAACGTCAACCGCCACGCCGCCGCGCTGCGCCCGTTCCGGCGCACCGAGTTCGGGACCGGGGCGGCCGCGCCGACCGAGGGCCACCTGCAGGCGGTCAATCAGCTCATGGAGACGCTCCGCGGCGAGCTGCTGCGGCTCAGCGGCCGGGTGCGGGAGGCAACCGACGCCGCCGGCCTGCGGCCGACGACCGCCCGCCTCCAGCAGGTGGTCCGCAAGAAGGAACGCGCCCACGACTGGGTGCGGGCCATCGAGCGGGTCTGGGACTTCTACTTCGAGCTGTTCGGCCAGCGCCAGTCGCGGTTCGCCGACTGGCTGCTGGCCTGCGACCGGATCGCGCTCGACTGCTACCAGGTCTCGTACATGCGCTGCGGGGTGGCCAAGTCGATCCCGGCCCCGCCGCCGTTCAGCTACATGCGCACGGGGTTCTCTCCGGCCACCTTCCGGCGGGCGATCCCGCTACGGCGGCTCGGCCAGCAGCTCAACCCGTTCCCGCTCATCCAGCTGCCCTACCACCGGCTGGTCAATCCGTGGACGCTGGGGGCCGTGCTCCACGAGGTCAGCCACAACCTGCAGAACGACCTCGGCCTGGCCCGCGCCGTCCCGGTCCGCATCGGCCGCCGGCTGCTCGACGCGGGCCTGCCCCGCGACGTGGCGATGGTCTGGGCGCGCTGGAACCGGGAGCTGTACGCGGACGTGAGCGGTCTGCTGCTCGGCGGACCGGCGGTGGTCGGCTCGCTGATGGACGTGATCGGGCGCTCGCCGGAGACGGTGCTCGCCTACGACCCCCGCGGGCCGCACCCGACCCCGTACCTGCGCGCCTTCATCTCGATCGAGCTGTTGCGGCGCATGGGCTTCGCCGAGGAGGCCGAGCACTATCGGCGCCTGTGGCGGCACATCTACCCGGACGCCGCGGCGGGGACGCTGCCGCCGCGGCTGCTCGACAGCTTCCCCCGCGCCAACCGGATCGTCGTCGACGCGGTCTGCTACCAGCCGTTCGACGCGCTCGGCGGCAAGCAGCTCGCCGAGGTCATCCCCTTCGGGCGCAAGGAGCAGCAGATCACCGAGGAGGTGGCGCAGCGCCTGGCCGCCGGCACCGACCCCGGCATCGTGCCCGAGCGGTTCCTGATCGGCGCGGCCCGGATCGCCCTCGACCAGCGCATGGCCCGCCCGGGCGCGATCACCCGGAACTTCTACACCGAGCTGGCGAGGCGATAGGCATGACCCTGGAGTCCGCGTTCGAGTCGCTGTGGCAGCAGGCGCACGAACTCCGCGACGCGGTCCGCGCGATGCAGCTGACTGTCGTGGAGGACCGTCCGAACGACAGCGACGTCGTTCCCGTCCAGTCGCTCGGTGACGCCGTCGGCGACCTGCTCGGCGCGGTACAGGAGGTGCTGGAGGCGACCGGCGACGGCCTGCGCGCCGTGGTGGCCGGGAGCGGGGCGGGCGCCGCCCGCGGGGCGCTGCTTCGGGCGCAGGCGGCGGCCAACGACGCAGCGCGCCGGCTGAGCAGCGACGTGGCCGAGCGGGCGCGGCTCCGTGACCTCGAGGACCTCGCCGACAGCCGTGGGCGCGCCTGGAGGCCGTGGATGGCCGGCGTGGCCGAGGCCGTCGACCGCTGCGGGCCGCCGCTGTGGGACGTCCAGTGCTGCCTGCTGACCTGCTGGTCCGACCTGACCGAGCGCCTGGCCGAGCCGCCGGCGGCCCCGTCGACGACCGGCATCGCCGTGTGACCGATCGAAGGGACGTGAAGGAGGAGCCACCGTGACCGAGAAGGACCCGATCAGCACCGACAGCCCAAGGAAGCCCCCTCCGGTGAGCACTCCGACCAAGCCGCCCCGCTCGCCCAGGACGCCCCGGGCACGCAAGGAGCCGAGCCCGCCCAAGGATCTCGGCCCCGGGCCGACCGCCAACCTCCTGATCCGCACCAGCGTGGCGCCCGAGGCGGCCGAGAGCGGCCGCACGCCGCTGCCCAGGGTCGAGTACCGGGTTGGCGAGGTGACCGGACTGACGGACCACACCGGCGAGCGATCCGTGTCACTGCCGCCCGGCGAGCACCAGGTCACCGTGATCCCGCCGTCCGGCTACGACCCCCCGGCCGAGCACCTCGTGCGCCTGCCCGGCGGCGACCCGCGGGCAGTCCCGCCAGACGCCGCCGTCCTGCTCCAGCATGAGCAGACCACCGAGGTCGAGGTGATCCTCATCCGCCAGTTCGAGGTCGCGAGGAAGACCGGCACGGTCGTCGGGACCGTCCTGGACGCGGACGGGAATGCCATTCGGCTCGTGCGCCTGGTACTCGGCCACGCCGGCGGCGGCGGGAAGCTCGCCTTCGCCGACACGGACTGGAATGGCCGGTTCGTCTTCCACCACGTCCGGCCCGGCCGGTACACCGTCCGCCTGGACGAGGTTCCCGCGGTCGTGAACGGCGTCGCGTGGCAGCCGATACCACCCGACAACGGCGAGCGTTGGGTCGAGGTGGACGACGACTACGGCGAGGTGTCCGCCGACCCGATCGTCCTCGAGCCCGTGCCCATCGCCGGTGCCATCACCGGCTTCGTCGTCGACGTTGGCACCGCCCAAGGGGTGATGGGCGTGCAGGTCGGGCTGCTGCCGGCCGGTGCGGCACTCCCGGTGGCCACGGGCAGCGGCGGTCGCTTCACCTTCTCCAACCTGGCCCCTGGCAGCTACACCGTGCGGCTCACCCAACCGCCGGCGGGCTACCGGCTGCACCCGCCTGACAGCGGCCAGCGCCCCGTCGTCATCACCTCCGGCCAGAGCCTGGAGGTCACGCCGATCCTGCTGGAAGCCGTGCCCGTCGTCCCCACAGGCACGATCCACGGGTGGGTCCGCGACGCGCAGGACGGGAACGGGGTGGGCGGCATCGGCGTGGTGGCGGAACTCGTCGGGGGCGGCCCGCGGCACCAGACCACCACCGCGCCGGTCTCTGGCAGCTTCACGATTCCGGCGCTCCCGCCGGGCGACTACTGCCTCGGTCTCCAGGAGGACCCGGCGGGGGACGGGGACGGGCGCCTTTGGCAGCCCCAGCCGCCCGACAAGGGCGACCGCAACGTCACCGTCACCGCGGCGCGGGTCGACGTCGCGCCGATCCTGGTCGAACCCGTCAGCAGCAGCGTGACCGGTGAGGTGCGCAGGGTCACCGACCGGACCCCCATCGCTGGCGTGGAGATGATCCTCCGGGCGACGGACGGCGTCGGGGACCCGCTGACCGCGGCCACGACCGGGACTGGCGAGTTCGAGTTCCTCGACGTTCGCCCTGGCCCGTACGTGCTCGCGCTTGCCAAGGACCCGGTGATCGTGGGCAACGATCGCATGGAGCCGATCGTGACCGACCGCGACAGGGGCCGCCGCGCGGTCCAGGTGCCGGTCAACGCACGTGTGGCGGTCCAGCCGATCCTGCTCGAGCCGGAGCGCCACCGCATCTCGGGCACCGTGCGGACCAGCCCGGGCGGTCCCGGCATCCCGTTCGCCGAGCTGCGGATCCTCGATGGACGGGGCAACCCGCTCGCGACGGTCCAGGCAGACCGCAAGGGCGAGTACGAGTACCGCGCCGACAGGCCCGGCCGCTACCTGGTCGAGGTGGTGCGGGACGGCGTGCGCCACGTCGACACTGTCGATCTGCAATCGGACTTCATCCTTGACCCGGTCCCGGGCGGCGCGGCGGCCGGCACGCAGCTCGCGCCCAGCGGAGACTTCGCGGCCTTCCCCGTGCTCACCGAGGCGGTCACCCTGCCGCAGCTGCCCGCGTCCGGCGCTGGCCCGAGCTCGTCAGTCGGGCAGACGGTCGAGGCGGCGCTGCGAGAGGCGCTCGGATGGCGGCCCAGGGCGAACGACCCCCGCGGCTTCTCCGCCGCGCTGGTCCACTCGTTCGACCGGCGGGAGATCGAGGGCCACACCATGGCGACCTGGACGCCCCGCAGCTACGCGGCACAGGTCCAGGCCGACCTGGGCGCGATCACCGGCGCGCAGGCCAGTCTCTACTCGCGCTCCAGAGTGGCTCTGGACGCCGCCCTGCCGTTGCTCGACGGGTTGTACCCGCTCGATCCGGCCGCCGACCCACAGGACACCGAGGCGATTCGCACGATCGTCCGCTCCGAGCTGAACGAGCTGGTCGCCGAGCTGGGCGTCGAGGGCGGACCTCGCCTCAGCCGCGTCGACGACCTGCTGGACCAGCTGCTCGGCACGCTGCAGAAGCGGGTGCCGGGCGAGGTTGGAGGGCAGCTCAAGCTGCTCCAGGACCGTTTCGGCCTGGTGTCGGCCCGGGTCGACACCGTCGAGGAGGAGGAGAACCTCACCAACTTCCTCATCCTGGTCGACTACGTCCGCGAGATCGACACCAGCTGGCGGGCGCAACGTGGCTTCTTCGACCCGACCAACCCGACTGCAACGCCGTTCCTGGGGACGCAGCTTGTGCTGCTGTCGCGCAGCCTGGCCGTCGTGGCGGAATCGGTCACCGAAGTCGGCTTCACGCTGGACTCGGTGTTCATCGGGGCCGCGGAGCGCCTCGCCATCCGGCTGCGGTTCGACGGCGCCGGCAGCGACGGCACGGCGTTGGTGGACAGCAGGAACCAGGACCTCCCGGTGCCGGCCGACACCCCCTCCATCCTGCTCGGCGAGCTGCTGAGCTGGGTCGAGCGGGTCGCCTCCGAAGAGGGTCCGCGGCTCCTGCAGGACGCGGGCAAGGACGGTGCCACCGCCCTGACGCCCGTGCTCGACAAGCTGCGAAGGCTCGTGCGCGCGTCGCTGGTCAACACGGGCAGCGGGGCGAACCGCGGCCTGCAGTCACCGGGGAGCGTCCCGGCTGGCTACGCGACCGCACGGGTGCAGCGGGCGCTGGCGGAGCTGGCGGGCTACCTCGACGACACCACCGTTCTGGCGAGCCGGATCCAGCGGTAGCTCGGCGGAGCCGCCGAGCGACCCGCCGGGCGTGCGATGAGGAGGCGAACGATGGCGATGGACGGCAGGAACGGCTACGGCGCGCGGAGCGGCGCCGGAACCGCGGCACCGCGAGGTGACCCGAGCCGAGTGAGAGGACCCGGACCCGGCGAGGGCCTCTGGGGGGGCGCGGCGACCGAGGGCGCGGACGCCGAGCGGCAGGACCGGGTCGCGGCGCTGCTGCAACTGCTGGCCGAGCGGCTGGGGGGCGACATCAGTCAAGTCCCGCCGACCGCCGACGAGGTCATCCGGCAGGTCGAGCAACTGCTCCAGGGTGTGGTGGACGCCGAGGCGAAGGCGGAGCCGCCACCCGACAAGGGCCTGGCGCAACTGGTCGGCGTCGGCCCGGAGGCCGCCGACGCGCTGGGCAGCACCCGGCTGCCGGTGGGGGTCACACCGTACGACGAGACGGTCGCCTCGGAGCGGATCATCGCGGTCGGCGACCTCTACTACATCTACCAGCACGAGCGGATCGGCGTCTTCCGCGCCATCCAGCAGCTCCAGCAGCTGTTCCGAGCGGGCACGGTGTACCTGTCGGGTGGGCCCGGCGCCTACGCGCTGTACCAGTTCGACCGGCGCGAGGTGCTGCGCTACACCCAGCGGGAGCGCCAGGCAGCCTACCGGCGGGCGTTCGGGTACGGGCGCGCGCCGGTGCCGGCCGGCTCGCGCGCCAACACCGACTTCCACCCGCTCTTCGCCCACTTCGTCAACCAGGTGTCGCTGTTCTGGCGCGACAAGCGGATCTCCGACGTGATCCGCGAGCGCGCCTACGACCCCAGCTTCGGCAGCATCGCGATCGTCCGCCGGGCAGGGCTCGACCTGCGCAACAACCTGAAGTTCATGTCCTACGGCCACCTGAACGTGCTGCGGGTCGAGGTCATGCAACTCCTGGAGGAGGCCTTCCGCATCTTCGACGCGCAGGACGTCAAGAACCTGTTCGGCGCCGACACCGCCTGGGACGTGATCGAGAACATCCTGGTCCGCTACTTCAACGTCCGCCTGGTGACCTCGCCGCGGCAGCGGATGGCCGTGGCCGGCCGGGAGATCCTGCGCTGGCTTGGCCAGTCGCACGTGCTGCAGACCCAGCGGGTCCAGTTCGAGACTCTGCTGCTGCAGATCGCCGAGTACGCCGAGGAGTGGCTCACCAGCGCTCAGGCGATGGGCCTGGCACGCCGGACCGGAACCGACCGGGTGCTGCCCTGGGAGCGACCGGCGGCCCGGCCGGGCGCGCCACCGGTGGCCGCGGCCACCAGGGGCGGCTGAGCCGGACCGGTCAGCGCCTGAGGTGGGGCGATGATCGTCGACGGTCACTGCCACGCCGGCCGGGGTGACGGGCTGACCAGCCCGTGGGATACCCACGCGCCGCTGGGGCCGTACCTGCGGCGGGCACGCGCCGCCGGCATCGACCGCACCGTGGTCGTGGCCGGAGGCAACTCCGACTACCACCGCGCCAACCGCCAGCTGGCCGGGATCGTCGCCCGCCGCCCGGACCGGCTGATCGGCTTCGCCTGCGTCCACGCCAGCCGCGACGCCGGGCGGATCCGGCGGATGGTGGGCGAGGCGGTGACCCGCTGGGGGTTCCGCGGCATCAAGGTCCACCGCTACGACGCACCGGCCACCCGCGAAGTCTGCGAGGTCGCGCGGGCCTTCCGGGTCCCGGTGCTGTACGACGTGGTCGGCGCGGTCCACCTGCTGGACCTGCTGGTCCCGCAGTACCCAGAGGTGGACTTCATTGTCCCCCATCTCGGCAGCTTCCTGGACGACTGGCGGGCGCACGAGCGTCTGCTCGACCAACTCGCCCGCTACCCCAACCTGCACGCCGACACCTCGGGGGTACGGCGGTTCGACTACCTGGTCCGAGCCGTGCGCCGCGCGGGGCCCGGCAAGCTGGTGTTCGGCTCGGACGGCCCCTGGCTGCACCCCGCGCTGGAGCTGGCCAAGGTCCGGCTGCTCGGCCTGGCACCAGCTGACGAGGCGATGATCCTCGGCGGCAATCTGCTGCGACTGCTCAGCCGGGCCGGGCCAGGGCGCACCGGCTCGCGGGCGGCGGCGCCGAGGGTGTGGCTGAGCGGCGCCGCGTCAGGGCGCTGAGCCATGGAGGCCGCGGTCCGCCAAGCCCTTCACGCCGCCGAGCGGGGACGGCAGAGGTTTCTCGCCGATCTTCGGCGGTTCGTCGCCTTCCCGTCCGTCAGCGCCGACCCCCGTCGGATCGGCCAGGTGCGCGCCTGCGCGTCCTGGCTCGCCGAACTGCTCGCCGGTGTCGGCCTCGACGAGGTCGAGGTGGCCCCGAGCGGCGGACACCCGGTGGTGCTGGCCGCCTGGCGACGCCTGCCGGGCGCGCCGACCCTGCTCGTCTACGGCCACTACGACGTGCAGCCCGAGGGACCCCGCGCGGCCTGGCGCTCGCCACCCTTCGAGGCGCGCCTGCGGGGCGAGCACCTGTACGGCAGGGGCGCCTCCGACGACAAGGGCCAGCTGCTCGCCTGGGTCGCGGCCCTCCGTGCCTGGACGAGCAGCGGCGGACCGCCGGTCAACGTCGTCTGCCTCTTCGACGGCGAGGAGGAGATCGGAAGCCCCAACCTGCGGCCGCTGCTGCGCCGGCGGCGCGGCGGGCTCGCGGCGGACGCCGCCGCTGTGTCGGACACCCGCATGCTCGGTCCCACCCGTCCCGCCATCGTCTACGGCCTGCGCGGCTCGATCCGGGCGGAGGTGGAGCTCCAGGGGCCGCCCACCGACCTGCACTCAGGGACCTTCGGCGGCGCGGTCCACAATCCCCTGCAGGCGCTCGCCGAGCTGGTCGCCGGGCTCCACAACGGCCGCGGGCGGGTCCGCGTGCCCGGCTTCTACGACCATGTGCGGGTCGCTCCCGCCTCCGAGCGCGCGGCGATGGCGCGCGACGGCCCGACCGACGCTGAGCTGCTGCGCGCCGCCGGCGTCGAGCGGGCGGCCGGCGAGCCCGGCTGGACGCTCTACGAGCGGACCACGATCCGACCCGCGCTCACCGTCAACGCGATCGCCGGCGGCCGCCCGGAGCCCCTTGGCAGCGCGGTGATCCCCGCCGGCGCCCGCGCCGTGCTGGAAGCCCGCCTCGTCCCCGACCAGGACCCGGCCGAAGTGGAGCGGCTACTCCGCCGCCACCTGGCCGCCTCGCTTCCCGCTGGCATCCGGGCGCGCGTGCGCGTCGGCACCGGGAGTCCTCCGGTGCTGGTCGACCGCCACCACCCGGCCGTCCAGGCCGCCGAGCTCGCCTACCGGCGGGCGTTCGGGGCACCGGCGGTGCTGCTGCGATCCGGTGGGACGATCGCGGCGGTCGGCATGCTCGCCGATGCGCTGGACCTGCCGCTGGTGCTGATGGGGTTCGCACTGCCGAGCGACCGCCTCCACGCCCCCAACGAGCGGGCCCATCTGCCAACCCTGGCCCGCGGCGTCGACACCTGCGTCTGGTTCCTGGCGCAGCTGCGATCGGCCCTGTCCGCCGCCTCCTCGAGGTCCTCGGGCCTGGCGCGACCGCCTTGAGGCGAGGACCCGGCGGCGGATCGGGAAGCTGAACGCCGCAGCATGGTCGCCGAAGTCGAGGAGCAGGGTTGCGGGCCCGCCGGGCCCACGAAGTACCGTCCCTAACGTGGCCGAGTGTGGATACCGATGCTGTCGATGAACGTGCCCGAGGCGCCAAAGAATGCGACCACCTCTTGGGTGCCTTCTGTGTCCGGAGGGATCTCGTAGCCCTCCACGGGACCGCCGCCCAAGCCGCCGAGGCCAATGCGCGCGCCCAGGTTCGTTTCGATGGTCAGCGAGTCCACGAACTCGCCACTTCTGCCGCTGATCTCGGTGATGAATTCACCAGATCTCAGCCCGAATCTCGTCTCCAGTCCTCCGTCGCCACCATGCTTCGGAAGCGCCAGCTGACCCGCCCCATCCAAATAGATCGGCGTAATAGCGTCGATAAACTGACCACTGCGGATGATGAGCCCGACAATCCTGATTGTCGAAGGATCCAAGCCGAGGTCTTTCAGGTCATCAAATGGTCCGCCGCCGGGTCCCCCAACAGGTCCGAAGTCCGCCATCTCCTTCTCCTTCCCCCATCTGGTGTCGATGCGGAGGCGTGGCGAGGCCCCCGGTGGCGCCCTGATGGTGACCCAACTCGGCGCGGTTGCTGCGGCGGCCACCCCGCCGTCGACCCGTGTGAGCAGCGGTGGGTCCCAGGCGCGTCCCGGTCCAATCGGAAGCATGCATCTAGCCGCGGTTGAAGGGGGTGATCCAGGGGTTGGTGCTGTTGTACAGGCCGGCGGGGTTGGGGTACCACAGCCACACGTGCAGGGTCACCAGGTCCGGATGCCAGAAGCTGAACCGGGCGCCGCTTTGGGGGCTGCGCCTGGCGCACTGGTCCTGCGAGGCGGTGAAGGCAAAGGTGCCGTC